>FR878548.1 GCA_000434535.1 Collinsella sp. CAG:166
AAAATCCCGCCGCTTCGGTGTCCAGCTTAGCCCCGTGTATTGTCGGCGCATGTCCACTCGACCAGTGAGCTGTTACGCACTCTTTGAATGGATGGCTGCTTCTAAGCCAACATCCTGGTTGTCTGGGCGGACGCACATCCTTTGCCACTCGGCTGGAACTTGGGGACCTTAGCGGGCGGTCCGGGCTGTTTCCCTCTCGAGCACACAGCTTAGCCCACATGCTCTGACTGCCGCGCTCTGGGCCGCCGGCATTCGGAGTTCGGTTGGATTCGGTAGGCGGCGAAGCCCCCTCGTCCATCCGGTGCTCTACCTCCGGCGGTGAACGCGCGACGCTAGCCCTAAAGCTATTTCGGGGAGAACGAGATATCTCCGGGTTTGATTGGCCTTTCACCCCTATCCGCAGGTCATCGCCGCCGTTTTCAACCGACGTGCGTTCGGCCCTCCACGGGGTCTTACCCCCGCTTCAGCCTGCCCACGGATAGCTCACCCGGCTTCGCGTCCGCGGCGCGGGACTCAAGTCGCCCTGTTAAGGCTCGCTTTCGCTTCGGCTCCCTTTCGGTTA
>FR878549.1 GCA_000434535.1 Collinsella sp. CAG:166
CTCCATTCGCCAGCCGGCGTCGCTGTGCGGCGTGGTGGGCTTTAAGCCCACGTATGGCGCCGTGAGCCGTTACGGCGTGGTTGCCTTTGGCTCGTCGCTCGACCAGGTGGGCCCCTTTGGCCGTACGGTCGAGGATGTCGCGCTGGCCATGAACGCGCTTACCGGCGCGGGCCACGATCCGTACGACTGCACCAGCCAGGATTGCGCCGTCGACTTTACCGAGCATCTCAACGACAGCATCGAGGGCAAGCGCGTAGGCATCATCCCCGCGTTTATGGAGGCCGAGGGTCTGACGCCCGAGGTCAAGGCCGCTGTCCAGCGCGCCGCCCAGGAGCTGCAGAACCAGGGCGCCGAGCTGGTCGAGGTCGACCTGCCGCACCTGGACGCCGCAATCGCTGCCTACTACGTCATCGGCCCGGCCGAGGCGTTCTCCAACCTGGCACGTTTCGACGGCATTCGCTACGGCTATCAGGAGGAGGGCTGCGCCAACCTGTCCGACCAGAGCTCGCTGTCGCGCGCCCACGGCTTTGGCGCCGAGGCCAAGCGCCGTCAGATGCTCGGCGCCTACCTGCTGAGCTCGGGCGTGTACGACAAGTACTACTACGCTGCGCAAAAGGCCCGCACGCTCATCACGCAGGACTACGACGCCGCGTATGCCAAGGTGGACACCATCCTCATGCCCGCCTCGCCGCGCACGGCCTTTAAGTTTGGCGAGATCAGCGACCCCACGCAGATGTACCTCTCCGACCTATACACCATTTCGCTCAACATTTGCGGCAACGGCGGTATCTCGGTGCCGCTGGGCCTGGGCGAGGATACTCAGCTGCCCGTTTCTGCCCAGCTGGTGGGACCTGCGTTTAAGGACCGTCAGCTGCTTACGTTTGCCCGCGCCCTGGAGCGCGGCTTTGCCGATGCCGTCACGGGTGCGCCCGCGCTTTCCGTCGCGCCCGATTTTGCCGGGAAGGGAGGCGAGCTGTAATGAAGGAGCTTTCCGAGGTCCTGCAGGATTGGGAGGCCGTGATCGGCCTGGAGATCCATACCGAGCTCACCGCACTCGACACCAAGATGTTCTGCAACTGCAAGCTCAGCCACGATGACGAGCCCAACGCCAACGTGTGCCCGGTATGCCTGGGCCTGCCCGGCGCCCTGCCGGTGCCTAACAAGAAGGCAATCGAGAGCATCGTCAAGGCCGGCCTCGCCACCAATTGCGAGATCCAGCGTCACTCGATGTTCTACCGCAAGCACTACTTCTATCCCGATATGGCCAAGAACTTCCAGACCACGCAGGGTCCGGTCGCCTTTGCCATGTACGGTCACCTGGATCTGGACGTGACCGGTCGCGGTGCCGCCGAGCGCCCCGACTGCGCGTTTGGCGAGGCCGAGGCCCAGAGCCTGGCGAGCGCCTCGGCCAACGCCGAGGGTCTGTCAACGTCCATGACGTCGACCATGCGCGAGGGTAACCAGCGCGCCGGCCATCTGGCCAGCTATGACGCGTCCAACCTACAGATGCCCGAGCGTCGCGAGGACGGTTCCTACACGGTGCCCATCCGCATCCTGCGCATCCACATGGAGGAGGACGCCGCCAAGATGGTCCACGTGGGCGGTGCCGAGGGCCGCATTACCGCCGCTGCCGAGTCGCTCGTCGACTACAACCGCTGCGGCACACCGCTGATTGAGCTCGTCACCGAGCCCGACCTGCGCACGCCTGAGGAGGCTCGCCTGTTTATGGAGAAGCTCCGTCGCATTTTTGTGACGCTGGGCATTTCGGACTGCTCCATGGAGAAGGGTTCCATGCGCTGCGACGGCAACGTGTCGCTGCGCCGCCGCGGCGAGACCAAGTTGGGCACCAAGACCGAGCTCAAGAACCTCAACTCGTTTAAGAGCCTGCACGACGGCCTTGCCTACGAGATCTGCCGCCAGGCCGAGGTGCTCGAGGAGGGTGGCATCATCTATCAGGAGACCCGCCACTGGGAGCCCAGCCGCAAGCGCACCGTGGTTATGCGTGTGAAGGAGACGGCCGACGACTATCGTCTGTTCCCCGATCCCGACCTGGCGCCGTTCGATCTGGACGACGAGTTCATCGACCGCTGCCGTGGCGAGATCCCCGAGCTGCCCGATGCCAAGCGTGCCCGTTTTGAGGCCGACTTTGGCATTAAGGCGGCCGATGCCGAGCAGATCGCCGGCGACCCGGAGTTTGCCGAGTTCTTTGAGGCCGCCGCTGCCGGCATGGCCGGCAAGGAGACCCAGACGGTCGCAAACCTGCTGGTGAACGAGATGATCGCCTACCTTAAGGGCGCGGGCGTGTCGCTGGCCGAGTCCGGCATCGCGCCGGCTCAGGTGGCAGCCCTTGCCAAGTTGCTGGCGACCGATGCTATCAGCTCCAACCAGGCGCACGAGGTCTTTGAGGCCATGGCCCAGACCGGCGATGACCCCAACAAGATCGTCGACGAGCGTGGTATGCGTCAGGTGAGCGACGCCGGCGCGCTGCAGCCGATCGTGGACGAGGTGCTGGCTAACTGTGCCGATCAGGCGCAGCAGTATCGTGACGGCAACCAGAAGGTCATCGGCTTTTTGGTGGGCCAGTGCATGAAGGCGAGCCGCGGCAAGGGTAACCCGAAGCTCTTCAACGAGTTGCTGAGAACGTCGCTCTCGTAGCTGTGAGGCCGGGGAAGCCCCGA
>FR878550.1 GCA_000434535.1 Collinsella sp. CAG:166
TTCCACACGCGGCCGTTGCGGTTGGCGCCCATAATGTGTCGATCGGCGGCAATAACCACCTGGAACACCAAAACCACGGGCAACAGCACGCCGTTGATGACCTGCGAGGTCATCATAATCTGGAACAGGTCGACGCCGGGCATGAGCACCAGCATGGCAGAGATGCCAATGATGGCCGTAATAATGCCGCGATAGACCGGGGCCTCGTCCCAGCTGCGATCGGCACCGCGCTCCCAGCCAAATGCCTCGCAGATAGCACTCGACGTAACACCCGGCAGCACACAGGCGGCCAAGAAGCTCGCCGCGACCAGGCCCGAGGCGAACAGCACCGTAGACCACTGGCCCGCGATGGGCTCCAGCGCGCGAGCGGCGTCGGCAGCATCGCTAATCTGAATGCCCGCGGGGAACAATACCGTACCGGTCGTGATGATAATAAAGCCGGCAATGACATCGGCGGCAATCGAGCCGCTCACGGTGTCGATACGCTGCAGCACGATATCGTCCTCGCCCGCATTCTTATCGACCACGTTGTTCTGCGCCAAGAAGATCATCCACGGTGCGATGGTGGTACCGATCGTTGCGACCACAAGCGACACGTAACTGGGGTCGTTTTGGATGTTGGGCACAACCAGGTCGACCGCCACATCGCCCCAGCTGGGACCAGCCATAAATGCAGCGACAATGTAGGTCACAAACACGCAACTCACCAGCAGCAGAATCTTCTCGATGCGCTGGAAGCTGCCCGACATGGTAAGCATCCAAACCAGCAGTGCCACCAGCGGCACCGAGATGCTCGCCGGCACGCCGAAGAGGGCAAGACCGCTCGCGATACCCGCAAACTCCGAAATGGTCACGGCCGTATTGGCGATCAGCAGCGCCGCCATGGCCAGCACGCTCCTGCGCACGCCAAAGCGCTCGCGGATGAGCGACGCCAGGCCCTTGCCTGTGACGCAGCCGCAACGCGCCGCAGTCTCCTGTGTCACGATGAGCAGCACGGTCATGACGGGAAGCATCCACAGCATCTTGTAGCCATAGCTGGCACCGGCACTGGAATACGTGGCGATGCCGCCGGCGTCATTGCCCGAAAGCGCCGCCAAAAGGCCAGGGCCCATGGCGCCAAAGATGGCCGCGATGGTCAGCTTTTGCTTGGTGCTCGCCTTTTGTTTCGTGTTTTGCACGCGACCACCTACCCCATGACCGACATGGTGAGCAGCACTGCAGCGATGCAGTACGCCACGCATGAAATCATGACGGCAATGACGTTCATGGCGGTGCCCGACGTATTGAGGTCGTGCTCGTCACGCCAGAACAACACCATCAGGTAAATCACGGCGCTCATGTTGCCAATCAGGCAGACGATGGCCGCGATGTTAAAGCAGCCGGTAAAGAGCTGCTCCTCAGACATGGGCGCGTCGAGGAATGCTGCGGTGCGCACCAGCTGGGCGCACAGGTAGGTCACGAGCGACAGAATCAGGCCCATGCCCGTGCTCTGGAAGAAAAATCCCAAATACGGCTTGGGCTCATCGTCATGGCCGTCGTACTCCAGGAAGTAGTTCTTGACGAACGACACCATACGCGAGGCAGCCAGCAACACGAGCGGCATGGCGCACATGGGAAACACCACCAGATGCGCGGAGCCCAGCGCCGTCCCCAGCACTGTTGCCATGATGCACGAGGCAATGCCCCACACGACAACCCAGTACTGGCGATGTACAAACCAGCTGAGCACATTCGTCGAGTCGTCGGACGCGCTATCGCCCGAGCCGACGCCTGCGATCTGCAGGTCCTCCTGGTGCTCCTCGGCGATAACGTCCATGGCGTCATCAAAGGTCACGATACCCAAGATGTGACGGTTCTCGTCGCAAACGGGGATGGCGACCAGGTCGTACTTGGTCATCTCGTCCGTTACGTCTTCCTGGTCATCGTCGGGCGACACATAAACCAGGTCGCGATAGGCCAGCTGGCCCAGCGTGGCGTCGCGGTCGGCCACGATGAGCGTGCGCAGCGAAAGGACGCCGGTGAGCATGCCACTCGGATCCTCGGTGTAGACGTAGTAGACGCTCTCGAAGTCCTCGTCGAGCTTGCGGATCGCCTCGATGGCGTCAGCGACCGTCGCCGTGGCAGGCAGGGAGACAAACTCCGAGGTCATGATACGGCCGGCGGTGTTGTCCTCATAGCCCAGCAGGTTACGAATCGCCTTCTCCTCCTGAACGCCCATCAGGCGCAGAAGCTTCTCGGCCTTCTCGTAATCGAGCTCGTCGATCAGGTCGGCGGCGTCATCCGGGTCCATCATGGCCAGCATCGACGATGCGTCCGTGTCGGACAGACCCTCGAGCATCTCGGTCATAAGCTCGTCATCATCGAACTCCGAGATGGCCTCGGCGGCCTGGGCAGTGTCGAGCTGCGCGAACACCTGCGCACGCAGGCGCGGGTCGAGCTGCTCGATAATGTCGGCAATGTCAGCAGGGTGCAGTTCGCCAAGCGTCTTATGCGACACCGACAGCTGGATATTTTTAGTCGAACGGTCGAGCAGGTCCATATAAGACCAGGCGATAATGTCCTCACTGAGCGGCTTGCCCAGGTGCTTCATAAAGCCCTCGACGACATGCTCGAGTGTGGGGCTGATCGCGCGCAGCAGACCGCGGGCGCCGACCTCGGCACCCAGCAGGCGCAGCTGATTCTCGCCCGACATGGAGAACTTGATGTCGTTGACGCGCACGACCTTCATGCCCTGCGTATCGACAATCTGCTTGTTAAGCACGTCGCGGGCAAGCAAGAGTTCGGTCGGCTGCAAGTACGAAAAACGGATTTCGGTGGCCGACGTCTTAAGGTGTACGCCCGTCTCGTCGATACGGTCGACCCATTTGCGCCAGCTGATCATAAACGGCGTCTTGCCGGGACCGCGGAACGCGAGCGACGTCACGTGCGGAAAAACTTCGCCGGTAGCAATGCCAAAATCATTCACAACGCCGAGCTTTTCGCCGTCGACGTCCAAGACTGGCAATTTGAGCATCTCACTCAGATAATTCAATGGTGCTCCCCATCATGATTCCTGCGGACCGCGCGACCATGCCGGCACGCAATCCGTGGACTTTTAGATATGTATACGCATGCGCGGGCGGCACGCCGCTCGACGCTCACACCCCGTGCACGCGCAGAAAGCACCTGCATGGGGTCATCGACTGTATGGTCGAGGTTTGGATTTCACCTGTAACCTTTCTCTTGACCCTCATTAACCGCAGTAACTATAGCATCAGCATCGCACTGCGGCACCGAATTTATGCGCTGCACATCGCAGGCATACCAAACGCTGACGTATCCGTGACATAGAGCCAGATGAGCACGGTGGGACAAAGCGATTAAGACCGCCCTAAACGACCAGTCGTTTAAGCACGTCCCCAATGACTACTCTGTGGTGTCGTCGTCCTCGGGGAGTTGGGGGAACACGGCGTTTTTGGGCATGGAAACCTTGGTGAGCGAGGTGAGCTTTTTACTCAATGCCGTGTCCGTCTTGACCAGGTCGCTGAGCGTCACGATCTTGTAGCCGTCGGCGACAAGGCCATCGATAATCTGCGGCAGCGCCTCGAGCGTCTGCTCGGCGCACCCATCGCTATCGGTGAGCAGCACAATATTGCCCGGCGTCATCGAGTCGAGCACGGTCGATACTTGCTCGTCAGCGCCATTGAGCAGCCAGTCGCCCGAATCGATATTCCACGAAACCACGGCGGACACCAGGTCCATCGAGTCAATCCAGCTTTGCTCGTCAAACGCGGCGTAGGGGGCACGCAGCAACATCGTCTCGACGCCGGTCGCCGACTTAATCGCCTCGGTGCCCTTCGTGATCTGCTTGCGCACCGTCTCGCGATCCTCGCCCTTGAGCGAATCATCGCTGTAGCTGTTGGAGCCGATCTCGCACCCGGCATCGGCAATCGCTTTGGCAGTAGCGGGCGAGGCTTCCGCGGCATCGCCCGAAAGGAAGAACGTCGCCGTGACGCCCTTTTCCTTGAGCACCTGCAAGATCTGCTTGGTCGCGCCGCTCGGGCCCTCGTCAAATGTCAGGGCCACGTACTTTTCGTTGCCCTTGGGCGCTACGCTTGCGCACTCGACCACGCAGTCGGTGGCGGGCACGACCTCGCCGCGGTCCTGCGTCTTGCCCGACTGCTCGCCGACCCATACCTCGGAGCGGCCCTGAACACCCCAGGTTTTGACATACTCAATGGCACCCGTGCCCTCGACCTTAAGCTTTGGCTCGATAGTCGTGGCCTGGACCTCATGCTTTTCGTACACGTTGCGGCCGTCCTTGACCGTCACCTTCTCGCCACCCGTAAGCTCGTGACTATCCCATTTGCCTTGCTTCACGCGCTTGCCGTCGACCTTCACCGACAGCTTTTCGCCGCCATGGCGCTTGAGCACGCTGTCGTCGACGGCCAGCAGATCGCCGGCGTCGTA
>FR878551.1 GCA_000434535.1 Collinsella sp. CAG:166
CCCGTCGCTTATGCGGCGGGTTTTTTCATGCCGCGATCGCCTGGCGCGAACGTTACCGTATCAACATTTCGTGTCGAGGATGTATTCCCGCGACCCACCACCTCAACATGGCGCGCTCGTTGTAGAATAATGCAATGATTGCTCCCACGAGATGGTGCCGCGAGCACCAGATAAGGAGATTCTTGTGTCTGAGACCATTAACGGCAGCCTGAGCGTCTCGAACGACGTTATTGCCGATATTGCCGGTTATGCTGCGATGACGTGCTATGGCGTCGTCGGTATGGCCGAGCAGCTCCAGGGCGCCGAGAGCGTGCGCCTGCTTGCCGGTCAGCGCCTCCGCAAGGGCGTGCTTGTCTCCGCCGACGAGAACGGCCTTACGGTCGATCTTCACGTCGTGCTCGAGAACGGCGTCAACATGAAGTCCGTTTGCCACAATCTTTCGAGCTCCGTTGCCTTCACCTTGCAGGAGATCGCTCAGATCGATCCCGCCAGCCTTAAGATCGGCATTCACATCGACGCGCTCAAGAGCCGTCTGAACTAGCATCCGAAAACGGAGATTCAAATACCCATGATTGCAAAGACCATTCGCACCTGTTTTCCGATCGCTGCGGCTGCCGTTTCCGACAAGGCCGAGGAGATCAACAAGCTCAACGTCTTCCCCGTACCCGACGGCGACACCGGCACCAACATGTCG
>FR878552.1 GCA_000434535.1 Collinsella sp. CAG:166
AGCCTTGCGGCCGTACTCCCCAGGCGGGACGCTTAATGCGTTGGCTGCGGCACGGGGGGATCGTCCCCCCACACCTAGCGTCCATCGTTTACGGCTGGGACTACCAGGGTATCTAATCCTGTTCGCTCCCCCAGCTTTCGCGCCTCAGCGTCGGTCTCGGCCCAGAGGGCCGCCTTCGCCACCGGTGTTCCACCCGATATCTGCGCATTCCACCGCTACACCGGGTGTTCCACCCTCCCCTACCGGACCCAAGCCGCGGAGGTTCCGGGGGCTTCGGGGGGTTGAGCCCCCCGCTTCGACCCCCGGCCTGCCGGGCCGCCTACGCGCGCTTTACGCCCAATGAATCCGGATAACGCTCGCCCCCTACGTATTACCGCGGCTGCTGGCACGTAGTTAGCCGGGGCTTCTTCTGCAGGTACAGTCTTGACTCTTCCCTGCTGAAAGCGGTTTACGACCCGAAGGCCTCCGTCCCGCACGCGGCGTCGCTGCGTCAGGGTTCCCCCCATTGCGCAAGATTCCCCACTGCTGCCTCCCGTAGGAGTCTGGGCCGTGTCTCAGTCCCAATCTGGCCGGTCGGTCTCTCAACCCGGCTACCCGTTGTCGGCACGGTGGGCCGTCACCCCGCCGTCTACCTGATGGGCCGCGGAGCCATCCCCTCCCGTCGGGGCTTTAGCCGGGGTGCCATGCGGCACCCCGGGGTATCCGGTATTACCCGTCCTTTCGGGCGGCTATCCCGGGGGAGGGGGCAGGTTCTCCACGTGTTACTCAGCCGTTCGCCACTCGCTTCTATCCGAAGATAGGTGCCGTTCGACTTGCATGTGTTAGGCGCGCCGCCAGCGTTCATCCTGAGCCAGGATCGAACTCTCCGTCCAAAATATATGGGCTTCGAGCCC
>FR878553.1 GCA_000434535.1 Collinsella sp. CAG:166
TCTTGACAGCGGATTGGGTCATATGAGCGAGAGGCAGCCTTCGCTCGTCTGATAGGCATTGACCTGCTCAAGAATCTGCGGGTTGTACATAAGCAGCACCCTGTTGCCGTCCTTTACGCAGATGATGCGTTTGCGCACGCCGATCATGTTGGCAGCGAGGCCCACACACTCGTGCTCATGCTCGTGGAGCGTATCCATGAGGTCCTGCCCGGTCGCGGCATCGTCGGGTCCCGCGTCTTCGGAAGGTAGGCGCAAAAAGAACTCGGATTTCATGATGGGCTTAATCATGGCGGGCTCCTCATGTCTCATGCTTTCGTGGACTTTTAATAATAGCGTGGAAGGAAAGCTGTGCGTCCGCGTTACAATCTTTCGACGTTGGACCATGTTGTCAGACTCGTCGTGTACGGCGTCTGGCGTAAGTCTAGGGCTCATTTTTCGCCCTGGGCTGTTCCTCTGGGGCGATGCGACTGTCGTTCCAAGAGGAAGGAAATGCATGGGGAGCAAATCTCAGCAACAAGTTCAAGTAACGCCATCGGGCACTGCGGCGCTTCTTACCGTAATGTATATTGCAGCCTTTGTCGCCGCATTTAACGAGAACATCATTAACGTGGCGTTGCACGACATTATGGCGGCCTTTTCGGTGAGTGCCACCACGGCGCAGTGGCTCGTTTCGGGCTACATGATCGTGACGTCGATCTTTACGGCCATCATGGCATTTCTGTCCGGCCGTTTCTCGACGCGCAAGCTGCTGTTTTTCGCATGCGGATGCATGGTCGCCGGCGAAGTCCTGTGCCTGGTCGCTCCGTCGTTTAGCGTTTTGCTGCCAAGCCGTATTTTGCAGGCTGCGGGATCGGGCATCTTGTTCCCGCTCATGATGAACGTGGTGCTGTCTTGCGCTCCGCGCGAGAAGCTCGGTCTGTATCTGAGCCTGGGCGGTGCCTGCATTACGCTGGGGCCGGCGTTTGGACCCGTGATCAGCGGTCTTATGTGCACGTTGTTTGGCTGGAGGGCGGTGTTCGTAGTGCCGCTGGTGGGCGGCATTGTGGTCGCTGCGGCGGGCGTAAAGCTTGTTCAGAATGTCGGAGAGCGCTCGAACATCACGCTCGATATTCTGTCGGTTGTTATACTCGCCGCCGGCATTACGGCATTTGTGTATTCCGTAGGCGAGTTCTCGACCAATCTGATTGCCGGTGTCGTGGCGCTTTTCGCCGCCATTGTGCTGCTCGGCCTGTTTGCGGCCCGTCAGCTCAAGCTCGAGCATCCGGTGCTTAACGTGCGTCCCATGGCGAGCGTTCGTTTTTGGCCTGCGTGTTTGCTTGTGGTGGTGTCGATGATGACAACGTTCTCGATGAGCGTTTTGTTGCCGCTCTATTTTGAGGGCGCATACGGTATGACCGCACTTGTTGCGGGCTTGTTCATTTTGCCGGCGATTGCCTGCAACGCCGTGACCTCGATTGTGGGCGGACGCGTGATGGACGCCCGTGGCGCATGGCCGCTGCTGCCGGTCGGCTTTGCCCTGATCGCCGTGGGGCAGACTGCCATCTCGATGACGGCCGCAAGCATGAACATCGGCGTCGTCGTGGCGCTGACCGTTGTTGTGTATGCCGGAGTCGGTTTGGTGCTGAGCCCCTCGCAAACGGCCGGCTTGGAGACGCTGCCTGTCGCTGAGCATCCTCACGGAACAGCATTGCTCAACACGTGGAACATGATTGCCGCATCGTTTGGCCCGTCGCTGTTTATCGGCCTGCTCTCGAGTTCTGCGGCGACTGCCGGCGCCGCTGGCGCTGCGACCGACGTTGCCCAGGCGATTGGATTTGCAACTGCCGTGCGTGTGGCGGCTGTAATTGCCGTGGTCGGGTTCGCGGTGTCGCTGGTGTACGCTCGTCGCGAGTCGCACATGTCGCATTAATGTGTGCACATAGATTCTGCAGCTAGATTGGATGGCGACACCATAAACTAATGGACGTTTTGCCGAGAGGCATGAATGTTTAAAGCGCAAAGAGTGCGCGACGGGCCCCGCGAATGGGGCGATGATGCCCGAGAGGGCCAAGAAGGAGTCTCATGTCTGAGAACGAAGAGATTATGAACGAGACCGAGAACGAGACCATGGCTGCCGAGGTCGAGGCAGTCGAGACCGTGGAGACCGAAGCTGCCGAGGTTGAGGCTGCTGACGAGGTTTCCGCCGAGGAGGAGGCCGAGGTTGTCGAGGCCGCCGTTGATTACGATGACGAAGAGCTGATGGACAAGATGCAGAAGGCCGCCCGCCTGCTGCGTAGCCGTCGCTTTGCTATTTCCAAAGAGGAGGAGGCCAAGGCCGAGCGCATGGCGAACATCGAGCGCGCCATCAAGCTCCTTGACCTCAAGCCCAAGATGGAGCAGAAGGAAATGTCCGACCTGTTGGGCATGCGCCTTCGTGAGCTCGATGGCCTGATGGCCGAGGCCGAGGCTGCCGATCTGGTTGGCCGCATCGACGACGCCGAGGGCGATATGCGCAAGATCGTTGTCTTCGCTGCCGAGGATGCCGCTGAGGGCCTGGTCGAGCTTGCCAACAAGAAGGAGAAGCTCCTGCCTGAGCTTTCTTACGAGGAGGCCACCGAGCTGATGGCCGCTCTCGATAAGGTCATCGCTCCGCTCGTCGCCATGGGCCTGGACGAGGACCGCGGTCCTCGCGGCGGTCGTGACGATCGCGGTGGCCGTGGCGGCGACCGCGGCGGTCGCGGCGGCTTTGGCGAACGCGGTGGCCGTGGTGGCGACC
>FR878554.1 GCA_000434535.1 Collinsella sp. CAG:166
AATCCGCCCGTATTTTTGATGAGGGGGTTTGACATGTCAACCCCATTGTTCGGAAAACCATTCCCCCTGACAAAGCCTTTACAGAATGCCGTGGCCCCAAAGCGCGCCCGCATCGATGCTTCGCCTGCGCTAAACTGGAAGGTACGTACGCGATTACGAGAGGAGCCCGCATGGAGGCTTACAAGCAAGAGTTCATCAAGTTTATGGTTGAGTCCGACGTTCTTAAGTTCGGCAGCTTTACGCTCAAGAGCGGCCGTCAGTCCCCGTTCTTTATGAACGCCGGCGCTTACGTGACGGGCTATCAGCTCAAGAAGCTGGGCGAGTATTATGCCCAGGCCATCCACGATAACTTTGGCGACGACTTTGATGTGCTGTTTGGGCCGGCCTACAAGGGCATTCCCCTGGCCGTCGTGACCGCGATTGCCTACCACGAGCTGTACGGCAAGGAGGTCAAGTACTGCTGCGACCGCAAGGAGGCCAAGGACCACGGTGCCGACAAGGGCAACCTGCTGGGTTATGAGCCCCAGGACGGCGATCGCGTGGTCATGGTCGAGGATGTCACCACCAGCGGCAAGTCCATCGACGAGACCTATCCCAAGGTTAAGGCTGCTGCCGATGTCGAGATCAAGGGCCTGATCGTGTCCCTCAACCGCATGGAGGTCGGCAAGGGCGGCGTGACCACCGCGCAGAAGGAGATCGAGGCCAAGTACGGTTTCCCCGTCGCGAGCATCGTCTCCATGGCCGAGGTCGTCGAGACCCTCTACAACCACGAGATCGATGGCAAGGTCGTCATCGATGATGAGCTCAAGGCCGCCATCGACGCCTATTACGAGCAGTACGGAGTTCGTTAGTTACGGCGTTTTACCAAACGCCGTAACCGGCCGACGCTGCGCGCCGCCCAGGGCGACAATTTGTCATTCAAAAGGCGAGGCATGACCAGAAGGTCAATGCCTCGCCTTTTTCATGCCAACTTGTTCGCCCTGGACGGCGCTCGCTGTCCGTCCTCTACCTGTGGCGTTGCCTTGCTCCGGATGCGGCAAAATGCGGTCCGTTCGCTGTCGTTGCCAAGGCATCGGCGTTGCCGGACTAGTCATTGGGGACGTTCATAAATGACTACTCAGGAATGAGCGTGGATAATCTCCCGTTTTTGGCCTGTGTGCGGGCTCAAAGTGGGAGATTATCCGCGCTCGCTTTAATTTGCCTGGACTGCGATGCCTATCTAATCGGCTCGGCGTCTTCCCTGAGAATCGAAAGATACTCTTCATACCCGTACTGCCGGTATCTCTGTCTTGACTCGTCGAGAGGACGGAGGATACCCAATTCTTCAAATGATTTGACGAGCGAGCTCGCGGTACTCCTGCCGATATCGAGTTGGGCAGCGATGAATGCGGTGTCGACGATGGGGTGCTCTTCAAGAATGCCCAACAGCCTTTGCCCGTTTGCAGCAGTCCTTCCGAGATTTTCGGTAATGGTTGCTGTGGAACGGTTATGGAGGTCAACAAGGTTTTTTAAAGACCCTACCGAGTCCTTCGCACTCTCGAGAAGACTGTTACAGAAAAACTCTATCCATTCCTCGTAAGTGCCTCTCTCCCTTACGGATGTGAGTTGCCGGTAGTACTCGCTTCGATTTTTCTTGAACTGGAACGATGGATAGAACAAGCAAGAATGAAGAACGCCATCATTGATGAGCATAAGTGTAATGAGAAGCCTGCCCAGGCGACCGTTTCCGTCTAGGAATGGATGGGCAGTTTCAAATTGGTAATGGACGAGCGCCGCCCGCACAATCGGATCCATTTCGACTTGAGGCTCATTGATAAAGCGTTCGAGGTCCTGGAGCGTGTTGCTCAAATCTTCAATGTTTGGAGGGACAAACGATGCGGTTGCAATGGTGCAGCCTGAGGGGCCAATCCAGTTTTGTGAGGAGCGCAGCTCGCCTGGATTCTTCTCCGTTCCGCGCACTCCGTCCAGCAGGACCGCATGAACTTGCCTAAGAAGTCTCGTGCACAAGGGCATCTTTTTGAGCAGTTCTACGCCGCGGTCGACAGCACGGACGTAATTCACGACGTCTGCGACATCTTTATGATGGAGTTGTGTTTGCGATGGACTAAGTAGGTCGTCAAACGTGCACTGGGTTCCCTCAATTTGCGAAGAAAGGAGTGCTTCTTTGCGCACGTACATTGTCAGATACATGTCGGCGTTGGGAACAAAGTAGAGCATGCCTTCAAGCTCTCCAAGCCTTCGTGAGCATGCGGAAAGCGTGCGATGGGTTTCCTCGGTGAGGTTTAGCTGCCTCAATGATTGCAAGGGCGTTGGAAAAAACGAATAGTAAGCCAATTTCCCCGATAGATTATTGCGGAGCGTTCCCTGGCCGTTCTCCTCGATTTGCATCGCGCCCTCCATATCTTTAGTGCCGGAAACTCGTTATTAGGCTAATCATATCAATTCTAATAACGAGTTTAAGGATTAAATAGTTATTAGAATTGATGTAAACAATCTAATGATGAGAAGTCGTTATTACTTGACCATGGAGCTCAGCTTGGTACAAGGGGGTCATCCAAAATGAACGTGGATAATCTCCCGTTTTTGGCTCGGTGACGGCCTCAAAGTGGGAGATTATCCACGCTCGTTAGTTAAGCGTCCGAAAATCCACACTCGCCAAACCTACCAAAAAGGGACGGGTTTATTTTGGCACGTTTCGGTCGGTATCAGGAAGTGTCAGGGACGGGGCGGCGGCAGGACTCGAGAGCGAAAAGAAGTATCGGGCTTGGTGCGCTCGCTTCTGCCCGTCCCGTGCGCAGGCGATGTTCGGCTTATCGACCCGCGATGCAAAGGAGATGCTCATCCCACGAGCACTACCGGGAAGGCTTGCGATTCGAGCCCTCGCCTTAGTATTTTGGTCATTTAGCACTATAATCACCATAGGCATGCGCATAACGTTGCGCTTAATCAAGAGGAGAAAACGTATGGGTCTGTTTGACATGTTCAAGAAGAAGGCTGAGCCCGCGGCTGCCGCTGCCCCGGCCTCCATCTCTGCTTCTGCCGGCGCCGACGTGCTGTGCTCGCCCGTCAAGGGCAAGGTCATCAAGATGGCCGACGTGCCCGATCCCGTCTTTGGTGGCGAGGTTCTGGGCAAGGGCTGTGCCGTGTGGCCCGAGGATGATCTGGTCTACGCTCCCTGCGACGGTAAGGTGACCGTCACCATGGGTCACGCCGTGGGCCTGCAGTCCGATAGCGGCATCGAGGTTCTGGTGCACGTTGGTGTCGATACCGTCAACATGAACGGTGACGGCTTCGAGGGCTTCGTCAAGGCCGACGACGTTGTGAAGGCCGGCCAGCCCATACTCAAGATCGACCGCGCCAAGATCGCCGCTGCCGGTTACAAGGACTGCGTCGTGGTGGCCGTGTCCAACACCGCCGAGTTTGCCGATGTCGAACTCGCCGTTGAGGCCGAGTCTGCCGTCGCCGCCGGTGACGCCATCGTTAAGGTCGTCCGCAAGTAAACTGCGGCATCCAAAGGATGTGCAAGGGTGGTCGGGTTTTCCGGCCACCTTTTTTATTGCACCGCGGGGAAGCGTTTTATTGCACGTTTGGCGGGTTTGCAAACCGTTCGGACGCTAAAACGAACCGACCGCGCCTTCGCGTTGCCGAGGGTGTTCATAAGTGGATAGTATGGGCTTATTTATTACAACGTGTGCCGCGTCCGGGAAGCGCGGTGCCGCTCATTGGGAGGAACAACATGAAAAAGAAGCTGCTGCTTGCGCCCCTCATGGCCGTCTTGGTTGCATGCGTGGTCCTGCTTTCTGGCTGTGGAGGTCCTTCGGTTGAGGAGCTCATCACCGAGGATCTTACGACGCAGTTTGACGAGGTCAAGAACGGTGGCGACGACTTCCTCTCTGGTCTGGAGGAGGCTTCGGGCGACGAGTTCGAGCAGCTGGGTATCGATCCCAAGGAGTATGCCAAGACCTATCTCGAAGGCTTTGACTACAAGATCGGCGACGTGACGGTCGACGAGGACAAGGGTGTCGCGACCGCCGAGGTCTCCATCACCTGCAAGTCTATGAACAAGATCGTCGAGGACTTCTCCACCCAGTATCAGGAGAAGGTCGCTGCGCTTGACACGGTTCCTTCCGATGACGAGTTGTACAAGATGGCCGGTCAGGTTATGGTCGATGTGACCAAGGCCACCGAGCCCAGGAAGACCACGGTTATCTTCAAGTACACCTGCAACGACGACGGCGAGTGGTCTGCCGACGACTCCGTCAACTCCGAGATGATGGATGCAATGCTGAGCTAGTTCGTTGCGGCGTTTTACCAAACGCCGCAACTGCTCGACGCTGCAAACGCCCCTAAGCGGCAATCTGACGTTCAAT
>FR878555.1 GCA_000434535.1 Collinsella sp. CAG:166
TTACCTATATCGTTCCACGCGCAGTTTCGCAGCGAGCGAAGCGACGCGAGAATGTTTGAGCATGGAATGATATAGGTAAGCCCCGGGCGGGAGGGATACGAGCGCCCTAGGCGACGCCGCTGGAGCCGAAGCCTCCGTTGCCTCGGTCGGTTTTGTCTAGCTCGTCTACCTCTATGAGATTGACCGTGGGGACTTCTTGGATGACGAGTTGGGCTATGCGGTCGCCTTTGTTGATTTGGATGTTGTTGGAGGGATCCAGGTTGATGAGGATAACCTTGAGTTCTCCTCGGTAGTGGGCGTCGATGAGGCCCGGCGTATTGACTATAGACAGGCCCTGCTTGATGGCCAAACCGCTTCGGGGCTGGACGAAGCCGGCGTAGCCATCGGGCAGGGCGATGGCCAGCCCAGTAGAGACCAGACGGCGTTCGAAGGGCTTCAGAATGCAGTCCTCGTTGGAGCGCAAATCCAAGCCGGCATCGGTGGGATGGGCGTATTTGGGAAGCTCGACGGTGGGGTCGAGACGCTTTATGTTGACGGTAATGTTGGACATGGAATCACCTTAGCTTGTCGAGCTCTTGCAGAAACTCATCGACGTCTTTGAAATCGCGGTAGACCGAGGCAAAGCGGATGTACGCCACCTTGTCGATCTTGGCCAAGCGCTTGAGTACCATGTCACCCAACTCATGGGACGTAACGGCCGTCAGCGTGCGAGAGCGCAGCTCGACCTCGATGTCATCGATAATCTCATTGAGCTTCTTAGTGTCGATATCGCGCTTGATAGTGGCGCGCATCAAGCCGACGAGCAGCTTATTGCGATCGAACCGCTGCTTGGTTCCGTCCGACTTAATGACCTCGATTGGGTCTTCGCATCGTTCGAACGTTGTAAAGCGATAGTTACACGAGCAACATTCGCGGCGACGCTTAATGGTGTTATTTGACTCCTGCATACGGGAATCAACGACGCGGGTATGTGCCTTGCCGCATTTGGGACAGCGCATGGTACCTCCTCTTAAACGATAACAAGGGTACCATGCGCAGCGCGATAATGATTACGAACGAGCAGGAACCTTAAGATGCGCACCGGCGGCGAGCGAACCATGCTCCAGATGATTGACGTTACGGATCATGTCGGAAGTCTCTTGCGTGGAAAGGCCTTCGATTGGATATTCCTCGGCAAGCGACCAAAGAGAATCACCAGACTGAACGCGAATGGTCTCATAGGTAACGTTGGAAACGGACTCGGCATACGCGGCGTGACGAGCGCTAAAGACCGACGTAGCGAGGACAAAGAAGAGCGTAAGCGCAACGGCAACGGCGACAATCGTCGGAACCTTCAGGGCAACGCGGCCCGGCGCGGCTACAGCCTGCTGATTGCGAGCAGGCTTTACGGTCAAAGGCTGAAAGCTGGAGCGGCCACCCTGAACAACCGTAAAAGTGTATTCTGCAGACGTCTCGAGCTTAAGGGCGAGGTTTCCCTGGACCATATTCGTTGCGTTCATCATGTTCTCCTCTCGCGTGTTTTGCTGAGAACAGTTTTATCAAGCCGCGCGGACAAAAATGTCTAGCGCGAGAACGAATGTTCGGTTATTATTATCTTCGAACAGTTGTTCCTGTCAAGCAAAATTCGAACATTTGTTTGACATGGGTAGAGAGGATGCCCTGATGGCTCGCAAAATTACCAAGCGTCAGCAGCAAATTTACGACTTCATCAAGGAATATCAGCAGGAGAAGGGTTATCCGCCCAGCGTGCGCGAGATGGCTTCTGCCGTGGGCCTTTCCTCCCCCAGCACCGTGCACGCCCATCTATCTGCCCTGGAGGCGCGCGGGCTACTCAAGCGCGATGCCACCAAACCGCGCGCTCTGGAACTCTTTAACGAGGACGGTTCCTCTGTCTCAATTTCTAAATCTAACGAGACCACCGCACCTCGCGGAACGGTCTCACTACCGCTCGTTGGTCGCGTCGCGGCTGGGATTCCCATTCTGGCCGAGCAGAATATCGAAGACACATTTACTATCCCGACCGAAATCGCCACTGATCAGGGTTCCTTTATCCTTGAGGTGCATGGGAGCTCAATGATCAATGTCGGTATCTTCAATGGCGATTACATCATCGTCCGTGAACAAAAGAGTGCCATGAACGGCGAAATTGTCGTGGCTATGATTGATGGTTCAGCGACCGTCAAGACGTTCTACAAGGAGCAGGGACGCGTACGCCTGCAGCCTGAGAATGACACCATGGAGCCTATCTATGCAACGAATCCCGTTATCTTGGGCAAAGTCGTCGGCTTGATGCGCCGGTTCTCGTAATGCAAAAACGCATCACTATCTTTGATACCGTCCGCGGGTTTACGATGATTTCAATGGCAGGTTTTCACGCTTGCTACGATCTCGCCTACCTGTACGGTTGGGATATGCCCTGGTTTACACAGACCGTCTTTCAAGACATCTGGCGTGCCAGCATCAGCTGGGTATTCTTGTTTATCGCGGGTTGGATGTGCACGCTCTCACGCAACAATATCAAACGTGCCGCCAAATACGCCTTAGCAGCACTCGTCGTCTGGTTGGCAACAACACTTGTCTCAGTAGACGATTCGGTTAATTTTGGCATCATCTACTGCATGGCCGCATGTACCGGCATCGTGGCGTTGACCGATCCCGTCCTTAAGAAGATATCGGCGAGATGGGGCATGTCCCTATGCCTTGTGTTGTTCGCCCTCACCTGGAGTATCCCCAAAACGATCTATCCTGTCCCCTACCTGGCGTGGCTGGGATTTCCGAGCACTGGGTTTGTTTCAGGTGATTACTACCCCATCATCCCGTTTTTCTTTATGTATCTTGCAGGATACTTCGCCGCACACATAGCGCAGGGAATCGATAAGACCGTCCCAAGCTGGGCCTACGCCAATCCCATCCCGGCGCTCGCCAGCCTTGGACGTCACGCACTCCCCTTTTATCTACTGCATCAGCCCACTATTCTGGGCTTTTTGGAGCTCGTCTACTCGGTGCGATAACGCTTGAGCCGCGGCGCGATGCGAGCCGGCAGCTTCGCAACAATACGAACGCCGCCCTCAAGATATTCCTCGTGCAAAAGGGTTCCCTGTTCATGCACCAGCGTGATGAGGGCGCCCTCGCGATACGGGATATCAGCGGAGAGCAACACATCGGTGGCAGCCGCCTCACGAGCAATACGGTCGACGAGATCGTCGAGTCCCTCGCCC
>FR878556.1 GCA_000434535.1 Collinsella sp. CAG:166
ATTAGTGCGGCTCGGCTGAGGACGTCGCCGTCCTTGCACCTGCCGTCTATCGACCAGGTAGTCTACCTGGGCCCTTACCGGAAGGAGAACTAATCCCTGGAACGGCTTCCCGCTTAGATGCCTTCAGCGGTTATCCGCGCCGCACGCGGCTACCCGGCCGTGCCGTTGGTCGACAACCGGTTCACCGGAGGTGCGTCCACCCCGGTCCTCTCGTACTGGGGGCAGCCTCCATCGATTCTCCTGCGCCCACGGAGGATAGGGACCGAACTGTCTCACGACGTTCTGAACCCAGCTCGCGTACCGCTTTAAACGGCGAACAGCCGTACCCTTGGGACCTGCTCCAGCCCCAGGATGCGATGAGCCGACATCGAGGTGCCAAACCTTGCCGTCGATGTGGACTCTTGGGCAAGATCAGCCTGTTATCCCCGGAGTACCTTTTATCCGTTGAGCGACGGCCCACCCACTCGGGGCCGCCGGATCACTAGAGCCTGCTTTCGCACCTGCTCGGCTTGTGGGCCTCGCAGTCAAGCCCGCTTGTACTCTTGCATTCAAAAGGACGGTTGCCGACCGTCCCGAGCGGACCTTCGCGCGCCTCCGTTACCCTTTAGGAGGCGACCGCCCCAGTCAAACTGCCCGCCTGGCACGGTCCCCGAGCCGGTTGACGGCCTCGGGTTAGGACGCCGGTCGCGCGAGGGCAGTATTCCAAGGGCGGCTCCCCGGGGGCTGGCGCCTCCGGATCGATGCCTCCTGCCTATCCTCTACACGCGGGACCAGCGGCCAATGCCAAGCTGCAGTGAAGGTTCACGGGGTCTTTCCGTCCTTCCGCGGGTAAGTCGCATCTTCACGACCAGTGCAATTTCACCGGGTCCATGGTCGAGACAGCGCCCAAGTCGTTGCGCCTTTCGTGCAGGTCGGAACTTACCCGACAAGGAATTTCGCTACCTTAGGACCGTTATAGTTACGGCCGCCGTTTACCGGGGCTTGGCTTCGGGGCTTCGCCTTGCGGCTAACTCCTCCGCGTGACCTTCCGGCACCGGGCAGGCGTCAGACCCTATACGTCGCCTTGCGGCTTCTGCAGAGTCCTGTGTTTTTGGTAAACAGTCGCTTGGGCCTCTCCACTGCGGCCCGCCTCCGCTCCCGGAGCAAGTCCGTTCACGTACGCGCGGGCACCCCTTCTCCCGAAGTTACGGGGCCATTGTGCCGAGTTCCTTGACCATGGTTGACCCGATCGCCTCGGTATGTTCTACCCACCCACCTGTGTCGGTTTGCGGTACGGGCGCGCACGCGCCTGCCTAGGGGTTTTTCTAGGGACCTCGGGCTCACTCGCTTCGCTCAGTCGCTTCGTCCGGAGCCTCGCCCTCGTGCGGAACCGGATTTCCCTGGTCCGCGGGCCGCGCTCCATCACGGGGACGTCCAGAACCCCGCCGAGCCACCCCCATCCGTCGCCCCGTCGGTCGTAGCGCCGCGTGCGCGGTGCAGGAATGTCTGCCTGCTGCGCGTCGGCTACGCCTCCCGGCCTCGCCTTAGCCCCCGACTGACCCTGGGAGGATTAGCCTTGCCCAGGAAACCTCGGGTTCACGGCGGACGAGTTACTCTCTCGTCTCTCGCTACTCATGCCAGCATTCTCACTCCCATGCGCTCCACCGTCGGTCGCCCTCCGGCTTCTCCGCCCATGGGAAGCTCCCCTACCGATTCT
>FR878557.1 GCA_000434535.1 Collinsella sp. CAG:166
TCAACGACGAGGGTGTCGAGTACTCCGCCAAGGCTGAGCTCCACGCCGCTCTCGAGGCTCTCGAGCAGCTCTAAGCCTCAAGGCTTCTAAAAGCACGTTTGCGGGCGGCGGATGCTCGTCTCCTGTCGCCCGCTCACCGAGGCCCAAGCAATTGCCTTAATACCTTAGGCCTCGGATCTGTCCAAGACTGAGCGAAGGAGCTCATCATGAGCGACGGAAAGAAAAAGCTTTCCTTCTTGACGGTCATTTCGACCATCATCTGCGTCGTCTTCGTTTGCGAGGCCGCCGCTCCTGCTGCTGCCATTGGCAACCAGCAGTTCTTCTGGTGGATCTTCCTGATCCTGACCTTCCTGCTTCCCTACGGCATGGTTGTCGCCGAGCTCGGTACCACCTATGACGGCGAGGGCGGCATTTACGACTGGGTACGCGATGGCCTGGGCGACAAATGGGGCGCCCGCATCTCGTACTACTACTGGGTCAACTACCCGCTGTGGATCGCCTCGCTGGCTACCATGTTCCCCGACATTTTGGGCATGGTCTTTGGCGTCGAGTTCAACTTGATCGCCAAGATGGGTATCGATCTTGCCTTTGTGTGGATCGTCTACCTCATGGGCCGCTCCAAGGCGGCCGACTCCGAGTGGGTCCTTAACGGTGGCGCCATCATCAAGGTCGCCGTTGCCGTTATCGTTGGCGCTTTGGGCATTTGGTATGCCATGGAGAACGGTTTTGCGAACGACATGTCCGCTGCCACCTTCCTGCCCGAGCTCACCAACACCAACGCTCTCGGCTACCTGTCGATCATCATCTTTAACTTCATGGGCTTCGAGGTCATCTGCACCATGACCGACGACATGGCCGATCCCGCTCGCGATATCCCCAAGGCTATCATCGTCGGTGGCCTGTCCATCGCCGTGATCTACCTGTTCGCTGGCTTTGGCATCGGCGCCGCCGTGCCGGCCGACTCCATCGATCCCGACTACGGCATGATCGTCGCAGTCCAGACCATGGTGGGCGACTCCATGATCTTTAAGGTCATCTGCATCGCCTTCCTGATCACCCTGTTCGCCAACATGGCCGCTTGGTCCTTCGGCGTTAACTCCGTTGCTCGCTACGCTGCCGAGCACGGCAACATGCCCAAGGTCTTCGCCTCGATGATCTCGGATGACGACATGCCCAACGGCGCCAACCTGGTCAACGCTGTCGTTGCCTCCCTGGTGCTGTGCCTGCAGCTCGTTCCCATCGACGCCATCTCCAACGGTGTCTTCTGGATGCTCTTTGGCACCTCTGTCGTCTTCCTGCTGTTGACCTACATCCCGATGTTCCCGGCGTTCCTCAACCTTCGTAAGAACGACCCCAACCGTGAGCGCATCTTCACGTTCCCGTTTAAGGGCGCCATGATGAAGGTCATGCTGGCCATCCCCTGCATCGAGCTGGTTCTTGCCATCGTTGCCACGCTGATCCCGTTCTCCGCTGCTGAAATTGGCGACAAGGTCCCGATGATCGTTATCTTCATCGTGCTCGTGCTCATCGGCGAGGTCGTCCGCGTCGTCAGCGCTAAGGGCCGCGAGACCGAGTACAAGGGTCTGACCCCTGAGCTCGCAGCCCAGCGTCTCGCTGAGGAGGCCGCCGAGGCCGAGGAGAACTAGAGCACCCGGTTCTGGGGCTCCAACCCTCCTCGTGTACCAACGCGCGCTTCGT
>FR878558.1 GCA_000434535.1 Collinsella sp. CAG:166
TATGCCGGCGGCATCATGAGCGCGGCCACCGACGGCATCCGTTGTGCTGAAGCCCTGATCGCAGACCTCTAACGCACAAATTCCAGCGCGCAAAAGACATAGGCCCCGAGCTCCACAGGGAACTCGGGGCCTGTTCGCTATTTCTTAAACCGTGCACCCTGGCGTTTTCTGCCCGATGCGAACGTGGAACCCTTGCGGGCCTGCGAGCGTAAGCGCTCGATCGTCTCGTCCTCAGACGCACCCTCGAGCATCGCCCGAATCTGAACGACAGCATCGCGCAGGCGCGCCGCCTCCTCAAAGTCCATAGCGGCAGAAGCGTTACGCATATCCTCTTCCATGGTTTCGACGATCCGCACAAGCTCGTCATGCGGCAGTTCTTCCAACTGCTCCGCAAGTGTCTGCTCGGGCGCCACCGTTTCCGGCACACCGCCCTCGCCCGACTCATCGGGCGTATAGAATGCGCCATGGCCAAGAGAGTCGCCCTTCGAGCGTCCCTTGGACCCCACGGTCTTTTCGGCCTCGGCAATAAAACTTGAGATGTCGTTGATGGCCTTGCGCACCGTCTTGGGCACAATGCCATGTTCTTCGTTATATGCCATCTGAATCTCGCGACGGCGCTGCGTCTCCTCGATGGCCTCTTTCATCGAATCGGTCACAACGTCTGCATACATGATGACTTCGCCATCGGCGTTACGGGCCGCACGGCCAATCGTCTGAATCAACGAACGGCGGTTGCGCAAGAAGCCTTCCTTATCGGCATCGAGAATTGCCACCAGTGAGACCTCAGGGAGATCCAAGCCCTCGCGAAGCAGGTTGATGCCAACGAGAACATCGATCTTGCCCTCGCGCAGCGTTCGCAGGATCTCGACACGGTCCATTGTCGCCGTATCAGAGTGCATGTAATTGACCTTAATGCCCGCATCAAGTAGATGGTCGGTCAGGTCCTCGGCCATGCGTTTGGTCAACGTGGTCACCAGCACGCGCTCCTTGCGGGCAACGCGCTCGCGAATCTCGTCCTCAAGATCGTCAATCTGACCGCGAACTGGACGCACGTCAATCTTGGGGTCGAGCAGGCCGGTCGGACGAATAATCTGCTCCACGTCGTTTTGGCTCACCCGCAGCTCGTAGTCGCCCGGCGTGGCCGAAACATAGATAAACTGGGGGATCCTTGCCTCAAACTCATCGAAACGAAGCGGGCGGTTATCGAGCGCCGAGGGCAGGCGAAAACCGTGTTCCACCAGCGTCACCTTACGCGAGCGGTCACCTTCGTGCATGCCGCGAATCTGCGGCACCGTCACATGGCTCTCATCGATGATGCAGAGCATATCCTTGGGAAAGTAATCGATTAGGGTAAACGGCGGCTCACCCGGCTTGCGACCGTCCAGATGACGCGAGTAGTTCTCGATGCCGTTGCAAAAGCCCATCGTCTCGAGCATCTCAAGATCATAATCGGTACGCTGCTGCAGACGCTGCGCCTCGAGCAACTTGTCGGTCGCCTTGAGCTCCGCCACGCGCTTCTCGCACTCTTCGCTGATCGATTTCAGAGCCGCCTTGACCTTCGGCTTCTCGGTCACGTAGTGCGATGCCGGCCATACGGGAATGGCCTCGTACTCACGAAGCATCTCACCGGTGACCTCATCGATCTCGGCAATCAGCTCGACCTCGTCGCCAAAGAACTCAAACCGCAACGGATGCTCGGCATAAGGCGGATACACGTCGACAACATCGCCGCGCACGCGGAACGTGCCACGCGCCAGGTCATAGTCATTGCGATCATATTGAATGTCGATAAGCGCATGGATAAAGTCATCGCGCTCGAGCGGCACCTTCTTGTCGACGTTTGGAGCCAGACCCGCATAGTCCTCAGGAGAGCCAATGCCATAGATACACGAGACCGATGCGACAACGATCACATCACGTCGAGAGAGCAGTGACGCGGTCGCCTGATGGCGCAGCATCTCGACCTCTTCGTTAATCGAGGAGTCTTTCTCGATATATGTATCGCTTTGCGGCACATACGCCTCGGGCTGATAGTAGTCGTAGTACGAGACGAAGTAGACCACAGCATTATTGGGAAAGAACTCTTTGAGCTCGCTCGCAAGCTGAGCGGCGAGCGTTTTATTCGGAGCCATGACCAGCGTCGGCTTTCCCAGGGCCTCAATAGTCTTTGCCATCGTGAAGGTCTTGCCCGAACCAGTCACGCCCAGCAAAACCTGATAGCGGTCTCCGTCCCTCACACCCTGCACAAGCGACTCAATGGCTTTAGGCTGAGAGCCTGCAGGGTCATAGGGAGACACGACCTTAAACGGCACGTCAGAGCCTTCAACGCCAAAGCGCTTAAGTTCACCACCAACGCGTTCTACTTCAAATTCCGCCATGGATACTCCTAACTCATATATCTGCAGTATACGCAGGCGGCAGGCATAGTCCTATACGAACCGATCGGGATAGAGGGTTTTGTAGCGAACCCAGGCATTATTGACACGAATCAGATACGCCTGCGTCTCGGGAAAGGTGATTGCATTATGAAGCGACGTACTCTGCTGCGCCCATCCGTCGACATTGCCCATGCCGGCGTTATAGGCGGCAATGGCACTGTCAGTCGACCCGTTAAAATACGCTAGAAGATACGAAAGATACGCACAGCCAAACTCGATATTCGTAGCCGGATCGTTAAGGTTGTCGGCCGAATACTCCCCTCCGTCGACAAGGCCCTTGGCGATCATATCCTGGGCAGTCTCGGGCATCAGCTGCATCAATCCCTGAGCACCCTGATTCGACTCGGCCTCGGGATCCCAATTCGATTCAGACTTAATGACAGCGCACACCAGATACGGATCCAGATTATGCGAAATACTGGATTGCTTTACATACGCCTCGTAGTCAATCGGATACAGCGGCTTAAAGAAAGCGGCAGGAGCATATGAGTAAACGAATGAGATAAGGCCGAAGGCAAAAACGGCAGCCAGCGGTATAAGGCGATACCACGTAAGGAAACGTGTCTTAGGCATCGGCCTCCTCCTTATCCGCTACATCCCCGAACCCATGGCGCGAAAGCCATGCGTCCAGTTGTTCAAAGAGCGAGTTATCGTCTGCCGCATTGTCAATCACAGTTGTAGCGAGATTGCACAGCGCAGACTCTTCGGGCTGGCAAGCAGAACGGGCATCAAAATCAGATGGCTCCATGCCACGTTGAATAGCGCGCTCGCGACGAACTGACAAAGGGGCGCTGATGACCAAAATTTCATCAGCCAAGCCAAATGCATCCTCAAAACCAGTCGGAGCAGAAACCTCGACCACCGCAAAAGGATAACGGGGAGATGAAACCGTACAACAAACCGGATCGAGAATCCTAAGCGAAAGCTGTTCAATCAGAATGGGATGCACGATGTCATTGAGCCGTGCGACCGAATCAGGAGAAGCGAAAGCTCGAGAAGCGAGGATGCCGCGGCGAATGCCGCCTTCCTCATCCAAAATGTCCCAACCGAATTCATCCGCGAGTGTATTGACGATATCAGAGCCCGGCACATACAGCGATTTTGCAAGCTCATCCAGATCGATAAGCATAGCGCCACGAGATTCGAAATAGCGGCAGGCAGTTGACTTACCCGAAGCAATATTGCCCAAGACAAATACGGTAAACATCAAGCCCTCCCTAACGCCAATGCGAGTAATTATCGCTCAAATACACTAGATGGACTCAAAATACAGCCAAACAGTAAGAGCACATACGGGGGAGCTAGGTCCCAAAGTACAACGTATATACAACGCAAAAAAGGGGGAGGCCGCGAGGCCTC
>FR878559.1 GCA_000434535.1 Collinsella sp. CAG:166
CGCCGTGGGCTCGGTCGCGCTCGACCCAGACCGCCGCGAAGTCACGGTCGACGGCTCGCCCATCGTGCTGACTGCCCGCGAGTTCGACGTTCTCGCCCTGCTTATGGCGCATGCCGGCACCGTGCTCACGCGCGAGCGCATCGCGCACGAAGCGCTGGGCTACGAATACGTGGGCGACACCAACAACGTCGACGTGCACATTGCGCACCTGCGCGCCAAGATCGAAGACGCCGGCAGCGCCCGCATCATCCAGACCGTGCGCGGGGTGGGCTATGTCTGCCGCGCGTAACACCGAGGCCAAGCGCGTCACCTCTATCGCCCGCGCCATCAACTGGGGCTATATGTGGCGCCGCCTGATGGGCTACGTCTGGCTCGATCTGCTGCTGATGGTGATTGCGGCGGCGATCCTCGTCTATGGATACAACCAGACGCTGCCCGACGGCGCGTTTACCGCGGGATGGATTCCCGGCGCCACCGTTCACGGCATGTCGCTGACGCCCGCACGCGGCTGGGATCTGGCAACGCTCACCTATACCGTCGAGTTTGCGCGTACCACCAAGACCTTCCCCCTCGCGCAGGACCTCGTCGCACTATGGCCTCTCTACCTTGTCGTTGTGGGTTGGCAGGTCATCAGCGTGCTCAACATGCTCGGTGGTGCCCGCCGTGTGCGCCGCACCATGGCACCGCTCAACGACTTGGCCTTGCGCGTGAACGAACTCGGCCGCATGCAGCTCGCCGGCGGCAAGATGGAAACACTGGAGCAGGCCATCGAGCGCGCAAGCGTCGACTCGCCGAGCGTCACCACCGGCGACGCCGATCTGGCAAGCATCGAGGTCGCGCTCAACCGCCTGCTGCGCCAGATGCAAGAGGCCAAGCTGCAGCAGATGCGCTTTGTCAACGATGCAAGCCACGAGCTGCGCACGCCCATCGCGGTGATTCAGGGCTACGTAAACATGCTCGACCGCTGGGGCAAAGACGACCCGGACGTGCTGGCGGAATCCATCGCCTCGCTCAAGGCCGAAAGCGAGCACATGCAGGAGCTCGTGGAGCAGCTGCTGTTTTTGGCACGCGGCGATGCCGGGCGCACGGTCCTGCGGCGCGCGAATACCAACCTGGCTGCACTGGTCGGCGAGGTATGCGAGGAATCGCAGATGATCGATACCGCGCACACGTATCGACTGGCCTTTGACGCTGCGCTTGTCAGCGACCCGCGCTGCGACGCGCCCGTCGACGTGGCGCTCGTGAAGCAGGCCCTGCGCGTAATCGTGCAGAATGCCGCCAAGTATTCGGACGCGGGCACGCCCATCACGTTTGGCGTGGCGCCGGATGCGGGCGCGGGCACGATCGACATAAACGTTGAGGACGAGGGCATCGGCATGAACCAGGAATCCGCAGCTCACGCGTTCGAACGGTTCTACCGTGCCGACAACGCACGCGATGCCGGCGCGCAGGGCTCGGGCCTGGGGCTCGCCATCGCCAAGTGGATCGTCGATAGCCACGGCGGCGTCATCGGCGTGACCTCAGTCGAGGGCGTCGGCAGCCGCTTTACGATTCGCCTG
>FR878560.1:0-7255 GCA_000434535.1 Collinsella sp. CAG:166
AAGCAGCAGCTTCTGATATTGGCGATGACCAGCTGGTTTATAGGTGTTAAGGCATCGGTCATCTCTGGAGCGCCACTTTACTCCAAAAGCATCAGCTATTTGTTTCCCATCGGTAAAAGGCAGGTTTTGTTCGCCAAGCGTTCTTATATATAGAGAAGTTCGGGTTCGAACCCGTGCCGCGGCAACAAAAAAGCGACCAACCGGAGTCGATCGCTTTCTATTCTATGGTGGGCCGTCAGGGGTTCGAACCCTGGACCTTGGGATTAAAAGTCCCCTGCTCTGCCAGCTGAGCTAACGGCCCGCGGGTGGCATTGTACCACGGTCTGGGACTATTCCCAACTCCATTGGCCGTTCTGGAAAATCACAACTTCACGTCCATCAGGCGTAATGCCCGTAATATCGATGTCGTCCGTGCCGATCATAAAATCGACGTGCGTGCTCGAGACGTTAACACCATGCTCCAGGAGCTCCTCCTTGGACATGTCATACCCACCCTCGATGCATTCGGGGAAACCGACACCTAGCGCGAGATGGCAGCTAGCGTTCTCGTCATAGAGCGTATCGTAGAACAGAACACCACTTTCGCGGATCGGCGTGTTCTTGGAAATGAGCGCGACCTCTCCCAGGTGAGCAGCGCCCTCGTCAGTATCGATGATACTTGCGAGCGTTGCCTTGCCCACGCGGGCGTCGTAGTCCACCACGCGGCCGCCCTCGAACTTAATCCAAAAATCGTCGACTTTATTACCGTGGTGGATGAGCGGCATGGCCGAGTACACGATACCGTCGGCGCGCATGCGATCAGGCGAAGTGAAGACTTCCTCGGTGGGAATGTTGGGGAAGAAGGGGTGCCCATCGGGCGTCTTGCCCTTGCCGCCGGCCCACTCGTGACCCTTCGTCATGCCAATCGTCAGATCGGTTCCATTTGCCGCGGTGTAATGCAGACAGTCGAAACGATTGTCGTTCAGGAAACGCAGGTTCTTTTCGAATGCGGCGTCATGGAGCTCCCAGTCGCTCTCTGGGTCCTGGCCATCGGCGCGAGCGGTGTGCAGAATCGCATTCCACAGCTTATAGATTGCAACCTCATCGGCGTCTCCCGGGAACACCTCGCGCGCCCAAGCCACGACCGGAGCGCCGGCGATGCACCACGGATTGATGTTGTAATCCAGTCCACGGCGGAAAACTTTGCACTGCGTGTTCTTTGCCTTAGAAGCTGCAGCGGGCTTAGCGGGATCGATGCCCTTAAGGGCGGCGGGGTCCGCACCCTCGATAAAGATAAAGCAGGCACCGTCCTGGGCCAGGGAATCCAGCTGCAGGCGCTTCCACTCGGGCGTCTGCTCAAAATAGCTTTTCTCGACATGCTCGTACGTGAGCCTCGTCACGGCATCATCGGCCCAGATGACCGTCACGTGGCCGGCGCCGGCAGCATAGGCCTCCGCGACCACCACGCGCGCAAACGGCGCGCACTCAACCGGAGACTGAACGACGACTTCCTGGCCGGGCTTAACGTTTACGCCCTTGCGGACAACCAGGCGCGCATAGTTTTTAATCTTGGGCTCCAGGGACTTCATACCCTCCAGGGCCTCTTCGACCGTCAGGGCAGCTCGAATCATGTGCCACTCCATCTATCTATAGAACAGTAAAAAGGCGCGCCGCAAAAACGACGCGCCTTATATCTTAGCGATAAGTATGTATGCAAACGCTACTTCTTCTTGGAGTCCTTCTTGTCCTCCTCGGCAGCTGCGCGCTCGATAAGAGCGTTGAGCTTGTTCTCGGACATGCCCTCGGCCTGCGCGCGGTACATGTTGCGCAAGGGACGAATACGAGCGAAGTCGTAGATAAAGTCACCTAGGATGATGACATAGGACAAAACGATGCCGACCATCTGGACAGGGCTGGACACCATGCCAGCGGGAGCGAAGTACAGCGAGGCCCAAATTGCCACGACGAGCACCATGCCAATGGCGAGCACAATCCACCAGATGCGACGGCGCTTGGTGTAGTCCTCGTCCTGCTTGAGGAGGATATTCGACACCGTATAGATGCGGTCCTCCTTGGCGCGCTGCTTAGCCTTGCGGGCGCGCTTCTCCTCTTTAGAGAGGCCCTCGAGGTTCTCGCCCTTCTCGAGCTCTTTGCGGCGTGCCTTAGACGAAGCCGGCACGACGCGAACGGAGCTCGCTGCTTGGCGGGCGGGCTTAGCAGATGCGGCAGACTTGCGCGCAACCCCGGTAACTTCGTGGGATTGCGTGCGCTTGTTCGTGGCGCTACGGGTACTCACTTATGCGTTCTCCTTCATGCTTGTGAACTGGGAGCCCGTGATGATCTGGAAGGCCTCGCGATAGCGCTCGGACGTGCCATCGATGACCTCGGCGGGCAGGTGCGGGGTCTCCCCCGTCATATCCCAGTTGGCCTTGAGCCAATTGCGGACGAATTGCTTGTCGTAGCTAGGCTGGATCTTGCCCTCCTCGTAGCTGGCAGCAGGCCAGAAACGGCTGGAGTCGGGCGTGAGACACTCGTCAATCAGCGTGACCTTGCCATCAATAACACCAAACTCGAACTTGGTGTCGGCAATGATGATGCCACGGGTCGCGGCGTACTCGGCGGCAGCCTTGTAGATCTTGAGGGAAAGGTCGCGAATCTGCGCGGCGATGTCCTCACCCACGATCTCGCAGCAACGCTCAAACGAGATATTCTCGTCGTGGTCGCCGATCTCGGCCTTCGTGGACGGCGTGAACAGCGGCTCGGGAAGCTTTGAGGCCTCGGTCAGACCCTCGGGCAGCTGAATGCCGCAGACGGTGCCGTTCTCGTCATAGGTCTTCTTGCCCGAACCGGTCAGATAGCCGCGGACGATGCACTCGATAGGAATCGTCTGGGCCTTCTTAACCAGCATGGCGCGGCCAGCGAGGTAGTCACGATACTCAGCAAACTCCTCGGGGAAATCCGCCGGGTCGATGGAAACGAGATGGTTGGGGACGATGTCGGCAAACTTATCGAACCAGAATGCCGAGATGCGATTGAGCACCTCTCCCTTAAACGGAATCTCGTCGGGAAGAATGAAGTCGAACGCAGAAATGCGGTCGGTGGCGACCATCAGCAGGTTTTCACCGGCATCGTAAATATCACGAACCTTGCCACGGGAATCCGGACGACGCTCCATCGTTGTCACGTGAGTCACTCCTTACCAAAATACGACAGTAATGCGGGTTCTTTCCCGCACGTTTTCGCAAACTCGGAGCGGCAGGGACGCGGCCCCTCCTTCACCGAATAGCGAAAAGCTAGTGCTCCATTGTAGTAGATGCCGCGTCCGCCGTGTGCTCGCGGGGCAGATGAATTGTAAAAGTCGTACCCTTTCCAAGCTCCGACTCCACGGATATGTAGCCATGGTGACGCTCGACGATCTGCTTGGTCACGGCGAGGCCGACGCCCAGGCCGCCAGCTTCGCGGGCGCGGCTGGCATCGGCGCGCCAAAACCGCCCGAAAATGCGCGACAGATCGTCCTTGGCAATACCGATGCCGGTATCAGAAACGGCAATGCTGACGTGCCTGCGGTCACTGAGCACCGACACCACGACCCAACCGCCCTCGGGGGTGTAGCGCATGGCGTTGCTCATGAGGTTGATAACACATTGCGTGATCATGTCGGGATCGGCCTCGACGACATCGTCGTGACCCTGGGTCTCGTCCGCAAAACGCAGGCGCAGATCGCGGTCGACAAACAGGCGCTCCTGGGCATTGACGATGGAACGCACGAAAGGAACCATGTCCACCGGCTCAAGGTTGAGCGGAGCCGTGCTGTTTTCCATGCGCGACAGGTCGAGCATCTGCTGCACCAGACGAGCCAGGCGACGCGTCTCGGAAGCAACGGTCTCCAAATGCTCATCGTCGGTGGGATACACGCCATCCTGCATGGCCTCGACCGTTGCGAGCATGGCCATAAGCGGCGTGCGAAGCTCGTGTGCAACGTCTGAGGTCAGGCGCTTCTCGTGTTTCATATCCTTCTCGAGCGAAGTGGCCATCTCATCGAAGGTCTCACCCAGCTGATCGATCTCGTCATCACCGCGCAGTCCCGTGCGAGCCGACAGGTCGCCGTCACGGATTTGCTTTGCGGTACTGGTGATGCGATGAATCGGCTTGGTGAGCATGCGCGACACGAGCGATCCGATAACGACCGAAATGCAGATTGCAACAACCGCGGCGAGGGCCATGGCGTTAAAGGTCTTCTCCCTAAACGCAGAGTCCGCCTTGGTGAGCAGAGCGTCGGAGCCGATGGCCCACAGCTTTACCTGTCCGACATGCTCGCCGGAAGACGTTACAATCTCGACGTCAGCAACGCTATCGGAGTCGGTTGGAGCAGACGAGACCGGGCTATGCGATGCCCTCTTGCCGCTCGTGTCGTCGGTCATAGCCTGGTTTTCGCGTACATCGGCGGTAGCGCTTGCCGAGGGCCAAGAATCGTCATAAACGATCACGCCCTTTTTATTGACGACCTGCATGCCCAGATCGTCGGAAACCAAACTCGACGTTGCGACCGTGCGCAGTTCTCCCGCGGTCCAAGAGCCGTTTTCCTCATATGAGGTCGCCAACTTCTCGGCAGCGGAATTTGCGATTTCGACGATATTGGAGCGTGTGTAATCCGAAAAGACCGTGCCCCACACAACAGAGACAACGCCCACCAGCACCAATACCGTCATGAGCGATGTCAGAGCAAAAGCAAGTGCCATGCGCGAGGGATAGCTCATCGTTGGCCGTGAATCGGAACGAGGCGTGTTCCAACTAGCCTTGGAACCCGCCTCGCTCTCCTGCTTGTGCTTTTGTCCGATTTCAAAGCGCGCAGGTGTCATATGTGATTTCCCTATTTCTCGTCCGACTTATCGGTCTTGGCCGGAGCCTCGAAGCGATAGCCGACACCATGGACGGTGTAGAGCCACTTGGGCTTCTTGGGATCATCGCCCAGCTTGGCGCGAAGATTCTTCACGTGGCTATCGATGGTGCGCTCATAGCCCTCAAAGTCATACCCGAGCACTTTCTCGACCAGCTCCATGCGGTTATACACACGGCCGGGATGGCGGGCAAGCGTGGTGAGCAGCTTAAACTCGGAAGCCGTCAGATCGACTTCCTTGCCCTCGACCAAGATCTTGTGGCCCGAGATATCGATGACCAGATCGCCGAAGTCGAGTACCTCGACGGCGGGCTCGTCGGCCTGATGGGCACGGCGGAACAGAGCGCGAACGCGGGCGACGAGCTCGCGCGGCGAGAACGGCTTAATCAGATAGTCGTCGGCGCCGAGCTCAAGACCGATAATACGGTCCTCGATCTCGCCCTTAGCCGTCAGCATGATGATGGGGACATCCGAGGTATCGCGAATGGTGCGGCAAACGCGCTCGCCGGGAATCTTGGGGAGCATAAGGTCGAGCACGACCAGGTCGAACTGATGCTTCTCGAACTCCTCGATCGCGGACTGGCCGTCGCCGACGCCCACAACCCAGTAGCCTTCGCGCTCGAGATAGGCAGCGACGGCGTCACGGATTGCCTTCTCATCCTCGACCAGCAGAATCTTCTTTGCATCTGAAGCCATAACACGGCCCCCCTGTCTCAATTAGCTAAGAACAAGCCCATTTTAACGCACCTGAGCCCGCCGGATGCCGCTATGACGCGGCAGCTCGGCGGGCGGTACTCACAATTACAACGCGTTTATTCCCCTGTTGGCGCCTTTTTAACCCCTCTAAGCTTAAAGAGAGAATAGGCGTGCAGTGACCGTCTCTGGTATACCCTGGCTGTTGCGCACCGTGGCGTACGTAAGGAATGAGTCCGATTTTCCCGCCGTAGCTGGATAATCGCCATACTCCAAAGCGCGGTCGGGCGACAGCAGCGAGCCATAGGTCTTGGCAGAGGTGTCGATCAGGAAATGCGACGCCTGTACCTTAACAAGGTATTTATTCTTCTTGCCAGCCGCACATGCGAGCGGCTCGCGTGACAGAAAGAGGTACGGCCCTCCCTCATTACCGATATACGTGCCCATATTGCCCAGGCTGCCCACGCCGCTATAGGCCGCCTCGATAGAAAACACGAAGGTATCGCCCATATACACGGCCTCGAAAGGCGAAACTGACGAAGGGAGGACCAGCTGGGCACGCTTGGTGTTGTTGCCGTCGGTCAGATCGATTGCCGTAATGCCGTAGTAGACGCCCTCGTCGTTGCGGACACGCGGCGAGATGGTCAAAATGCCGTCGCTCGCGCGCGGAGCCGATGCAAAGCGGCCCGTCGATTTCCAAATTGTCTCGGCCTTGGATTCATCAAGTGAGCGACGATAGCAAAACGAATCACTACTCGTTTTATTGCCGCCTGTCGAAGGCATTTTATACCAGATGACTGATGACCCGAACGCCGTAAACAGGGGCGGATCATAGTCCTTGCCGCCTCGATCGAGCTCAACCACATCGCCAGAGAGCGAAGCGCCCGACAGATTTTGAGCGTAGAGCTTCCACGATGAATTGGCAAAGTTCATCTCAACCCACGCGAATACGCCGTCGCCGGCGCGGACATCGTAGAATGCATATCCCGTGCCCTCGACAGGATCCTCGATTAATGTGGTAAGCGAGCCATCGCCCAGGTTGAGCACACCGAGCGTGTTGGCGTGCAATGCCGATGCGGGCGCCATCATCGCCGCGGCGTAATCGCCGTCGCAGTAGTACAGCAGCGTACCCAGAGGCAGCGTCCACGACGCCGCCGGCTCAAGATCGATGTCGACTGCCTCGTACTCATCCGTAATCGAGATGATCTTGGAATCGTCCTTGATAACCTGCGGCTCGCCGGCGGCATCATCGCTGGTGCCCGTTTTTTTCGAGCATCCGGCAAGTACCGTGGCAGCGCCCGCGGCAGCCCCACCGAGTACGAAGCCGCGACGCGATATTCCGTTCTTGATGTGATCGGCGATACCCATTAGGCGATCTCGGCGCGAGCGGCCTCGATGGCGCGCGTAAGCTGGTCGGCGCAGGAGGTCTTTTTCATACCGCAGGTATTACCGGCGAGAACCTCGATTACGCGATCGGCAGGAGCACCCTCGACCAGCTTGGAGATTGCCTTGAGATTGCCGTCGCAGCCACCGGTAAACTCAACGCCTATCACCTTGTTGCCGTCATCGGAAAGGTCAAGGTGAATATTGCGAGCACACACGCCTTGAGGCTTGTAATCAAACGAAATCATGCGATCCCCTCTCAGAATGTTATTCGAGACGACTATTATCCCCGTCTTTCCCTAA
>FR878560.1:7281-9089 GCA_000434535.1 Collinsella sp. CAG:166
CCCTAAATGCAACGAGGCGCTTTGCCGGCAACACACATTACCAGCAAAGCGCCCTAAAAAGCTAACGTTATGCCCGAACCTACTCGAAGCTCAGCTGCTCCAGACGATCAAAGACTGTGTCGATACGAGTGAGGAAGTCCCATGGATCAAAGATCTCGTCGAGCTTCTCCTGGCTGACGGTGCAGCGCGGGTCGGCCTCGAGACGTTCCTTAAAGGTGGGGCCGGAGACACAATCCTGTACCTCGTGCCAGGTTGCCATGGCGTTCTCCTGCACAATGGCGTACGCGTCCTCGCGGGTGATGCCCGTGTCGACGAGGGCGAGCAGCACCTTGGAGGAGAAGATGAGGCCGCGGGTCTTATTGAGGTTGGCCATCATGCGGGCAGGGTACAGCTGCAGGCCGTCGATAACGCGAATGAGGCACTGGAACATGTGGTCGAGGGCGATGAAGCTGTCGGCCTGGGCGACGCGCTCGGCAGAGGAGTGCGAAATGTCACGCTCGTGCCACAGGGCGACGTTGTCGAAGGCAACCTGCGCGTTGGCCTTCACGACGCGCGACAGGCCGCAGACCTTCTCCATGGTGATGGGGTTGCGCTTGTGCGGCATGGCGGAGCTGCCCTTTTGACCCTTACGGAACGGTTCCTCGGCCTCGAGTGTATCGGTCTTCTGCAGATTGCGAACCTCGGTAGCGATGCGCTCACAGGTGGCCGCGGTGGTGGCGAGAACGCCGGCGAGGTAGGCGTGATGATCGCGGCTAATAACCTGCGTGGACAGCGGGTCGTGAACCAGGCCCAGGTGCTCGCAGACATATTCCTCGACAAACGGCTCGATGGAGCTGTAGGTGCCGACAGCGCCCGAGATGGCACCAAAGGCAACATTCTTGCGGGCGTCCTCAAGACGGTCCAGATCGCGCTTGAGCTCCCAGGCCCAAGAGCCAAACTTCATGCCAAAGGTCATCGGCTCGGCATGGATGCCATGAGTGCGGCCGGCGCAGAGCGTGTTGCGCTCCTCGAAGGCGCGACGCTTGCAAATCTCGCCGAGCTTCTTGACGTCCTCGATGATCAGGTCGCAGGCCTGGGTGAGCTGGTAGCACAGGGCCGTGTCGCCCAGATCCGAGCTGGTCATGCCATAGTGAACCCAGCGGCTGGGCTTGGGGTCGCCCTCGGGAACATCGGCATCGATGTATTCCTTCATGTTGGTCAGGAAGGCAATGACGTCGTGGCGCGTGACTTCCTCGATCTCATCGACCTTCGCCTTCTCAAAGTTGGCATGGTCGCGGATCCACTGGGCCTCGTCTTTGGAAATACCGATCTTGCCGAGCTCCGCCTGGGCCTCGCAGGCCAGAACCTCGATCTCCTGCCAAATGGCGTACTTGTTCTCGAGGGAGAAGATGTGTCCCATCTCCGGGCGGGTATAGCGATCGATCATAGCGGCTCCTTTTTGGTTATTGGCACGTTGGTCGTAACCCATCCATTGTACCGTGCGCAGGTGCAAGTATGGGCAGCAGGCATTAACCTAACATTTTGGAATTGGAGCGGCCATGGGGACGTCCGCGTATTTGCTTCGCAAATCCGCACCGGCTGCGGTGGCATACCGAGACCCGGGGAAGTGCGGGGGCAAAGCAGGCTGAATCTACCATTCCCGAAATCTTCCTTGCTCCATGGAGCGGGCAACGGGACGTCCGCGCGCCCGCGTCGCGGACGCGCACCGGCTGCGGCGATCCCCTCGGATTCACGGAGACGATGGGGGAGACTTTGTTGAATTGGCCGTCCCGAGGTCTTCCGCGCTCGGTGGAGCGGGCAACGGGACA
>FR878561.1 GCA_000434535.1 Collinsella sp. CAG:166
TACGGCCAAAATAAGGGGTCCTTGTCTCGTGAATCAGACAAGGACCCTTCAAAATATGCTGAGTAATTGTTAGGTACCTAATAGCCTACATTTTCCCATTGGTTGCTGACCCAACCTTGATTAATCTTGGGATTCTTCGTTACCTGAGCAGTACGCATGGCAACATCTTCCGTCATAACATCCATTTTCTTTTTGGAAGTATCGACGATATCTTGCGCGCCACGAAGCAAACGACCTCGAAGTTCATCGTCTGTCGCGATCTTATAGCCAGCAAAGGCACCAGCTGCGACAGTTGTCGCCAATGCAATCGCAGTTAAGATCTTATTCCTCATCTTGGCCTCCTTGATCAAACTGAATCATTTCGCCAAGAATACGAGAGAGCTCTTCCTCGTCTTTAAACTCAATCTCAATCTTATTCTTTCCACGCGAGCTCTTCACACGCACGTTGGTATTAAATACCTGACGAAGCACACGGGCAGCCTTTTTAAAAGACTGAGGCGTTGCAGGCCTAGACGTCTTAGGTGTCTCTCCGGCAGAAAACAACGGAGCAAGATTTTCTGTCGCTCTTACGGAAAGGCCCTCCGCAACAACTTTCTCTGCAAGTCGAATACGCGCGTCCTCATAGGGAACTGCAAGAATCGCACGTGCATGACCAGCAGTAAGTTTGCCCTCAAAAATCATCTGCTGAACTATTTCGGGGAGATCGAGAAGACGCAGTGAGTTTGTAATTGCAGAGCGTGACTTGCTTACTGCCTTCGACAATGCCTCCTGGGTCATCCCGCTGGCATCAATGAGTTTGCGATAGCCCTTAGCCTCTTCGACGGGATTCAGATCAGAACGCTGAAGGTTTTCGATAAGAGCAAGAGCCAGCATCTCTTCATCATTTACCTCTTTAATGATGACTGGCAATTCTTCAAGGCCAGCAAGCTTTGACGCCTGGTAACGACGCTCACCAGCGATGATCTCATAGCCGTTTCCATGCTTGCGAACCAAAAGCGGCTGCAAAACGCCATGTTCTTGGATTGACTCGCTCAACTCGCGAAGTTCAGTTTCGTTAAAGTGAATTCGCGGCTGATTAGGGTTGGGAACGATATCCTCAATAGGTAGTTTTGTTTCAGATGCGGCATTTGAAGCCGATGCAGCCGAACCTCCGGTCTCATACTCGGCCTCTGAGACCAAAGCATTGAGTCCACGTCCTAATCCGCCACGTTTCTTTACACTAGGCACGCTTGATCACCTCTTTTGCAAGGTTCATATATGCTTTTGCACCCTTATTTTGAGGTGCATAGGTAATTACCGGTTCTCCAAAAGACGGAGCTTCGGAGATTTTAACCGTACGGGGGATTAGCGTCTTAAACGCCTTATCACCAAAGTACGATTGAACCTCCTCAACAACCTGATTCGATAGTGAAGTACGCGAGTCATACATGGTCATAAGCACACCATAGGTGTCTAAACCCTTGTTCAGCCGTGATTTGACCATCTTCATTGACTCAAGCAGCTTCGTAACGCCCTCGAGTGCGTAATATTCGCACTGGATCGGAATCAAAACGCTGTCTGCTGCGGTCAAAGCGTTGATAGTAAGCAGGCCGAGCGAAGGAGGACAGTCAATGAAAATAAAGTCAAACTCGTCCTGAATCGGCTCAAGCAAATCTTTAAGGCGGGTTTCACGAGCAATTGCGCTTACGAGCTCAATTTCCGCGCCTGCAAGTTGAATTGTAGCCGGAATAACGAATACCTTTTTACAATTTGTATCAAGAACAAGTGATTCTGCCGGCACATCATTCAACAATGCATCATAGATGCAATGATCAAGGTCTTCTTTTTCAATTCCGAATCCACTGGTGCTGTTTCCCTGCGGATCAAAATCGACTATCAGTGTCTTACGACCCTGCTCACCCAGTGCTGCTGCAAGGTTTACAGCCGTCGTTGACTTACCGACGCCGCCTTTTTGATTGATGATTGCAATGATACGCGTGTCTTTTGCGCTCTTAGAACGCTTAACGTCGCGAAATCCCACGGTCCCTCCTGGTGTGTATTAAAGCTGTCAAACGGAGGATGTTTCACGTGAAACATTCCGAATCGATATCAACCGCTATGTTTCACGTGAAACACTGCAAGTTGTTAGTATCCATTATGTTTCACGTGAAACATCTAGGCAAGCGGATTCTTCTTTGCCACGCCATTTGCACGAGGCAATGAGACGGATGCTGGATGACTCTTCTTAAGAACAATGAACTCCCTGTGACCCAAGCCTTCAGGCAAATCAATTGCGTCATTCAGAAGCAAAGTGAAGCCGCAAATCTTAGCTGCTGACATACCGGAAGCAAGCTCCTCATCCGAAGGATTGCCCTTGGTTATAACAAATAGCCCTCCATCCTTCAGATACGGAGCCGCATACTCAACAAGAATCGGTAAAGGGGCCAGTGCGCGGGCGGTTACGACAGAGAACTGCTTCTTATGGCTTCGAGCATATTCTTCAAGACGATCATGGACCGCATGAGCATGTTTCAATCCAAGAGCATGGACAAAGGAATTGACTGCATCAACCTTCTTGCCAACAGAGTCAATATAAGTTGCTTTACGATGCGTGGTTATGGTTAATGGAATACCAGGGAAGCCCGCACCTGTTCCCATATCGAGCAAAGCTCCCTCAGGAGCCTTATTGATATAAGGGAGCAAAACAAGTGAGTCAAGGATATGAAGTACTGCAGCATCTTCTACGTTAAGAATACGGGTGAGATTGGTTGTCTTATTTATTTCCAGAACCAAATCCAAATGCTGAATACATTTCCTCAGCTCAACATCAGTTACGCTCAAGGAATACTCTTTGCAATAGGAAGTTAGACGACACAACATCTCGTCAGCCTGCTGATCAGTAAGTATTAACAACGAAAGCTCCTTTCTGACAAAAATCAGTGTATCGAGAACTTTTGACAAAAAAAGGGGACGTGGAAACCACGTCCCCTTAGCATAAGCTCGAGTAGATTATCGAGCAACAATCACTACATGGCGATCAGGGTCAGAACCCTCAGAATGAGTATCGACCGCATCATTGCCACGAAGTGCAATGTGAACCAGTCGGCGCTCGTAGGCATTCATGGGCGGAAGCGAAACACTCTTGTGAGTGCGGATGGCGCGCTCGGCAGCAGACTGAGCCATGGAGGCAACCTTGTCCTGACGGCGGCTCTTGTATCCCTCGACGTCCACTACAACCGGATACCTAAAGCCAAGCTTGCGGCTCACCAGCAAAGAGAACATAACCTGAAGGGCATCAAGGGTGCGACCATGACGGCCAATGAGAACAGCAAGATCGGGAGCCGTTACATCCAGAATCAGCTCACCCTCGTCACCCTCATACTCATCGATAGGAGAGTTGGCGGCATCGAAGTGCGAAAGGATGGAACGCAGGATGGAAATCGCAACATCGGCAATGGTGTCGAGCTCCTCATCGGTCAGCTCTTCACCAGCCTTGTAGCGCTGTGCAATCTCGGGATAATCGCCCGCGACCTGCGGGGCAACCTCCTCAAGCATATCCTCGATGATCTCTTCAGACATAACGTACTCCAAAAGTTAGGTACCTAAATAAGATTGATATCCCACTACTTCTTCTTGTGCGGGCGCGGCTTCTTCTCTCGACGAGTGACCTCAACCTGCAGCGGCGCGTTCTTAAGACGCTCCTCCTCATCGGCCTTCGCCTTGTCGATGACCTTCTGCGTCACAAAAATCTGCTGGATAACCTGCCAAGCAGACGAGACGTCGTAGTACAGCAGAACACCAACGGGAAGGCTCCAGCCCATCCAAAGCATCATGACCGTCATGACAACAGCCATCATACGCATGCTCTGAGCCTGCTGGCCGGTCTGGTTGCGCGACATATAGAGCTGCGGAATCAGGGTCAGGACGGCGAACAGAATCAGGCAGACCAGCGCAGGCAGCGCAACCATAAAGCCATCGGCAAAGGAAGCGCTCGGCGTGGTGGTCAGGTCGGGCAGGATGTTGAAGAACGAGAACGTGCCGTCGTTAAAGTACTGCGGCAGGTTGCGCAGCAACGTAAACAGGGCGAACAGGACAGGCATCTGGATCAACAGCGGCAAACAACCAGCCATCGGGTTGAACTTGTTCTCGCTGTAGAACTTCTGCATCTCCTCGGCCTGGCGCTGAGGATCGTCGGCATAGCGCTCCTGAATCTCGAGCATCTTGGGCTGCAGCACCTGCATGCGAGCCGTCGACTTGGTCGACTTGAGCATAAGCGGCGTCAGCAGCAGACGGATGATGACCACCAGGATGATGATGGACAGGCCCCAGTCGACCGCAAAGGTCTGGATGAGCTTGAGCAGCTCGAAAAGGATGTTAACGATCCAATCCCACATGTAAGTTTTCCTCCGATAGCGAGTGCCCGCTAGGGCACAGGGTCATAACCGCCGACGTGCAGGGGATTGCAGCGAGCGATGCGCCTCACGGCAAGCCAGCAGCCTCTCAAAACACCGTACTTCTCAATCGCCTGGACGGCGTATTGCGAGCACGTTGGGTAATAAATGCAGGCGTCAGGCAATAAGGGCGAAATAACCTGTTGATATATGCGAATAGGAGCGATGGCAACACGTCGCAAAACGTGATTGCTCATCGCTCCTCCCCGGCAACGCCGGCGCGTTTCACAAGCGAACGCAATGCCTTGTCCATCTCCTGCGGCGAGGAAACCCTCGTCTTGGGAGTTGCGAACAAGATGATGTCATAACCCGCAACGGGAAATCCACAGCTGCGGGCGGCCTCGCGCATCACACGCTTAGAACGGTTGCGCACAACTGCACAACCGAGCCGTTTAGCACCAACGAAGGCGACCCTTCCGGAGTCGCCTTCGCCAACCGATTCACATATGGTCATTCGAATCAGAGGGTGATTGAAACGACGCCCCTGACTGAACACATGCTCGAAATCTTGCCGAGACTTAATAGTCTTCATGCGAGATGTGTGTATCGCTGCTAGACAGTGAGACGCTTGCGGCCCTTGGCGCGGCGACGGGCGAGCACGGCACGACCGCCCTTGGTGGCCATACGGGCACGGAAGCCATGGGTCTTGGCACGCTTACGCTTATTAGGCTGATACGTACGCTTCATCTTAAGTTCCTCCTGCTGCATTTCGAGTGTCCGCGGGAGCGCGGACGCAGATATAGACACGTGAGCTTGAAGATTGTAGGGAAATCAATGTTCAAATGTCAAGAAATCAAAGGTAAAAGGTCGCGCAGTTCACACGGTTCCCCCATAAGCCGAGTTCGATTTAGCGGTGCATGGCAACTTTTCACGATATTTCATCGAGTTTTCAACAGGTCATGTTGGCAATGTTGAGAACTTTTCGTCCGTTTTCCAAAGTTTTCAACAGGTTTTGAAAGTTTGTCGAAAGATGAGAAACATTGCACGGTGAGCTACTATTTGTTCGAAACCTTTTGGAAGATTGCGAGCGGCATGTCTGACGACTTTTACACCATGGTCGATTCCGGAGACCCGGCACCCGACAACGAGCACATCACCGGCGTGCGCGAAGAGCGTGAGGAAGGCGAGCAGACGACCACGCAGGCGCCAAAAGCCATGTACGCCGCGCGCATCGCCGTCTATGACGACATGCTGTCGACACCGCGTGTGATCGTCATTGATCCGCAAGATGTCCGCACGTATTTGGAAGAGACGACCAACACCGTCTACCAGTGCATGAAAGAACAAGGTGGCCATATCTCGCTCATGGTCATCCGCGAGATTGTCGAAAACTTTATCCACGCACACTTTGCCGAGCCCATCATCTCGATTCTGGACGGCGGAGACACCATCCGCTTTGCTGACCAAGGACCCGGCATCGACGACAAGGAACGTGCTTTCGACTTTGGCGTTACCAGCGCAAACAGCAAGATGAAGCGCTATATCCGTGGAACCGGAGCAGGGTTTCCCATGGTGCAGGAGTATTTGGAAAACGCCGGCGGTGCCGTATCCATCGAGGACAACATGGGCAACGGCACCGTGGTTACGGTAAGCCTGAACCCTAAACGCGTGCAGGAAATCGAGCGTGCCGGCGGACGCGGCGCTGCCGTGCGGCCCGAGACGGAGCAGCCCACATATCCCCTGCCGGGAGCTTTTGCGCAGCAGCCAATGGCAACGCAGCAGATGCAGCCCCCCGTGGGACAGATGCAGCAGCCCGGAATGCTTCCTACACAAGAATCCCAAGCGGCATCGATGTCGATGCCGCCAAACATGCCAGAGGCCATGCCGCTGGCGGATCAGGATGCAGCAGCAATGCAGCAGGCGACGGGGGCACCGGGTGGCCAGCAAATGGGCTATCAACCGTACCAACAGGGATATCCATATCAGCAGATGCCGCCACTGGGGTACGGCCAACCGTCCCCGCAGCAGTACCAGCAGGGATATCAGCAGCCGTACCAGCAGATGCCGCAGCAGCAGTACAACCCCTGGGCCCAGCAGATGCCTCCACAGCCTTACCAACAGTGGCCTCAAAGTTTTCAACAGCAAATGCCGCCGATGCAGAGTTCTCAACAACCAGCAGCTCAAATGATGTATCCTAATGCAGCAAATCAGTATGCGCAGCCACAACCGGACGTGTTCGTAAGCGATCGCGGCAACGCCGCGCTGGGCTATCTGGCGCAAAATCAAGCGTGCGGTGCAACCGATCTGGCGAGGGCGTTTGGAAACTCGGCCCCCACTTGGTCACGCACGCTCAATGACTTGGCGCAGGCCGGCTTGGTCATCAAGCATGGCCAGAAATACCATCTGACCGAACTCGGCGCCGCTCGCGTGCGAGCTCAGAGCTAAAGAACGGGAGAGACAGTGGACGAGGAAGCAAGCATCATCCTGGGGGATGCCATCGCCTTTTGTCAGCGCGACGGCCAAGATGCACGCCTCATCAACATGCTGGGGCAATCGCGCGCCATAAGCCTGACCGAAGATACGCTCACGATCGAGGCCCCCTCGCGCTTTGCCATCGCGCAGCTCAAAAAGCATCAGCCGACTATTGAGGCCTATCTGGAAGAAATCGCCTTTGCACCGATTGCGCTCGACATCGTGGCACCGCAAGGCGCCGCGACGGAATCCACTGTCGCGACGGCGCCCGCCACGGCTCCC
>FR878562.1 GCA_000434535.1 Collinsella sp. CAG:166
CGCTTGACGAGGCAAAGAAGGCCGACGATGCCGCCCAGGCTGGTGTAGACAAGGCCCAGGCCGCAGATGTCCAGGCCGCGACTGCTCTTTTGGACGCCAAGCAGGCGGTTGCCGCCAAGGCGCAGGCTGTGTCCGATGCGCAGGCCAAGGCCAAGGCTGCTGAGGGTGAGCTGGCTACCGCGAACAAGGCCTTCGAGCGCTTTGCCGGCGCCCAGAAGGCGGTCGACGACGCCAAGGCCGCCTATGACGCTGCCGTGGCCAGTGTCGCCGATGCCCAGAAGCAGCTCGAGGCCGCCAACGAAGCCGTCGTCGATGCGAACCTCGATATCTTCAAGGCCAAGGCAGAGCTTGCCAACGACGAGGCACTCAAGGCCGATCTTGAGGCTGTCGATCACAAGGCATCCCTTGCCGCGGGCACGACGGGCAACGAGAAGCTGGTCAAGCTGAACGCTGCCTACGCTCGCTATAAGGCTGCCGTCGATGCCGCCGCTGGTCTCAAGGCTGCCCTGAGCGATGCCGATGCCAAGCTGTCCGACGCCAACGACGCCTATGCCGCCGCGCTTGCCGAGCTTGACGATGCCAAGGATGCCCTGGCTGCCGCGCAGGCCGAGTACGACAAGTATCATCCCAAGGCCGAGCCGCAGGCCAAGCCTCAGGTTGCGCA
>FR878563.1 GCA_000434535.1 Collinsella sp. CAG:166
GCCTGCACGATAGCCTCGGTGCGGGTGTCGATGGAGCTCGTGGCCTCGTCCAGAATCATTGCCGGCGGATCGGCGACGGCGGCGCGTGCGATCGAAATCAGCTGGCGCTGGCCTTGCGACAACTGGGCGCCGTTGCCGGTGAGCATGGTGTCGTAGCCATCGGGCAGGCGGGTGATAAAGTCGTCCGCGCCCGCGAGCTTGGCCGCCGCGATGCACTCCTCGTCGGTGGCGTCCAGGTTGCCGTAGCGGATGTTATCCATCACGGTGCCGGTGAACAGGTTTACGTCCTGCAGCACGACGCCCAGCGAGCGGCGCAGATCGGCCTTGCGGATCTTGTTGACGTTGATGCCGTCGTAGCGGATCTTGCCGTCGGCGATGTCATAGAAGCGGTTGATGAGGTTGGTGATGGTCGTCTTGCCGGCACCGGTGGCGCCGACAAACGCGACCTTCTGACCCGGCTTGGCAAACACGGACACGCCGTGCAGCACCTCGTGGTCGGGCGTGTAGCCAAAGTCGACGTTGTCCATGACCAGGTCGCCGCGCAGCGGTACGTACTCGATCTCGCCGGTTGCGCGGTGCGGATGTTTCCATGCCCACATGCCGGTGTGGTGGTCGGCCTCCTCGAACTCCCAGGTCTCGGGGTTCACCTGCGCGTTGACGAGCGTCACGTAGCCTTCGTCGGCCTCGGGCTCCTCGTCGATGAGCTCAAAGATACGGTCGGCGCCGGCGAGACCCATGACCACGGCGTTGATCTGCTGCGAGATCTGGCCGATCTGTCCGCAGAACTGCTTGGTCATGTTGAGGAACGGCACCACGACGGTGATGGACAGCGCCATGCCCGAGATGCTCAGGTTGGGCACGCCCAGCGCCAGGAAAATGCCGCCTGCCAGTGCGACCAGCACGTAGAGCAGGTTGCCCAGGTTCATAAGGATGGGCATGAGGATGTTGGCGTACATGTTGGCCTTCTGCGAGACCTCGAAGAGCTTCTCGTTGCGCTCGTCAAAATCGGCCTCGGCGGCGGACTCGTGACAGAACGCCTTGACGACTTTCTGGCCGTTCATGACTTCCTCGATATGGCCCTCGACCACGCCGAGCTCGGTCTGCTGCGCGATAAAGAAGCGCGCGGAGTTGGAGCCGAGCAGCTTGGTCATAAAGGTCATAAAGGCGACGCCGGCAATGATGACCAGGCACATCCACGCGCTGTAGTACAGCATGATGAAGAACACCGTGACGATGACGATGATCGTCATGAGCAGGTTGGGCAGCGACTGGCTGATCATCTGGCGCAGCGTGTCGATGTCGTTGGTGTAGTGGCTCATGATGTCGCCGCGCTGGTGCGTGTCGAAGTAGCGGATCGGCAGGTCCTGCATGCGGTTGAACATCTTCTCGCGCAGCTTCTCGAGCGAGCCCTGCGTGATGACGGCCATGGCGCGGTTCCAGAAGAGCGAGGACAGGATGCCGACGCCGTAGATGCAGGCGAGGGTGGTCACGAGCTGTGCGATCTTGGGCTGTGCGGCTTCCCAATCGCCCGACTGCCACGATTCGCTAATAATCTGCAGGGCGCTCTGAAGGAAGGTCGCGCCGATGGAGTTGATGATGGCGCAGAGCACCACGCCGACGACGACGAGGGGCAAAAGCACGGGGTAGAAGCCAAAGAGCGTCTTGATGAGGCGCGACATGGTGCCGCCCTTGCGGTTGAGCGCGCGCTCGGCGGTCGTTGCCTTACTCATGTGCCTCGCCTCCTTCCTGGGTCTGAGCCTGCGTTGCGGATGCCTCGGTGTCGGCCTCGACGGCCCCTTCGCCCTCGGCAGACATCTTGTTTTGCGAGGTAAAGGTCTCGCGGTAGATCTCGCTCGTCTTAAGCAGCTCGTCATGGTTGCCGATCTGCGCGATGCGGCCGCCCTCCATGACGATGATGCGGTCTGCATCCTGTACGGAGCTAATGCGCTGGGCGATGATGAGCTTGGTCGTGTTGGGCAGATAGCTTGCCAACCCTGCGCGAATCTTGGCGTCGGTCTTGGTGTCGACGGCGCTGGTGGAGTCGTCCAGGATCAAGATCTTGGGGCGACGCAGCAGGGCACGCGCAATGCACAGGCGCTGCTTCTGACCGCCGGAAACATTGGAGCCGCCCTGCTCGATCCAGGTGTCGTAACCCTTGGGGAAGCCGTCGACAAACTCATCGGCGCAGGCCAGATGTGCCGCCTCGCGGACTTCCTCGTCGGTGGCGTTCGGGTCGCCCCAACGCAGGTTCTCGGCGATGGTGCCGCTAAACAGCACGTTTTTCTGCAATACCATGGCGACCTGGTGGCGCAGCGCGTCCAGGTCGTAGTCGCGCACGTCCATGCCGCCCACGCGAACGGTGCCTTCGGTGGCGTCGTACAGGCGGGCAATGAGGTTTACGAGCGTGGACTTGGCCGAACCGGTGCCGCCGATGATGCCGATGGTCTCGCCGCTCTTAATGTGCAGGTCGATATCGTCGAGCGCCTGGCGCTTCGCATGCGCGGAATACTTAAAGCTCACGTGGTCAAAGTCGATGGAACCGTCGGCAACCTCGAGCACGGGCTCGGCGGGATTGGCGATCGTGGGCTCGGCGGCCAACACCTCGGTAATGCGGTGCGCCGATTCGTCGGCCATGGTCACCATGACAAAGATCATCGACAGCTGCATCAGGCTCATGAGGATCTGAAAACCGTAGGTAAAGATCGAGGAGAGCTGGCCCACGTCGAACAGCGTTCCCTGGCTCGTGATGATGAGCTTGGAGCCCAGGTAGATGATGACGACAAACGCGCCGTTGACGCAGATGTTCATCATGGGGTTGTTAAAGGCGAGCAGCTTCTCGGCGCGGGTGAAGTCCATCTGGACGTCGCGCGCGGCGGTCGCGAACTTCTCCTTCTCAAAGTCTTCGCGCACATAGCTCTTGACCACGCGCATGCCGGTGACGTTTTCCTCGACGGACTCGTTAAGGGCGTCGTACTTGTGGAACACGCGCGAGAAGATGGGGCGCACCTTAAAGATGATAAAGAACAGTCCAAAGCCCAGCAGCGGAATGATGACCAGGTAGACCATGGCGACGCTGCCGCCCATGATAAACGCCATGGTAAAGGCGAAGATTAATACCAGCGGCGCGCGCACGGCGATACGGATAATCATCATAAAGGCCTGCTGCACGTTGTTGATGTCGGTGGTCAGGCGCGTGACGAGCGAGGAGCTCGAGAACTCATCGATGTTGGCAAAGCTGAACGTCTGGATCTTGTAGAACAGGTCGTGACGCAGGTTCTTGGCAAAGCCGCAACTCGCATGGCTGCAGGTGACGCCGGCAGCGGCGCCAAAAGCAAGGGATGTCAGCGCGATGAGCACCAAAAAGCCTGCGGTGGGAAGCATCTCGGCTACGGTGGCGCCGTCTTTGATGGCGTCGATCAGGTTGGCGGTGATAAATGGAATCAGCATCTCGCAGAGCACCTCGCCAAGCACGAGCAACGGCGTGGCGATCGTGACCTTCTTGTAATCGCGGATGCTTCCCATGAGGGTTTTAATCATCCAGTTCCTCCCAGGTTACGCGGATTTTATCGAGCATTTCGGCGAGCTGTTCACGCTCGTCGTGGTTGAGGGCACTAAAGGCCTGCTCTCTAAAGCGGATGCGGGCGGCTTGGTCGATGCGGGCCTTCTCCCAGCCGATCTCGGTCAGGCGAATGGTGAGCTGCCGGCGATCTTTTGGATTGCGGCTGCGCTTGATGATGCCGGCGCACTCGAGTTTGGACAGGATTTCGGAAAGCGACCCCGGCTTGAGGTCGAAGTGCATGCCGAGTTCCTGCTGCGACATCTCGCCGTTTTCCTGCTTGGCAAGCAGGCAGACGATG
>FR878564.1 GCA_000434535.1 Collinsella sp. CAG:166
GGCCCGAAAGAAAGGTAGGAGGCCATGACGAAAGGTCTGCACGTGCCTTCCGAGATCGGCAAGCTCAGGAAGGTCTGCCTGCACCGTCCCGGCGACGAGCTCCTCAACCTGCCGCCCGACGAGCTCGAGCGACTCCTGTTCGACGACGTCCCGTTCCTGGAGGTCGCGCAGCAGGAGCACGACACCTTCGCCCAGATCCTGAGGGACCAGGGCGTGGAGGTCCTCTATCTCGAGAACCTCGTCGCCGAGGTGTTCGACCAGGTCCCCGGCGCCCGCGCCGAGTTCACCGACCAGTACATCGCCGAGGCCGGCATCCGCGGCCAGCACATGCCGCAGATCGTCCGCGAGAAGCTGGACTCCATCGAGGACAACCTCGAGTTCGTCAAGAAGACCATGGCCGGCATGACCAAGTCCGAGATCGACATGCCCCTCACGGCCTCCACGACCCTCGACTCCCTGGTCAACTCCGAGTCCGAGTCCGACCTGATCATCGACCCGATGCCCAACCTCTACTTCACCCGCGACCCGTTCGCGGTCGTCGGCGAGGGCGTCAACCTCAACCGCATGTACTCGGTCACCCGCAACCGCGAGACCCTGTACGGCAAGTACGTCTTCAAGTACCACCCCGACTACAAGGACGTCTCGCTGTACTTCCGCCGCGACTGCCAGTTCCACACCGAGGGCGGCGACGTGCTGAACATCAACGAGAAGACCCTCGCCGTCGGCATCTCCCAGCGCACCCAGGCCGCCGCGATCGACGTCATGGCCCAGAACATCTTCTGGAACTCCGACTCCAAGGTCGAGCGCATCCTGGCCTTCGACATCCCGGTCTCGCGCGCCTTCATGCACCTCGACACGGTCTTCACCCAGATCGACGTCGATAAGTTCACGATCCACCCCGCCATCATGGGCACCCTGCGCGTCTACGAGCTGACCGCCGGCAAGAACCCGGGCGACGTGAACATCCGCCTGATCGAGGACACCCTCGAGCACGTCCTGGAGGACGCCACCGGCGTCGACCAGGTCAAGCTGATCCCCTGCGGCGGCGGCGACCCGATCGCGGCCTCCCGCGAGCAGTGGAACGACGGCTCCAACACCCTGTGCGTCGAGCCCGGCAAGATCTGCGTCTACGCCCGCAACACCGTCACCAACGACGTGCTGTACAAGGAGGGCCTGGACCTTCTCGTCGTGCCCTCCGCCGAGCTCTCCCGCGGCCGCGGCGGCCCGCGCTGCATGAGCATGCCCTTCTGGCGCGAGGACCTCTAAGTCTTTCCGTTTCCGGTGCGGTCCCCCTACAACCGCACCGGCTTCGCCCGTTAAACGGGCAA
>FR878565.1 GCA_000434535.1 Collinsella sp. CAG:166
AACGGTTTTCGTCTTGCAGGGCAGTTGCCGTTTCTACAGTTCAACTTCCAGTTCGGCTTTGTGTTCGCAGAGGTAGTCGCGCATGTAGGGGATGGCAAATGAGACCTTGCCGTACGAAGGAGCCTCGATAATCGATTCTCTTAACAGGCGGCTGCGGACGGAGCTCACCTGTTGAGGCGTTTTGTTTAGGGCATCGGCAACCATGCTGGTCGAGCTCGTCTGCCCCAAAGACGCCATGCTCAGCAGATAAGCGATGCACGTGGGCGGAATGCGCTGCAGCGCGGGCTCAATCACCATGGCGCAGAAGCGTTCGCGTGCCGTTGCAATGCCACGCTCGGCTTCTTCTTCTCCAATAATCGCTGTATGCGCGCGTCTCGCCAACTGCCATGCGTAGTATCCAACGAGTTGGATCATGAAAGGATAGCCTTGCGTTGCCTCGGCAAGTTGGCCGGCAATACCTGGCTGCAACTCCATGCCAGACGCTTCAATGGTTTCCTCGAGGGAGTACGACACTTCGGTTACTGCCACAGCCTTCAGGTCAAAGGGGAGGGCGCGGCGCAAAAACGCAAGTGTCTTTCCGTTGATGATGCTTTCAATCATCGAAGGCAGACCCGCAAAAACAAAGGCGATATCAAGGTCTTCGCCGATAACCTGCTGAATCGCAATGGAGAGCGTTCGGACCTCATCGAGCTCTGCGTCTTGAACCTCGTCGAGAGTGATGAGCAGGCCGTTTCCATTCTTGGATATTGTCTGTCTCATGGCGTCGCGTAGCGATGGGCCGATTCGCTCAATATCTATGCTGCCGATGGATATGCCAGCTACGGTGGGCTCAAATCTGGCGTGCTTGGCCTGGAATTTGGGCTGCAGCTGTTCGAGAATGCGCTGGCAAAGTCCCTCGGTTGCGACCTCTTTTATGACCGTCCAGCCACGGCTTTGCGCCAAACGTGAGCACTCGTCAAGGAGGACCGTCTTGCCCGTTCCACGGACGCCGGCTATGCGCATTAGGCGCCCCGGGGCACCAGGCCCGTTGACGAGGCCCTCATTGAATTCTTCGAGCACATCTTCGCGGCCGATAATCGTGGGAGGTGTTTTACCTGCTGTGGGCTTAAAAGGGTTTGTTTGCATGTGAGCCACCTTTGCTCAAGATATGGCAAGATATAGCAAAGTATAGTGAGATATAGCAAAGT
>FR878566.1:0-932 GCA_000434535.1 Collinsella sp. CAG:166
AAGGAGGACACCATGAAGACAACGTTCAAAAAGTCCGTACTCGCATTTCTGACATGCGTCCTGGCGCTTGCCTTTGCCCTGACGGGCTGCAGCGGCGGCGGCAAGGACCCCAAGGCCAACTTCGTCGGCAGCTGGCAGTACTCGGGTGGAACCTTGGATGGCGAAGAGCTCACCGATGAGTACATGGATATGCTCAAGGAGTGGGGCCTCAACTGCGTCCTGATCCTCGACGAGGACGGCACAGGCGTCCTCGATATGTTCCTTGAGGTCGCCGACCTGAAATGGGAAGCCAAGGACGCCACCACCGTAACGATCACCGCCGAAGATGAGTCGCACGACCTGAAGCTCAAGGACGACAAGCTCGTCCTCGAGGTGGAAGGCGACAAGCTTATCTTCACCAAGTCCGACAAGGATCTGTCCGGCACGGTGAAGAAGGATCGCGAGGCGGCCGAGAAGGAAGAAGAGGTCGATGAGGCCGTCGAAGACGACGACGTCCAGAGTGTCGAAATCTCCCCCGCCGTCACCGTCGCCGATGACGATCTGTGCACCATCACCATCACCGAGAAATTCAAGGACGACTGGGGCGACATCGGCTTTGTCGTCAACATCACCAACAAGAGCGACAAGGACCTGACCTTCTACGCTCCTTCCGGCAAGACCAACGTCAACGGCACTATGAAGGAACCCTGGTTCTCGGCTCACCTGATGCCCAGCACCAGCGCCACCGAGGAATTCACGTTCTCGAGCGGCGAGCTTGACAGCCTTGACGACCTGGTCAACACGACCATCGGCATCGACGCCTACCTGACCGATTCCTACGAGGACGTCGCCTCCTACAGCGCAACCATCGCGTAGCGACAGACACCGATAGCCGCGGATTGGCGGACACATCCGCGCACATGCCAGGCGGGGCCGCAGGAGTTAATCCTGCG
>FR878566.1:938-1503 GCA_000434535.1 Collinsella sp. CAG:166
GCAGGAGTTAATCCTGCGGCCCCGTCGTTTTTGTGCCGATGCGTAACGAGCGCTAGCGCTCCATATTGGGAACGATGCTGCCCTCCGTTACTGCGCGCACGGCCAAGCGCATGATGTTGTCGTAGCCGGTCTTGCTCAGGATCTCCGAGATGCGACGCTTGATGGTGCCCTCACTCATAAACAGCTCGGCCGCGATCTCGCGACGGCTCTTGCCCTCGCAGGCAAGGCGCAAAATCGATAGCTCAACATCGTCGAGTGCCGCCGTACCCGAAAAAATACTCTCGGGCGGCTTGGGAAACGTGCAATAGCCCGCCAGCGTGGAGCGCATCACGGCGAACAGCTCGTCGATACCGACGTTCTTGTACACAAAGCTATCGACGCCCGCCTCGCGGGCCTGATCGACAAAGGTGATCTCGGGCATGCCGGTCATGATAATGACGCGGCACTCGGGCAGTTGTTCTTTAATGCGCGCCGCCGCCACGATGCCGTTGGAATCATGCTCGGTGCATACGTCCATCAGTATCATGTCCGGGCGCTCCTTGAGCGCGACACCCAAGGCCTCGGA
>FR878567.1 GCA_000434535.1 Collinsella sp. CAG:166
CTAGTTTCTGTCGAGTCGGTGCTCCTTGCGGGTTGCCCGTATAATGGTTTGCGTATGAACCGCAACCAAGGAGTTCCAGTTTATGGACCAGAACCTTTTTAAATTCGACCTGATCGCCGAGGACCCGACGACGCATGCGCGTGCCGGCGTGCTGCACACCCCGCACGGCGACATCGAGACACCGATCTTCATGCCCGTGGGCACCAAGGCAAACGTCAAGGGCATTCCTACCGAGACCGTCAAACAGCTCGGCGCCCAGATCGTGCTTGCCAATACCTATCACCTGTCCATGCGTCCCGGCGAGGACACCATCGCCGAGCTGGGCGGCCTGCACAAGTTTATGAACTGGCACGGCCCTATCCTCACCGACTCGGGCGGTTTCCAGGTCTTCAGTCACAACGATGCCGTCAAGCTCACCGACGAGGGCGTGCGCTTTATCGTCAACGACTATGACGGCCGCCATGTGTTCTGGACGCCCGAGGACAACATGGAAATCGCCATGAAGCTCGGCTCCGACATCTGCATGCAGCTGGACCAGTGCCCGGGCTATCCCGCCACGCGCGCCTACGTTGAGCGCGCCGTTGAGCTGTCGAGTATGTGGGCCGAGCGCTGCTATAAGGCGCATACCCGCGACGACCAGGCGCTCTTTGGCATTGTTCAGGGCGGCATGCACCTAGATCTGCGCCTGCGCTCGCTGCGCCATTTGGAGGAGTGCGGCGACTTCCCCGGTTACGGCATCGGCGGCTACTCGGTGGGCGAGGACCACGAGACCATGTTCGAGACCCTGGCACCGCTCGTAAGCGAGTACATGCCCAAGCACAAGCCGCGCTACCTGATGGGCGTCGGCAACCCCACCACCCTCGTGCGCGGTGTGGGCGTGGGCATCGACATGTTCGACTGCGTGCTGCCGACGCGCACCGGCCGCATGGGCACAGCGTTCTCGAGCGAGGGTCGCCTCAACTTCCGCAACGCGCGTTTTGCGCACGACGACGGCCCCATCGATCCCACCTGCACCTGCCCGGTGTGCACGGGCGGCTACAGCCGCGCGCTCATTCGCCACATGGTCACGCAGAAGGAGATGCTCGGCGGCATTCTGCTGTCGATGCACAACATCTACTACCTGCTCAACCTTATGCAGCGTGCCCGCCAGGCCATTATCGAGGGCCGTTACGGTGCATTCGTGAGCGACTGGATGAACAGTCCTGCTGCGGTGGATTACTAAGGGCGACAGGCACGCTTGCAGAGCGTGGGCAACGGCAAAGGTTGAGCGGCAGCTGCTCGTCACATTCGCTGACGCCGGCTGCGCGACCGCTGACCGATGCCTTGCAAGCGCTTGATGCAACGTGGGTACCATACCGAATAGTTGATGTTCGGGCGGGTGTTTGGCGCATGGCGTCGACCCCGCCCGCTTTTCTTTTTCTCGATAGGAGTACCCATGATTAAGAATGAGAACGTCGAGGGCGAGCCGGCCTACGACGAGACGTACCGACGCGGTCCCGTGGTCATGCGCGGTCCCATGATTCCTAAGGACAACACCTACGCCAACCTGCTGGCGCCCGAGGAGTCGACCGACTGGTTGCATGCCGATCCGTGGCGCGTGCTGCGCATTCAGGCCGAGTTTGTCGATGGCTTCGGCGCGCTTGCCGAGCTTGGTCCTGCGGTGACCATCTTCGGTAGCGCCCGCACGCCCAAGACCGATCCGCTTTACAAGGCGGCGCGCACCGTCGGGCGCAAAATCGCCCAGCGCGGCGTGGCGGTTATCACCGGCGGCGGTCCCGGCATCATGGAGGCGGCCAACAGGGGAGCGGCGAGTGTCAACGGCAAGTCAGTTGGCCTGGGCATTGAATTGCCGCACGAGCAGGGGCTCAATAAATACGTGAACCTCGGCATGGACTTCCGTTACTTCTTTGTGCGCAAGACCATGTTCGTCAAATACAGCTCGGGTGCCATCGTGTTTCCCGGAGGTTTTGGTACGCTCGACGAAATGTTTGAGGTGCTCACGCTGGTGCAGACACACAAGGTCAAGCGCATGCCGCTCGTTTTGGTGGGAACCGAGTACTGGCAGGGCCTGTTCGACTGGCTCAACGGCCCGGTGATGGACGCCGGTATGATCAGCCCGCTCGATCCCGAGCTCGTGCATATCACCGACGACCTCAACGAAGCCGTCGACATCGCCCTGAGCGGGCTGATGTAGGGCGCTGTGACTGTTGTTATAGTAATGTGAACGGCATACTGATGCTATTTAACATCAGTATGCCATCAAAACGGGGTATACTGATGCAAAAGACGAGGCGAGGAGGTCGCGTATGTCTACTGCAACGGTTAAGCCTACGACGGTTCGCATCGAAGAGGGGCTCAAGGAACAGGCGACTGAGTTCTTGGATTCGGTCGGCCTCAGCCTCAATTCCTATCTCAATCTTGCCGTTCGGCAGCTTGTAAATCAGCGAAAGATTCCTTTTGAGATTGTAGGAAGGGCGGAGGTGCCCAACGAGGCGACGAGGCGTGCCATGGTGATCGCCGAGGCTCATGAGTTGGGGATTTTGCCGGACGATAGCCCGTCATTCAACAACGCTGATGAGCTTATGTCATTCCTCGATGAGGAATAGCGATGTTCGAGATTAAAGTCGAGGCTCAATTTAGGGCGGACTACAAACGAACGATGCGCATGCATCC
>FR878568.1 GCA_000434535.1 Collinsella sp. CAG:166
CCGCGCGATGGCCGTGCTCGAGCGCTCCGCCACGATGGGCGTGATCGTCGCCGCCCCCACGGCAGGCTCCGCGGGTGTCGTGCCCGGCTGCGTGCTGGCGCTCGCCGATCACCTTCAGCTCGACGACGAGCAGGTCATGGACGCGCTCTACTGCGCAGCCGCCATCGGTCTCAACCTCACCACGAGCGCCTGCGTCGCCGGCGCCGAGGGCGGCTGCCAGGCCGAGGTGGGAAGCGCCGCCGCCATGGCAGCCGCCGCTCTGGTGCAGATGCTCGGCGGCACGCCCGAGCAGGCTCTCGACGCCAGTTCCATCGCGCTGAGTAACCTGCTGGGCCTCGTTTGCGACCCCGTCGGTGGCCTCGTGGAGGTGCCCTGCCAAAACCGCAACGCCATCGGCGTGGCAGCGGCCTTTAGCTCGGCACAACTCGCCCTCGCAGGCATTAAGAGCTTGGTGCCGTTTGACCAGATGGCACATGTCATGCTCTCGGTGGGTCACGCGTTGCCGGCCACGCTACGCGAGACGGCAAAGGGCGGCATCGCGCAGGCACCGGCCGCACTTTCAGCCTGTGCAAAATGCGGTGTGTGCGGATAACGGCTAAGAACGACTCAAAGGTGGGACAAATGTCCCACCTCTTTTGAATGCCACCGTTTCCGTACCACAAACAGCAGGGCAATCGCTATAATGCAAGCCCAGTAAAAACACGATGAGCCGCAAGGCGAAATTCGAAGGATATGCATACGATGTCGCAAAACGATCGAACTCAACTGATTCCCGATCCGCAGCAGCCGAGCAAGCACACCGGCGGCGTTCAGTCGCCGCGTCCTATCGCGCCGAGCCACGGTCAGCAGCGTGGTGCGACAAACGCTTCCCAACGCCCGAACCAGCAGCGTCAACAACGTCAGCAACGCCAGGCAAACGGCAACGCGCCCAAGCTGCCCCCCACGCACACCCGAGGTGATCGCGGCCCCGCGCGCAAGTCCGCCGGCAACAATAAGTCGGGCAAAAAGACGACGCTCTTTGTCGTCTTGGGTCTTATCGTCATTGTCTATATCGTGGGCGTCGTAGCGTTTTCGCAGGTAGCCTACCCCAACACCACCATCGCCGGCGTCGACGTCTCGTTCTCCAACGCTTCGTCTGCCGCAACCAAGGTCAACTCGGCATGGAAGCACTATAAGCTCACCGTGACAGGCGATGACTTTAGCTGGACCTATCAGCCCGACTCCGATGAGCCCATCGTCGACGGCGAAGCTGCCGCAAAAGAGATTATCGGCCACAACGAGGCCTTTATATGGCCGGTCCGCCTTGTGGAATCCTTAAGCGGCAAGACCAAAACAACCGCTACCTCCAACGAAGTCGATCTTGATCAAGACGTCGACCTGTCCATGCTCTCCGGCACCTTTGACCATAAGAAATTTGAGAAGGATCTGGGCGCCGCCATCGACGAGTTTAACGAGGGGCGTTCGGGCACGTTCGAGGCCAATAGCTCCTATGACGAGCAAGCGGGCAAGTTTACCGTCGAGAAGGCGCGCTCCAACGAAAAACTCAACCGCGAGCACGTCATTAAGTATGCCGAGCTCGAACTTGCCTCGCTGGCCGAGACCGTAGATCTTTCCAAGCTCGGCAACGATGCCTATGAGCCGCTCAATGGAACGCTGACCGATGATCAGATTCAGGCCGCATGCGATGCCGCCAACAACTTCCTAGGCGTCAACGTGACCCTCAAGCTCAACGGCGAGGATGCCGGCAAGGTTGATGGCAGCTCCGTATTGCAGTGGATCAGCTTTGCCGATCCCGCCAACCCCACACTCGATACGACGCAGATCAGCAGCTGGGCAGCCGAGCTCGCCAACGGCTTTAATACCGTGGGCTCCACTCGCTGGTGGACGCGCGCCGATGGCAAGCAGTGCGCCGTCGAAGGCGGTGACTTTGGTTGGTCCATCGACAGCAGCTCGCTCGCCAAGCAGGTCGAGGACGCCATTAACAACAAGCAGACCGGCGAAATCGAGATCAAGTACTCCCAGAAGGCTGACACCTTTACCGCAAAGGGAGAGCCCGACTGGAAGGCGTATATCGACGTCGACCTGTCCGAGCAGCACGCGCGCTACTATGACGAGAACGGCAATATCGTTTGGGAGGCCAACTTTATTTCCGGCAAGCCGGGCGAGGACGCCACGCCCGAGGGCGTCTGGCAGATCAACAGCAACGACGGCGGCAGTACCCTGATCGGAGCCAAGGACCCCGAGACCGGTAAGCCCAAATACGAAAGCCCGGTGAGCTACTGGATGCCGTTCGAGGGCAATATGATCGGCTTCCACGATGCCACCTGGCAAAACGACAAGAGCTTCGATAACGCCGAGTCGTACAAGTGGTGCGGCAGCCACGGTTGCATCAACCTGCGCCTGGCAGACGCCAAGGCACTTCACGACTGCATCAAAGTCGGCCTGTGCGTGGTTGTCCACTCGTAGTGCAACGCGCGCATTCCTACAACGTGGAACCGCTGCGACCAATCTAACAGTTCCGAAAGAAACCGTCCTATGCGCCCGCCCCAACCGGTGGGCGCATATAATTATCGAGGTTCTTTCTATAAAGGAGACGCTATGCCGAATGTCCCCACCATTACCCCGGGCCCGGATGATACCGAGCACACGCCCGAAGGTGCCACCGAAACGATTCCTCTGATTACAAACGTGCATGCCGATAAGCAGAACGGACGCGCGAACGATGCGGCCGAGATTTCCGATGAAGAGGCATACGCCAAGCTCAAGGCAAAACGTGCCGAACGTCGGCGCAAAAAGCTGATTCGACGCGGTATTGCCGCCGGCGTCGTGGGTGCCATCGCGCTCATTGCCATTGTCGCAACCCTGGTTATCAATGCGCAGCCACAGGGCGCTAGCGAGCCTGTGACCGACATGGTGACCGAGGGCACGTTTACCACAACGGTCGAGGCGAAAGGCCAGCTCAAACCCATTTCGTCCTCAGTGGTCTCCCCTTCTGTCGACGGCACGGTCGATTCGATCAACGTTCAGCCGGGCCAATCCGTTAACGAGGGCGACGTGCTTATGACCATTAAAAACGACGAGCTCGATCGCAACGTTGCCGAGGCGCAGCGTGCAGTTGCAGCCGCCCAGGAAGACCTCACCAACGCGCAGAAAGCCGCCGCTGCCGCGCAGGCCACCCCAACGACGGACGATGATGGAGCTTCCGCAGCAGCTGGCATCACCGCCGCATCAGCGGACACAAACGCCGTATCGGCCGCACAGCGCAGCCTCGCATCGGCCCAGGCAAACCTCGATCAGGCGAACGCCAAGGCAGCCAGCCGTACGGTCACGGCCCCGAGCTCGGGTAGCATCGTGGAGCTCAACGCCAAGGTGGGCGCCACGGTAACAGGCGGCATGATCATGGGCGAAAGCGATACGAGCGGCGGCAAGCAGTGCATGCAAATCGCCGACCTATCCAAGATGAAGGTGACCGTGCAGGTAGGCGAAAAGGACATCGCCAAGATCGCCGTTGGGCAGAGCGCCAACGTCACGTATCCTGCGTTTCCCGATATCGTGAGCCAGGGCACCGTCACGGCTATCGCATCGGTGGCAAACTCCGACGCCGCCAACGGTGGCGGCGGCAGCGTAACCTTTAACGTCGACATCCTCATCGAGGCGCCCGACGCGCGTCTGAAGCCGGGCATGACGGCCGAGGTATCGGTGGTGACCGAGCAGCTCAACGACGTGGTGATGGTGCCGACGATGGCGCTCATGACCGAAGACGGCGAACACTATTACGTCAACGTGGCGACTGATGACGAGGGCAAGCAAACCCGTCGCGTGAAGGTGACCGTCGTGACGCAAAACGACAACGAAGCCGTAGTCGGCAAGACACAGGTCAAGCGCGACGACCAGGGCAACGAGATCAACCCCAACGTGCCGGTTACCAAGCTGCGCGATGGCGACACCCTCGTCATGGACACCGGAGCGAACGCAACGGCTGACGGCGGCTACAGCGCGGATTCGGGCAGTATGTCTGACGATGAGGGCATGTAATGCGTCCCGTTATCGACATCCGCAACGTACACCGCATCTTTGAGAGCGAGGCGGGTTGCGCCCACATCCTGCACAACGTGAGCCTGGCGGTAGAACCCGGCGAATTCGTCGCTATCACCGGCCCCTCGGGCTCGGGCAAATCAACGCTAATGAACATCCTAGGCTGCCTGGATAAACCGACGGCGGGCGACTACTACCTGCAAGGGCTCAACGTGGCCGAGCTTGACGATGACGAGCTCACCGAAGTCCGCGCCCTGAGCATTGGCTTTGTCTTTCAGAGCTTCAACCTGCTGCCGCGCCTGTCGGTTATCGAAAACGTCATGCTGCCGCTGGCCTACACCAATGTGCCCCGTAGCCAGCGCGAAATGCGCGCCGTGCACGCGCTACAGGCCGTCACGCTGCCGGTCGACCACTGGGACCACCGCATATCAGAGCTCTCGGGCGGACAGATGCAGCGCGTCGCCATCGCGCGCGCTCTTGTCAATGACCCGCCCATCATCCTGGCCGATGAGCCGACGGGAAACCTGGACTCCGCCACTGGGGCGCTTGTAATGGAGACCTTCCATAAGCTCCAGAAGCGCGGCAAAACCATCGTTCTTATCACACACGACCCCGGCATCGCCGCCGAGGCCGACCGTGCCGTGACCATACGCGACGGTCGCATTCACGACGGCGCGTATATTCCACATGCACCGCGGACCCTGCGCAGCGCCGTAGATAGCCTGCCCATGATTTCCGCCTCCGCCAACCCGCCGAAAGGAGCGATGGCATGAGCGCCCGCGATCTCATCCAGGAAGCCCTTCACTCGCTCGAGGCAAACAAGGGGCGCAGTCTGCTCACCATCCTGGGCATCGTCATTGGCATTGCTTCGGTTATCGCCATGACTTCGCTCATCGGCGGCATCCAAAACAGCCTGGTCAACAGTCTGGGCCTCAATGCGGCACGCATGGTGCAAATCTATTCGTCGCAAGAACTCACCGAGTCGGACATCAAGAAGCTTCAAAAACTGGTGCCGCAGATAGAGCAGATCGGAATTGTCGACAGCGCGTACACCGAGTACAAGACCGGCGATAAAAGCTATACCGTCATGGCGCAGGGCGTCGATAGCGACATGCTCGACGCGGTGGGGGCCGGCAAGCTCGTTGCGGGGCGTACCTATTCCCAGGCCGAGTCCCAATCAGGCTCGCGCGTGGCGCTCATCAGCCGCGGCGGCGCCGATCAGCTTTACGGCAACGAACAGGATGCGCTGGGGAAAACCATCAAGGTGTCCAACGGCGAGGTGCAGATTGTCGGCGTGATTGATGGCGGCAGCGACTCCATGGGCTCGCTCACGCTGTATATGCCACGCGAAACCATCTCCGGGCTGTTTGGCGACGAGAATCCTTCATTCCCCAGCGTGACGGCACTCGCCGCCGAGGGCACGGACATGGATGAGCTTTGTAAGACCATCGAGTCCAAGGTGCGCGCGATGAAGGGCATCGCGGAGGATGATGAGTACGACAGCGTATCGGCGACCTCCATGAAAAGCGCCATCGATGCGCTCAACTCCTTTATGGGCGCGTTCTCGCTCATCATGGGTGCTGTCGCCAGCATCTCGCTGCTTGTCGGCGGTATCGGCATTATGAACATGATGCTCACCAACGTGACAGAGCGCATCCGCGAGATCGGCATCCGCCGCGCTCTGGGCGCCAGTCGTCGCGATATCACCGCCCAGTTTTTGGCCGAGTCCTCGGCGCTGTGCGTCACAGGCGGACTGTTGGGTGTCCTGATTGGCTATCTGCTGGCCTGGGGCCTCGCGATGTTTGCCTCCGGATCCGGGATTCTTGGCGAGCTCGGAGCCAGCGGGCAAATCACACCGAGCTTTTCAATCGCCACGGTGCTGCTGGCCTTCGCCGTCTCCGTCGGCATCGGCGTAATCTTTGGCTTCTACCCCGCTCGCCGCGCGGCAAAGCTCGACCCGGTGGAGTGCCTACGCTACCAGTAAGCAACCATCAACAAGTTGCGGTGAATTAGGGACTAAATATGCTATCTAGCAGCAAAAACAGACACTATTTCACCGCAACTCATTGAAGGGCTGTTTACGCCAGTTCCGGGCGTCGTCCTCGAGCTATTGGTGGATGACGGGCTTGTACAGGTCGAGCTTGCTCGGGGCGCTCCTCCTCGCGGGCGGGATGGCGCGTAGGCGCGGCGAGCGCCTAGCGCGCGAACTCCCGTAAGAGCGCGTCTTCCACTTCCCGAAGCGAAAGGGCCCCGCCTCCCTCGGCGGGACGGGTG
>FR878569.1 GCA_000434535.1 Collinsella sp. CAG:166
TCAGTGCGCAGCGGGGGTTCTTTCATGTCCGAGGACGCGCCGGAAAGGAAGGTCGCCCTCGGGCCGGACAGCTAAGACAGCTTACGCGACGGTGTAAACCCAGTTGTGCTTATCCTCAACAGCACCGGACTGGATACCAGTCAGGGTCTCGCGAAGCTTCTTCATCACAGGACCGATCTCGGTGTAGCCAGCCGGGAAGGTCACAGTCTCGTCGGCACCGTAGACCTTGTTGTCGATCTCGCCGACCGGGGAGATGACGGCAGCGGTGCCGCACAGACCGCACTCAACAAAGGTGCCGGCCTTGACCTCGGCCCACTCGACGGGACGCTGGTCGACGGTCATGCCCAGGTCCTCAGCGACCTGAACGAGCGAGCGGCGGGTGATGGAGGGAAGAATGGAGTCGGTGTGCGACTGCGGGACGACAAGCGTGCCGTCCTCCTTCACGAACAGGACGTTGGCGCCACCGGTCTCCTCGACATAGGTGCGGGACTCGGAGTCGAGATACAGGTTCTCGGCATAGCCCTCGCGGTGAGCCTCCATCGTGGGCTTCAGGGACATGGCGTAGTTCAGGCCGGCCTTGATGTTGCCGGTGCCGTGCGGTGCGGCGCGGTCGTACTCGGAAACGCGCAGCTTGACGGGCTTGAGGCCACCCTTAAAGTACGGACCGACCGGGGTCACGAGAATGCGGAACGTGTACTCAGGAGCGGGAGCCACGCCGATTACGTCACCGGAGCCGATCATAAACGGACGCACATACAGGGTTGCGCCAGAGCCGAAGGGCGGAACCCATGCGGCGTTGGCAGAGACGACCTGCTTGACGGCCTCAACGAACTTGTCCTTGGGGAACGGGGGCATCTCGAGGCGCTGGGCGGAGTTGTACATACGCTCGGCGTTCATATCGGGACGGAAGCAAACGATGCTGCCGTCCTCGGCGGTGTAGGCCTTCAGGCCCTCAAAGACCTCCTGGCAGTAGTGGAAGATGCCGCCGCACTCGGAGACATGCAGGGTATGGTCGGTGGTCAGGCCGCCCTCGTCCCACTCGCCGTCCTTCCAATGGGCCTCGTAGCTGTAATCGGTCTTCATGTAGCCAAAGCCGAGGCTACCCCAATCGATATCCTTCTTCTCGACAGTCATATGTCGCTCCTTACATACACGGTTGCATACTCGCGAACCCGCACGCAAGGACCGAAGCCGGCCGCGTCGCAACGTCGCATACCCGGAAGCGTAGAGCCGGGCAGGACACGCGGGCAGCATCAAAGCCGATGGCGCGTCGATTCGCATGCACGAGATTGTACTCCCCGTACGCGTCTGATAAAACGCTTTTCTTTAACTAAGTAAAGTATTTTCATTTGACCGAAACTAAAGAGGCCCGCCACCGTAAACGGTGACGGGCCTCAACGGCACGGTTTGCGCGCTGGCTCGAGCTACGCGTTCTTTTTGCCCAGCTTGGCCTTAACCAGACCGACCACGGTCGGGATGATCGACACGGCAACGATGCCGACAATCAGCAGCTCAAAGTGCTCCTGCACAAAGGGAATGCCGCCAAAGAAGTAGCCCAGCAGCGTAAAGACCGTCGACCAGGTAATGCCGCCCAGCACGTTAAAGACGACAAAGTTGCGCCAGTGCATGCCGCCCATGCCGGCGATAAAGGGCACAAAGGTGCGGATAAACGGGAAGAAGCGACCCAGGAAGATGGCCAGGTGACCCCACTTGTCCAAGAAGTCCTCGGACTTTTTGATGCGCTCGGGCGTCATGGCCTTGACCTTGCCCGAAGCGATGATCTTGCGGCCAAAGAAGTGACCGATCATAAAGTTGCACTGGTCGCCCAGGATGGCAGCAGCCCATGCGACGGCCAGCAGGGCCACGATGTTAAAGCCACCGTTGTGGGCAAAGAAACCCGAGGCAAACAGTAGCGAATCGCCAGGAAGGAACGGGAAGAACACCACGCCCGTCTCGATAAAGATGATCAGGAACACGCAGCCGTAGGCCATAAGCGGGCCGGCGGCGATCCAGCTGGCAATCGCGGTGCGCGGGTCTTTGAGCAGCTCGGCGATAAAATTGATGAAACCCATGAAGTAAAACCTCTCAGTTGTGGGCGCGGATACGTCCAAGTTGACCAGTATACGGTTGCGGCGCCCCCTCATGCGCAACCCCACAAAAGCATGACTCCATTACCAGCAAGTTTGCATAACTGACACCTGTTGCGCAATGCCGCCAAGATTGTCCTTCCTAATCCCTAGCGAATCGCTATACTTTATTGAATCGCATTGCCATGGCGCTAAGGGAGGGCGGCCGGTGAGCTTTATCAGTACCATTCGCGAGGACATCAAGACCGTCCAGGCGCAGGACCCCGCCGCGCAAAACGGTCTGGTCATCTTTCTTTCCTATCCTGGCCTGCACGCCAAGTGGAACCACGTGCCCGAGCACTGGCTGTGGGAGCACGGTCATCGCTCGCTCGCCCGCGTGCTCTCGCAAATCACCCGCCACATCACCGGCGTCGAGATTCACCCTGCCGCGCAGATTGGCAAGCACTTCTTTATCGACCACGCCATGGGCGTCGTCATCGGCGAGACCACCATTGTGGGCGACAACTGTGTGCTCTACCAGGGCGTCACGCTCGGCGGCACCGGCAACGAGACCGGCAAGCGTCACCCCACCCTGGGCAACAATGTCACGGTGGGCACGGGCGCCAAGGTGCTCGGCAACATCCGCATCGGCAACAACGTCAAGATCGGCGGCAACTCGGTCGTCGTTAAGGACGTCCCCGACAACTGCACCGTCGTGGGCGTGCCGGGACGCATCATCAAGCGCAACGGCTGCCGTGTGTTCGAGGAGAGTTTCGACGCCAAGCAGCATCGCGAGTACATGCCCGATGACGCCGCCGAGCAGTCCGCCCTCAACCGCCAGGGCATCACCGAGAATGCCCGCCGCGTCAAGGAACTCGAGCGAGAGGTGGCCGAGCTCAAGGCCCTCGTCGCCAAGCTCGTGGACGAACGCTAGGAACGCAAGCGGCACAAAACGACATCGGCATCAACGCAAAGGCGCGCCAGGGAATTCATCCCCGGCGCGCCTTATTTGTGATGTGGCAAAGAGACTGTCCCTTTGTCACATTATGCGAACTGGCTCAGATAGAGGTCGGCGTAGGCACCCTCGGCAGCCAGCAGCTCCTTATGCGTGCCCTGCTCGATAATGTTGCCGTGATCCATGACCAAGATCAGGTCGGCGTCCACGATCGTCGACAAGCGATGCGCGATCACAAAGCTCGTGCGCCCGCGCATGAGCGCATCCATAGCACGGCCGATGGCGAGCTCGGTGCGCGTGTCCACGCTCGACGTCGCCTCGTCCAGGATGAGGATCGCCGGGTTGTTGAGCAGCACGCGCGCGATGGTCAGCAGCTGACGTTGGCCTTGGCTGATGCTTTCGGCATCGTTGGCCACGCGCGTGTCATAGCCCTGCGGCATGGTGCGCACAAAGAAGTCAACCTGGGCGGCGCGCGCAGCCGCAACAATCTCCTCGCGCGTTGCCTCGGGGCAGCCGTAGGCGATGTTCTCGGCAATCGTGCCGTCGAACAGCCAGGCGTCTTGCAGCACCATGCCAAACTGCTGGCGTAGCTCGCCGCGATCCATGAGGCGCGTATCCACACCGTCGAGCGTAATGCGGCCGCCGTCGATCTCGTAAAAGCGCATGAGCAGGTTGATGAGCGTCGTCTTGCCTGCGCCCGTGGTTCCCACCACGGCAATCTTCTGGCCCGGCTCGGCGGTAAACGACACGTCGCGCATAAGCGGCTTGTCGGGCGAATAACCAAAGCGCACGTGCTCAAAGGAGACGCGGCCCTCCACGCGACCCGGCAGCTTGGCGGCCTCGTCCGGCAGCGGATCGGCCTCCATCTCGGGCTCATCGAGCAGGTCGAACACGCGCTCCGCACTCGCCAGCGCGCTCTGCAGCGAGTTGAAGGTAAACGACAGCTGCGTCATGGGTTCGGACGCCTCGTAGATAAACTGGAAGAACGCCTGGAACACGCCGACGGTCATATGCCCGGCAACCAACATACTGCAGCCCACAAGCGCAATCACGATTTGCGCCAAGCGGCCGATAAAGCGAACCGCGGGTCCGACGGCGTTGATCATAAAGTCGGCCTTGGTACTCACGCGCGCCAGCTCGCCCGAGGCCTCGTGCACCTCGGCAGAGCTCTGACGTTCGCGGTTAAACGCGCGGATCACCAGACGGCCCGAATAGCCTTCCTCGACCGCACTCGTAATCTTGGACACCCACTCCTGGCGCTCGCCCGTCACATCGTGTGTGCGGCGCGAGACGACCTTCGTCACCAGCAGCGACAGTGCCGTAAAGAACAGAAAGACGAGCGTAAGCTGCACGCTGAACACGAACATCACGCCCACGGCGCCCACCACGGTGCCAATCGACACGAGCAGCTGCAGCAATCCGCGCTGCATGCTCTCGGACATCTTGTCCAGGTCGTTGGTCGCGCGGCTGACGACCTCGCCGGGACGATGCGCGTCAAAATAGGCGAGCGGCAGACGGTTGAGCTTTTGTGCGATGCGGTTGCGTAGGCGCAGGTTGAGGCGCTCGGCAACGCTCGACATCAAAAAGCTCTGGAGTGCGTAGAACGAGGCGGCAGCGGTCCAAATCATAAAGTAGATGAAGATGGTCCTGCCGCAGTTCTCCCAGGTGATGCTGAAGGTGGCGTTGTTGACAAACGCTACCTGAATGTGGCCCCACAGCTCATCGATCACGCGGGCGCTATATGCCGGCGCCGCGGTGTTAAAGATGACATAGAACACGATGCTCGCGAACACGATATAAAAGCGCCAATGGTCGCCGGCGGCCTCGCTCCACAGGCGGCGCACCGTCGCCCAGGTGTCGCGGGGCGTCTCGTCCTCGTCCTCGTCGTCAACGTCGCGCATGCGCTCCGCCTCGGCGCGGGCGCGCTCGTCCTCGGCACGTTCGTTTTCCTCGTAGAGCGCTTGGCGGCGAGCCTCGCGCTCCGCCGCCTTGGCGGCTTCGTCCAGGCCGGGTGTGGCGCCCGTCTCCTCAACTGTCTCTGCAACCGCGGCATCCTCGGCGATGGCCTGCTTCTTGAGCTCCTCGGTCATGCTACTCACCTCCCTTCATCTGCGATTCCGCGATAGCGCGGTACACCTCGCAGGTTTCCATGAGCTCGTCGTGCGTGCCTAGGCCCACGATCTCGCCGTCTTTGAGCACCACGATCTGATCGGCATGCAAAATAGTCGAGATACGTTGCGCGATGATGAGCACCGCGGCATCGCGCGTCTCGTCCTGCAGCGCATGGCGCAGGGCGGCATCGGTCTTAAAGTCCAGGGCCGAAAAACTGTCGTCGAAGATATATAGATCGGCATGCTTCATGAGTGCGCGGGCAATCGCCAGGCGCTGGCGCTGACCACCCGAGAAGTTCGTGCCGCCCTGGGCCACCGGCGTATCGAGCCCCTGGGGCTGGTCGAGCACAAAGGTGCTCTGGGCAACCTCCAGCGCATGGAGCATGTCAGCCTCAGTCGCGTCTTCGTTGCCAAAGCGCAGGTTGCTCGCCACCGTACCCGAGAACAGCCATGCCTTCTGCGGCACATAGGCGATACGCCCGCGGATGTCGTCTTGCGAAAGGTCGCGCAGATCGATGCCATTCAGGCGAATGGCGCCCTTCGTGGCATCGTGGAAGCGAAGCAAGAGCTTGGCCACCG
>FR878570.1 GCA_000434535.1 Collinsella sp. CAG:166
GATCCGTTTTGGCGCATGTGCCCTCCCCCATAAACACAGCGAGCCGGAGCAACATGTCTCCGGCTCGCCTCCCATCATTTGGTACGTCGCTATTTGCTAGCTTTTGACGAGCCCCCGCTCGCCTTTTGATATTCGTCCTTAAAGTCCTTGAACATACCGCGCGTCTTGCCGAGCTGCTTGCCCAGTGCGCGGCTGCCCTTGTCCACGGCGACCGATCCCTTGTCATCGAGCACCTTGGCGCCCTTCTTGACCTTATCGCCCACCACGACACTGGCCTCGGCAGCCTTGGCGGCCGCGCCGCCCGAATACCCGAGCGTCTTGACCTCGTCCGAGACAATCATCGCGCCGTTCTCGTAGCCGCGCAGCATCGTCGGCGGCACCTGCGTGTCGCCCACCAACATGCTCGATGCGGCGCTGGCGGTCACATAGAACGTCTGTACAATGCCCGAACGCGGCTTGAATTCAACGTCCGAGCAGTAGCCCACGACATCGCCCGATTCCGTGCGCACGTCCATGCCAACCCAGATGATGCAATCGTCCAGGTTGATATCGAGGCGCTTGGCCGCGGCGGCATCGTAGGTGCCCTTGACGTCGTCGACCGCGACAGCGCCCTCATAGACGCCGATGGCATCGAGCGCCACAAACCGGTCGGGGCGCTCGATCATACCCGCGATATCGGACTGGCGAACCATAAAGCCCACCACGCGCGTACCGCCCGGGGTAAAGACGGGAAAGTGAATCTTGCCGAGCTTTTTAGGGCTGCGCGGCGTGCCGTCCTTTTTGGTGCGCTTGTCTTCGGCAGGCTTACGATAAACCTTGACGCCGACAAAATCCCCTGCGCGCATTATGCCTCGGTCGAGGGCTCCGTGGCCTCGGTGTCGGTCTCAGCGACGTTCTCGACCACGACGTCGGCGGCGGGCGTCACGTTGCCGCCCGAGATGGCGTCGTTGAGCTGCTCGCGAAGCTGGTCCATGCGTTCGCGGGCCAGGTCGACCTTGGCGCGCAGGTCATCGGTCTTGGCGTCGACCATCGGACCAAAGTCGTTGACCGCGGCACGAGCCTCCTCGGCACTGTGCTCGTAGGTGTCACGCATGTTGTCCCAGGCGTCGTTGGCGATATCGGCGGCCATGGCGCGGGTCTCGGCACCCGAGCGCGGGGCCAGAGCAACGCCGATGATAGCGCCGGCGGCAGCACCAAAGAGCGCACCGGAGACAAAGCTGAAAGTCTTTCCCATGATCATTCCTCTCCTGCGGGCACCTCGATGCCCACCGTTTGAATGCTGTCCATTATACCCGCAGCGCAACACTTGCCGTCGTGCTCATCTGCGTACGGTAAAAGCGCAGGTACATGATGGTGATAAGCGAGCGAACCTACTCCTGCGGCATGGCAGGCATGGCCACCGTGGCGGCCGGGTTCTCGCCGGCGCCA
>FR878571.1 GCA_000434535.1 Collinsella sp. CAG:166
CGGCAAGCTCGCCGATGCCAAGCTCCGCCTGGCCCAGACGAGCGAGCGTCTGCGTTCGCTGAAGGGCCGCGTGCCCGACCTGGAGCATCGCCTGGAGGGCATCGACCGCCGTATCCGCGGAACACGCCAGGCCTCGCGCTCACTCGAGCTGCTGCGTCTGCGCGTCGATCCCATGCACGAGCGCTATTCGGCCCTGCTGGAGCGCGCGTCGGATTGGGCCGCGCGTCTGCGTGACCAGGCTTCGCTCGAGGAGGCGGACTCGGCCTCGCTTAAGAAGACCATCGAAGACGCCAAGGCCGAGGTTGCTCGTGCCAAGGAGCGGGTTGATGCCGCCACGGCGACGCAAAATGAGTTCAAGGTCTCCCGCGGCAAGCTCGAGGTGCAGGTAGAGGCGGCCATCAAGGCCATTACTGCCGATGGCACCACGGTGCTCGAGGAAGCGCTCGTGCTTCCTGCGCCCACCGACCGCGATGCCGCCGAGCGCGAGCTCAACCAGCTCGTGCGCCAGATCAACAACCTGGGCCCTGTGAACCAGGTTGCCATGGAGGAGTACGAGCAGCTCAAGCGCCGCGCCGATTACATCGAGGAACAGCTGACCGATCTGGAGAGCGCACGCAAGGCGCTCACCAAGATCACCGTTGCCATCGACCGCAAGATGCGTAAAGCCTTCCTGGTGACCTTTGAGAAGGTCGATGCGAACTTCCGCGAGATCTTCGCCATGCTGTTCCCGGGCGGCCAGGCACATCTGGAGATGACCGACCCCGAGCATCCGGCCGAGACGGGCATCGAGGTCGTGGCGCAGCCGCGCGGCAAGCGCATCACCAAGATGATGCTCATGTCGGGCGGCGAGAAGAGCCTGACGGCGCTCGCCCTGCTCTTTGCCGTGTATCGCACGCGTACGGTGCCATTCTATGTGCTGGACGAGGTCGAGGCGGCACTCGACGACGCCAACCTGTCCAAGCTCATCGGCGCGCTCGACGTGTTGCGTTCCGATACGCAGCTCTTGGTTATCTCGCATCAGCGCCGTACTATGGAGGACGCTGACGTCCTCTACGGCGTCTCGATGCAAGCCGACGGCGTCAGTCGCGTCGTCTCGCAAAAACTTGATCGCGAAACCGGAAAGGTCGTGAATGCATAATGGGATTCTTCGATGCTCTCTCGCGCGGACTTGAACGCAGCCGCGAGGCCCTCAACGAGGTCTTTTATTTTGGCGGCGAGGTCGACGAGGATTTTTGGGAGGACCTTGAGGACACCCTCGTCATGGGTGACATGGGTGCCGAGGTCGCTATCAAGGTGTCGGATGACCTGCGCGATGCCGCGGCCAAGAAGAACCTCAAGACCGCCCAGCAGCTTCGCCGCGCCCTGGCCGAGCAGCTCGAGCAACATTTTGTGCCCGTCGAGCGCGATCCGTTCTCCGACACGCCGAGCTGCGTGCTGTTTGTGGGCATTAACGGTGCCGGCAAGACCACGACGGTCGGCAAGATCGCGAGCGCCATGGCTGCCCGCGGCAAGAACGTCGTGATCGGCTCAGCCGACACCTTCCGCGCCGCCGCCATCGAGCAGCTCGATGTGTGGGGCCAGCGCGCCGGCGTCCCTGTCATCAAGCGCGACCGCGGCTCCGACCCGGCGAGCGTTTGCTACGACGTGCTCGACGAGGCCGACAAGCGCGGCAGCGACCTGGTGCTTATCGACACCGCCGGCCGTCTGCACACGAGCCCCGAGCTCATGCGCGAGCTTGCCAAGGTGGTCAACGTGACGCGTAAGCGCGCCGCCAATATGGCCGCCGGCCCCATGCCCGTCTCGGTCGTCCTCGTAATCGATGCCGCGACAGGCCAAAACGGTCTGAACCAGGCGCTTGAGTTTAACGAGGCGTTGGGTCTAGACGGTATTATCATGACAAAGCTGGACGGCACGGCTAAGGGCGGCATCGCCATGGCCGTGGCCGATAAGCTCAAGCTCCCGATCCTGCGCATCGGCGTGGGTGAGCAGGTCGATGACCTGCAGGAGTTCAATGCCAAAGATTTCTGCCGCGCCCTGGTGGGCGAGTCCAATTAAGGAGTGACTAGTGTTTGATTCTCTGAGCGATCGCCTCAACGACACATTTGACCGCCTGCGCGGCAAGGGTAAACTGACCGAGGCCGATATCACCTCGGCCATGCGCGACATTCGCATGGCGCTGCTCGAGGCCGACGTCAACTTCAAGGTCGTCAAGGAGTTCGTCGCCAAGACCAAGGAGCGCTGCATGACCGCCGAGGTCATGGAGTCACTGTCGCCGGCGCAAAACGTCGTCAAGATCGTGCTCGACGAGCTCACCGAGATGCTTGGCTCCACCGAGAGCAAGCTCGTTTTTAGCAACCGCATTCCCAATGTCATCATGCTCGTGGGCCTGCAGGGCTCCGGTAAGACCACGGCAGCCGTAAAGCTGGCCTACCTTCTCAAGAAGCAGGGCCGCTCGCCGCTGCTCGCCGCGTGCGACGTCTACCGTCCCGCCGCTGCCGACCAGCTGGCCACGCTCGGTGGAGAGATCGGCGTGCCGGTCTTCCGCGGTGACGGCGAGCATCCGGTCGATATCGCCAAGGGCGCCATCCAGGAGGCCGTCGACCACCTGCGCGACGTGGTCATCGTCGATACCGCCGGCCGCCTGCAGATCGACGAGCAGATGATGCAGGAGGCCGTGGATATCAAGAAGGCCGTCAAGCCCGATCAGGTGCTGATGGTCGTCGATGCCATGACCGGCCAGGATATCGTCAACGTCGTCTCGACCTTCGCCGAGCGCACCGACTTTGACGGCGTGATCATCTCCAAGCTCGACGGCGACGCCCGTGGCGGCGGCGCGCTTTCCGTGCGCCAGGTGACCGGCAAGCCCATCAAGTTCGTGAGCATGGGCGAGAAGCCCGATTCGCTGGAGCCGTTCTACCCCGACCGTATGGCCAAGCGCATCTTAGGCATGGGCGACGTCGTCGGCATCATTGAGAAGGCTCAGGAGGCAGCCGATGCCGAGCAGCTTGAGGCTGCCGAGCGCATGCTGCGCGAGGGCTTTACCATGAACGACATGCTCGACCAGATGAAGGCCGTCAAGAAGATGGGCGGCATGAAGGGCATTCTGGGTATGCTCCCCGGTGGCCAACGCGCGCTCAACCAGATGGGCGGCAACCTGGACGAGGGCATCTTTGACAAGAACGAGGCCATCATCATGTCGATGACCAAGGAGGAGCGCCTGCGTCCCTCCATCATCAATGGCCAGCGTCGCGCCCGTATCGCCAAGGGCGCCGGCGTGACCCCCACCGAGGTGAATAGCCTTATGAAGCAGTGGGGTGAGATGAACAAGATGATGGGCCGCATGCGCACGATGGCCAATCAGGCGCAAGCCGGCGGCAAGAAGGGCAAAAAGGGCAAGAAGGGCAAAAAGATGCGCATGCCCAATATTCCCGGTCTGGATGCCATGGGTCTGGGCGGCATGGGCGGCCTGGGAACGGGCGGTCCTAAGTCCGATATGGACCTGCTGCGCCAGATGGAAGCTCAGATGCGCAATAAGAAGTAACGGCTTGATTGAGTCGACAACGGCGAAGGCCGCCTGGATGGTACTCCAGGCGGCCTTCGCCGTTTGTTCGCAGGTTGTCACACACGTGGAAGCGTGCTTGCGCCAGGGCACGTGCCGCTAGTGGCAGCCGCAGCTCTCGTGCCTGTCGTGGTCGTGATGGCCGTGGCAGCCGCAGGACTCGCCGTGCTCATGGGCGTGCTCGTGGTCGTGGCCATGGCAGTCGCAGGTGGCCTCGCCGGTCTGTGCGAGCCTGCCGGCAATGAGGGCCTCGACGCAGGCGTCGCAGCTGCCCTGGGCGCCCGCATAGACCGTGATGCCGGCTTGGGTGAGCGCGTTGATGGCACCGCCGCCGATGCCGCCGCAGATGAGCGTGTCGACGCCACCGTTGGCGAGCAGGCCCGCCAAGGCGCCGTGGCCGGTGCCACCGGTGCCCACGACCTGCTCGTTGAGCACCTTGCCATCCTGGATGTCGTAGATCTTGAACTGTTCGCTGCGGCCAAAGTGCATAAAGATGTTGCCGTTGTCGTACGTCGTTGCCACCCTCATGGTGCCGACCTCCTTTGGTGGCCATGCGGCCGTCGTTGTGGTGATGGGGGAGTATGCGATATTGCCGCCCTCGATACTGAGCGCCCGCCCGTTGACCAGCGCGTTTGCCACCTTGCGATGCGCGCGGCTGCAGATTGACGCCACGGTGGCACGAGCGATACCCATGTGCTGGGCGACGGTCTGCTGATTGAGGCCTTCCAGGTCACACAGCCGCAGGACTTCGAGCTCGTCGACCGTCATCTCGATGGCGTCTCCGCTGGCAAGGCCGTCGGGGGTAAAGCCGCGATATTCGGGGATGATCCCAACGCGGCGTAATTTTTCTCGTCTTCCCGCCATACACTCTCCAAATCTGACATATGTCAGTAATAGGATAGCGCGGCAGCGGAACCGTGCAAGGCATTTCTGGCATATGTCAGAAAAAGGCAAAGGTGTTCCGCTTGTGCATGCGGGCCGTGCTGCCGTGCATTGCGTGTGCCCGTCCAAGTGTCCAATCCGACACTGCACGCCTGGGCTACAATAAAAATCGCTTATAGGCGACTGACAGGAGGGTCAATGAGCAAGGCTGATCAACAGTTTGTATCCATGTGCCGCGATATTCTGGACCATGGCACCACCACCGAGGGGCAAAAGGTCCGTCCGGTGTGGGAGGATGGCACCCCTGCCTATACCATTAAAAACTTTGGCGTTACGGCACGCTACGACCTGCGCGAGGAGTTCCCCGCGCTTACCCTGCGCCGCACGGCGCTTAAGTCTGCGATGGACGAGATCCTGTGGATCTATCAAAAGAAGTCCAATAACGTTCATGACCTCAACAGCCATATTTGGGACGAGTGGGCCGACGAGACCGGCTCCATCGGCAAGGCCTACGGGTACCAGATTGGCCAGAAGAGCCATTATGCCGAGGGCGACTTTGACCAGATGGACCGCGTGCTGTACGACCTTAAGAACACGCCGTACAGCCGCCGCATCATGACCAACACCTACGTGTTTAGCGACCTGTCCGAGATGCACCTTTATCCGTGCGCCTACAGCGTGACCTATAACGTGACGCAGCGCCCGCAGGACGATAAGCCCACACTCAACATGATTCTCAACCAGCGCAGTCAGGACATTTTGGCCGCGAACAACTGGAATGTGTGCCAGTACGCCATTTTGCTGATGATGGTTGCGCAGTCGGTCGATATGATTCCCGGCGAGCTGCTGCACGTGATTGCCGATGCCCACATTTACGACCGTCATGTCGATATCGTCCGTGAACTTATCGAGCGTCCGCAGTTTGCGGCGCCTAAGGTAACGCTTAACCCCGATGTGCACGATTTCTATGCGTTTACGACCGACGACCTGATTGTGGAGGGCTACGAGCACGGCCCGCAGGTCAAGAACATTCCCATTGCGGTGTAGGTGGTGCTCATGACGTGTAAGCTATCTGCTATCGTTGCCGTGTGTGACGATTGGGGCATTGGTTGCGAGGGCGACATGGTGGTGTCCAATCGCGCCGACATGCGCCATTTTGTGGCCTGCACCAAGGGCTGCCCGGTCATCATGGGGCGAAAGACGCTGCTGAGTTTTCCCGGCGGGCGTCCGCTCAAGAACCGTCGCAATATCGTGCTTACCCGCGACGAGGGCTTTGCTTCCGAGGGCGTCGACGTGGTGCATAGCATCGACGAGGCGCTCGCCGCGGTTGCTGATGAGCCCGTTGCCTGGGTGCTTGGTGGCGGCGAGGTCTATCGGCAGTTTTTGCCGTACTGCGTGGAGGCTGAGGTCACGCACAACCATTGCACCCATGCCGTGGACACGTACTTTCCCGACTTGGACGCCGATCCCGCGTGGGAGATTGCGCGGCGTGGCGGTGTTGCCACGATTGCCTCGGGCGAGGGCGACGAGGGTGTCGATTATGAGTTCGTGACGTATCGTCGCGTTGAGGCGTAAATCGCCTGGCGTGAACGGTATTATCGGGTTGATTGAATGTATGGGGCGGCGCTTAGCGTCGCCTCGTTTGGTATAGATGTGCTGTAAAGAAAGGAGCGGGCAGGCTGCTATGACTGATGCCGTTGAGGTTCTGCGAATTGACTCGCTTACGGATGAGCGGCTCGATGCCTACGTGCGACTGACCGAACGCGAGCTACGCTGCGTGCTGGAGCCGCAAAAGGGCATCTTTATCGCCGAGAGTGCCAAGGTTATCGAGCGCGCGGTGCGTGCCGGATATGAGCCGGTGAGCTTTCTTTTGGGCGAACGCTGGCTCGACCAGATGATGCCGCTGTTTGAGCGCCTGGTTGTGCGCGAGGACGCCGGCCCTGTTCCTGTGTTCGTTGCCTCCATGGAGCTCATGGAGCAGTTGACGGGCTTTAACGTGACGCGCGGCGCGCTGGCGGCGTTCCGCCGCCCGCGTCAGATTCCGGTTGATGAGTTCTTGGACGGCGTCGTCGAGGCGGCGGGGGAGCGACCGGTGCGCGTATGCGTGCTCGAGGGTATTGTCGACCACACGAACGTGGGCGCGATTTTCCGCTCGGCCGCCGCGCTCAATGTCGACGGCATTCTGGTGAGCCCCACGTGTTGCGATCCGTTGTATCGTCGCTCGGCTCGTGTGAGCATGGGCACCGTGTTTCAGGTGCCGTGGACGCGTATCGGCAGTGAGGCGCGCGTGTGGCCGCATGACGGCCTGGCGGCGCTGCACGATGCCGGTTTTTCGTGTGCCGCCATGGCGTTGACGGATGATTCCGTTTCGCTGGACGATCCCGTGCTGCAGGAGATTGATCGCCTGGCGATCTTTATGGGCACCGAGGGCGCCGGCCTGGGTGCCAAGACCATCGCGGGCTGCGACCGGGCCGTGCGCATTCCGATGGCGCACGGGGTCGATTCGCTCAACGTGGCCGCGGCGAGTGCCGTCGCCTTTTGGCAGCTGTGCCCGCACGTGAGCAATGAGTATCACTACCAGCCGGGTTTGTATCACTAGGCAGATAGTTCGCACCGGGCTCTGACTCGGGGTGTTTCGGTCGACGCCGGTCGGTGCTAAGCTGCTATTGGTTTTGGCCTTAAATTGCCGTTTTGTTGTTTGTCGTATGCTGGTGGGGAGGGCGTGTGGCTAAGAAATCTACGGCTATCGATGTAACGCAGGGTGTCATTTGGCAGCAGCTGCTTTCGCTGTGCGTTCCCATCTTTTTTAGTTCGTTTTTTCAGCAGGCCTACACGCTTATCGGTACCTATATCGTCGGCCAGTTTGGCGGCAAGCTTGCGCTGGGTGGCATTCAGGCCACGATGGTGCTCACCGAGCTCTGCATTGGCTTTTGCGTTGGCGTCGGCGCCGGGTGCGCGGTCATTACCGGTCAGTATTTTGGCCAGCACGATGATGAGCGACTGAGTCGTTCGGTCCATACGGCCATGACGCTCGCGCTGGTGGGCGGTATCGTTTTCTCGATTCTTGGCATAGTGTTCGTTGAGCCCATGCTGGTGCTTATGAACACGCCGCATGAACTATTGGCCGAGGGCGTGGCCTATGCTCGTTGTTATTTTGCCGCTATGGTTGCGGCACTGCTGCTCAATATGGGAACGGCACTGCTGCGCGCCGTGGGCGACACGCGCGGGCCTGCTGTGATCATCGCTTCCGGCTGCCTTGTTAATGCGGTGCTGGATGTCATCTTCGTTGCCGTGCTTCATATGGAGGCTCTGGGCTGCGGCATCGCGGTGGCGCTGACCATTTGCTCCAACGCCACGATGATCGTGATTCGCATGATGCACGCACCGGGCGCGTGGCGGCTTTCACTGTCCAGACTCGGCATTGATCCTGGCATTTGTAAGACCATGATCTCGTGTGGTCTTCCGCTTGGCTTTCAGTCTGCTGCGTATTCGATTTCCAACGTTTTGATTCAGGTGTCGGTCAATTCGTTTGGTGCCGATGTCACCACGGCGTGGGGTCTTTCGGGCCGCTTGGATGGCATTGTCTGGATGGTTACCGAGGCACTTGGCGTGTCGATCACCACGTTCTCGGCACAGAACTTTGGCGCGCGCAACTACGAGCGCATGCGCAAGGGCTACCATACGTCGCTTGTGCTGTCGTTTATGCTCATTGGTGGCCTGTCTGCCGTGCTGCTGGTGTTCTCGGGTCCGTTGTCGCGTCTGTTTGTCGACGATGCTTCGATTTCGGCGTACACCACGACGATTCTTCATTTTATCGCGCCGTTCTACGCGATCTTCTCGATTATCGAGAACGCGTCGGGCTCCATTCGTGGTGCCGGCGTGAGCTTGCAGCCCATGATGCTCACGATTTTTGGCACCGTCGTGCTCAGGGTGATTTGGGTGTTTGCGATTATGCCGTTCGATCCGTCGCTTGAGCACCTGCTGCTGGTTTACCCTGTAACCTGGCTCATCACAGCCACGATGTTCACCATCTACCACCACAGCGGCAACTGGCTCGGCCGCGCCACTGCCTAATGACCCGTAGGGGACGGAGGAAAACGGATCATTGGCCCGGC
>FR878572.1:0-2610 GCA_000434535.1 Collinsella sp. CAG:166
GGCAGGCAGGCGAGCAGCTCGCCCAACCGGCCCAGAAACTCATCGCGCGTCATGGTGCGCCTCCTCAACGTATGCGTAAATCTCCCGTACGGACGGCCACTCGGCCAGGAACTCCTCGATGCGCGCTCGCCCGTCGTCCGTGATGCGGTAGTACCGGCGCAGCCGCCCGTTGTGCTCGGCGGAGCGCGCCGTGATGCACCCGGCCTTCTCCAGGCGCTTGAGCAGCGGGTAGAGCGTCGACTCCGTGAGCCCCATGCTCGCCGGTACGTCCTTCACGATCTGGTAGCCGTAGGACTCCTCGCCGGAGACGGCCGCGAGCACGCAGGCCTCCAGGAAGCCGCGCTTCATCTGTGCCTCCATCCGCACACCTCCTCTCGTCATATACTATGCTATACACACTATACGATGCAAGGTATTAGACGTCAACTCTCATCGCGAAGATTCTCCGGCCCCTGCGCGCTGCGAACGTGATATCGCGGGGCGGTTGGCATTATGCATGAAACGTCAAGTAACGCTCTTTTGATCCACTTCCACTCGGCCCCATATGCCTTGTACAACACCCCCCTTCAACCTTGGGTTCAAGGGAGCCGCTAGGCTGGGCGTGCCGGACGGTAAGGTCCTGGACGCGATGGTGGACTTCTCCGATGCCATAGGGGTCATGGGTCTACGCCGATGGAGGCCCACGCACGCGGCAGGGCTCGCCCGTCACCGCTGGTCGCCGGACGGTCCCCACGCCCCGCTCGCCAACGCGCAGGCGACAGCAGCAGTCCAGCGCTAGCTGGAGACGCCGGAATGCCCAGAAGATGCGTTTCCCATCACTGCGACAGGGCTTTTTGCAGGGGTGGCAATTTTTCCTAATATCGAGGTCAGCTTGGCTTCGGTAGCCACCTTGAGAGCATCGCCAATAGACTCTTCCTTTATTCGTTCGGCATAATCGTAGGCGATACCCACAAATTCCAGTCCCGAGCAGCAGGGGTACAATTGCTGCTAATGTTGCCACCTGATGGGAGATGGAAGATGGACTGCGATGGCTACCCATGCGTTCCCATGCCGTTGACGTGCACCGCCTTTGTGCCGGGGCAGATTGACGCTGCGGTTGCAGGCATTTCCGACCCCGATTCGCGCGCCATTGCCACGGCAGAAGCTCTGTACTTTCGCGGACAGGCCGCCCTCGCTGCCAAGACGGCGCGCCCCTATCTTGACGCCACCGATCCCGCACTGCGCTATTCCGCATGCTTTATCTGCGGATATGCCAGCCTGTCGCTCAACCGTATCCCCGACGCCCGCCGTTGCCTTGCAGGCATCCTCGATACGCCAACTGACGAGGAATCGCCCACCGTTCACGCCATACACATTCTGTTCGCCTCGGCCGCAAGCGTCCTGCTGCACCTGCCGTCCCCCTATTCTGCCGATGAGTTCTATCCGTTCGCAGCGCATCTGCCCGAAGGACTACGTTTGTTCGCCAGCTACGTGATGGCCCACGCCTTGTATCTGCGCGGCGATTACGGCCGCAGTCTTGGCATGGTGGAAAACGCCCTGATCATGAAACAAGGAAGCTATCCCATATCGGAGCTGTTCTTGCACCTGGCAGCTTCTATGGCCTGCATGAGCCTCAAAAACGTCGACGCCGCAAAGGCACATTTCGAAACTGCTTGGAACATCGCACGCCCCGACGGCCTTATCGAGCTTATCGGCGAGCATCATGGCCTTTTGCAGGGGCTCATCGAGGCATGCCTAAAACCGCAATACCCTGACGATTTCGCACGCATCATCGAGATTACGTATCGATTCAGCTACGGTTGGCGGCGCATCCACAACCCCGATTCGGGCGAGGACGTGGCCGACGACCTAACGACCACGGAATTCACCATGGCCATGCTCGCCTGCCGTGGGTGGACCAATGCCGAAATCGCTCGTCATATGGGTGTATCGCCGGGCACCGTCAAAAACCGCCTATCCGGCGTATACGCAAAGCTTGGCATCGGCACACGCGCCGAGCTGGTCGCGCATATGTTGCGTTAGCGACCGGACTGCCAAGCGCATCGAACGCGTTCCGGAACCCGGCGCTTCGCTCGATCAATTTGGACATTTTGACCCTTGAACGGCACTACCGCCACGAGGCGCCTTCTCGCAAAATTGGATTATTTCCACCGATATTTGCGGGATGGGAGTCCAAGATGCTTGATCGCCGTTCGTTACTTGTTGCCGGAGCGTCCTCGCTAGCGAGCATTATGTTGCCCCGCGTGCCGGGAAGCGAAAACGCCTTCATATTGCCGTTCGCCCCCACCGAGGCATACGCCGACGAAGATGATCCCTTCAAGGTCTTGGTGCTCTCGCGCACCATGTTCGGTGTGGTCGTGGTCGACGTCGCCAACAAGAATACGCCCATCACGGGTGCCCAGGTCACGCTCACATCGCGCTATGCCGCAGGCAAGCAGCTCACCGCCACTACCGATGACGAGGGGACGGCCATCTTTGAGGTCGCGCCGCTTTCGGAAGGCTACGTGGACGAGGCAACGCTTCTCGACGCGTACGACTTTAACGGCGGCATCTCCATTAGCATGGCAGGCTACCGCGATGTCGAGATTCCCCTCGCGCGTGTCCAAGGCG
>FR878572.1:2637-6371 GCA_000434535.1 Collinsella sp. CAG:166
CACCGCCATTACCGCACCCACACGTCCGCTCTCCGATGGCGAGCCGTACTTTCGCCAGCTCACATTCGACGAATGGGACATCCAGTACGCCGACGCCACGTTTATGGCAATGCCAGCGGACGAAGCAGCAAACGACCAGCCCGATACGCACGCTTTTACCGTACAGGCCCATCTGCCGCAGGGCGGGCAGGCAACGTTGCATATCAATAAAGTGATGCCCGCTGCGGACAGTTCATCCGAAACCGTCACGCAGATTGGCCAAGTCAAGGCCAGCGCATCGGGCATGGATAATCTGGCGACGTTCACACTCGAAGACAAGTTTCTCGACACGGCATCGGGCCTTCTGGAAGAAGGATGCAAGCTGCGCTTTATCCTCGACTACCAGGGCAAAACCTACACGCTCTCCTCCCCCATGGCCGTTGTCACTGCGCCGGCGGCAAAGGCGGAATCCGGATCGACCACTATCGTCCCCACCACCATGGACCAAGAGATCACTCCGTTTGATTTCCCCGCATCGTTTCCCGGCATTGGCGGCAACAAGTTCACCTGCTGGATGCCCACATTTCCGATCCTCTTCGATTTCTCGTTTGCCGGATACGTGCTGTTTGGCGGAGGATACAAACCAACCAGCTATATGAACGATTCGGGCAACCCTGATCCGGAATATTGGAAGAAATCGCCGCGTGAGTCGGGCGCCAAGCAGGCAAACCGCTACCTCGACGAGATGGAGGGAAAGTGGAACCAATACAGGAGCATGAGCGCTGGCTCGGGCACCGACCCAAGAAACACTAAGCTCCTTCGCCACCATTGCACACTGCTGTTCACGATGGATATCGCCACGCAGCTGTACGGATCGCTCGCCTACGACTGGGTTGGCAAAACTTGGGGCAACAACAACGATCCGGCGTACGGCAACATTAAGGCCCTCTTCCAGGTAAGAACCGACCTCAATTGGACCGAGCAGTTTACCCTAGGACCGGTGCCGTTTTTCCTAAACGTCAACCCTTGGGTGCTGGCGAAGCTGGTGCTCGCCGTGGGTGCCCACACGCACGGCAGCGGCGCGGCGTTTTTTAAAAACATTTCGCTCGACTATTCAAACACGTCGGGCTCGTTCACCATCCAGATCGGGCTTGCCGTCACCTTTGGCGCCGGCGTTGCAGGCGTCGCTTCATCTGCCGTGCGCGGCGCCGCATCCCTCACGCTGTTCATTGGGTACGAGAAGGCAGATGGACACCAGCTTCCGCGACTGCGCGTAGGTGCAGACGTCGATGTCGATGTGATACTCCAGTTCGTAATGTTCAAGTGGACCACCAAGGCTTGGTCGGGGTCGTGGCCCACACTCCTCGATTCGTGGAATATGTCGGTGAACAATGGCAGCCAGTATGTGCTCCAGCGCTCTGAGCTGGCATTGGGTGGAGATACGCCTTATACGCTGGATGCCTGTTTCGGCTCGGCCGGCAACGCCGAGGCGGGTGGTGTGCCGCAATTTATCGCATCGGCCACCATCGTCACCAACGCCGAGCTGCTCGCACGCGCCGAGGTTAAGGCCACTGCAAGGAATGTCGCGCCTACCGTACGCGATTGGGACCGGTCGGTCACGCGCATTGAGCTCGAGGCGGATGCAGAAAGCGACGACACGGGACAGGTCGAACATTTCGTCCACGCACTGATAGAGAACGACGAAAACGCCGCGCCGATGTACGATTACACCTATATCGGCCAGGCAACGAACACCGTTGCCGACCCGAACGCCAATTCTGCCGGCGTGTCGGAGGACGAGCGTGGCGGCATAAAACCCTCGAGCGACAACGTGCTGTTTTCCGGCGTGCTCAGCGAAGCCCACATGAAGCTAACGATGATTGCCGGCGTGGAGTGCCTATTCCGTATCGCCTCGGTGCGCTACGGCGAGAATGGTCGCTCGCGCCTGGTGGTGCATACAAAGACGAACGGCACGTGGTCCGCTCCCACGCCCGTGGACTTCCCCCTTGGGTTTGGCGAGGGCGACGTGGAGCGCAACGGCATATACGATTACGACTTCGACGTGGTGGAATATACGGACGGAAGAGAAAACCAGGACGCCTACGTGTTGCTGGTCTCGGGCGAGCGGCGTGACGGCGACGACACCCTTTTCGATGCGGCAAGCACAGCCGGCATACTGTCCGTTGTGCGCCTGCGCATAAGTAACGACGGAGTTCGCGTGATATCGCACACGTCGTGGCGCAGCATCTCGCGCGGCCGCCTTCAGGAGGATGGCTACCATTGTCTGCAGTGCCCGCGTATCACGGTAGGCAAGACGCTGGTCGACGGACGTCTGTCGGGCGCCTACCTCCACCGCCGCGGAGCCACCGCAGAGAAGGCGCTCGGCAGCGAGGCCGAGGTTGCGCTGAAGTGCTTTACCCTGTGGTCGGACGTTTCGGGCGACAGTCTCACGTTCCGTCAGGTCCTCCGATTTCCGCAGGCACCGTCGAGCATCGAGCTGGGCGCGCCCGAGAATATCAACGGCAAAATGGTGGTGCCCGTTGCATACGAGACTGCAGACGGTTGCGGCTGCGCATCGTACGCCGTGATCGGCCAGTCCATTGCGGGCTGGGGCGTTATGTCGCCAGATGCGACAGTACCCCACGCGGTGCCGTGGCCGCAGCACACGGGCTTTTTGGCAACCGTCAACGAGCAACTGCAGCATATTACTTGGACGCGAGGCGCATCGGCATTTGCAACGCAGCCCGTGGGTGCCGCAGGCTGTGGCCCAGCATCGTTTAGCGTAAGCAACAACGGCAGGTGCGTACTCTATGTAGAGAACACCGATGGCAAGGTGGGACAAACCTACGACGAAGAAGGCAACCCGGTAGCAGTGATGGGCAAGCACTTCCGCATCTTCGCCAGCACCTTGGCAGGCGATCTGTTTACGGAGCCGTTCGTGATGTGCGAGCTAGACCATCCCGTCGATCAGATAACGACATTTTTAACGTCGGGAGGCATGCTCTCCGCGCTCGCCACGCACATTGTGAGCGCGGAGAAGAGCGAGGCAGAGCTGCACGGCATCGAAGTGCCCTTGGTGGCGTGTGCCACTCCGACGGGCGCGGTCGCTACCTCGGGCGCGGTGGTGCCCGGAGCAGCAGGCGAATCCTTCATGGTCACGGTGCGAAACGACGGCAACACCTTGCTGACCGCCGGCACGATCGATCTATACCGAGAGGGCTCCAGCCAGCCGTTCTCCAGCGCATCCATCGGATTCGGAATGAACGCACGCATGGCTTCGATCTACGATCCAGAGCTTGCCGAGGACGCTTCGGCCAACGACATGGCACATGTGAAGTACGCGCTCGAGACGCTGGGCGCACGTTTTGCAACGCACCCGCTGGTAGCCGACAACGGCAACGCCGTGCTGGCACCGGGTTGCACGGCACAGTTCCGCATGAGCTTCGCCATCCCCGAGAGTTGGAGCGACGAAGTGGGCAAACGCGTAACGCTGTATGCGAAGGCACGTAATCTGGTGGCGCTCGATCCCGTAACGCTCGAGGAAATTCGACCGGGCGCAAACTCGACGCTGGGTGCCGTACTGCACGAGCTTCATGTGCCCGACGCGGCATGCGAACGCTCAAAAGTTCAGGTCGGCGTATGCGACAGCGCGGATACGACGGGGCTTCACGATGCACCGATGACGGCGGACGGCGGTGGCGACTCGAGTGGCGGCGGTACCGACAAGGGCGGCGGCTCCGGCGGAAGCAGCTCCG
>FR878573.1 GCA_000434535.1 Collinsella sp. CAG:166
AGCGTCGTGGAAGTATCTATCGAATCCAAGGTAAGGGATCGTTTGTTGCACCGAAACGCGTTAGCGAGCTCAATTCACTTTTAGACTTTGACTTTGCAAGCCATTGCGATGGCGTTGATCCGGATGCCATCACCAAACATTTCGGCGGCCTCACATCAGGTCGTCCAATTTCCGTAATGATGCTCCAACAATTTGGATGTCAAAGTCGCGATGAAATTCAGCGTCTTGAATTGACCTACGAACTTGAAGGCAGCTTCATAGGCGCTGATACGTTCTTCATTTCAAAGTCGCGCGTTCCGAATAACCAGTTAGATTTTCAGGCATTTAGCAGAATCATGGACGACTTGTCCAAGTCTATCCAATCTGTTAGGGAAAGCTATAGAGCACGTCAGCTTAGCGATTCCGAAGCCAGTAATTATGGTGTTGCAAAACTTCCGGTCATCGAACTGACTCATTATGCTTACGACTCCGGAGGCAAACTAATCTCAATTGTCTGCCGCACCGTCTTAACTGGGCGAATCCCTTATCAAAACTTTATTTTCAAGTCCTAATGTTCTTTTTCTTTTGTCTCGATCTGTAACACGTAGCCGAGTTTTTAAGTCCTAACCGTTACAGATCGAGACAAACAAGGTAGACCCCGCCGAATTGTCTCAATCTGTAACACTAAGACCGGTTTTGGACGTCTAGATGTTACAGATTGAGATGAATGCGCAGGCCAATCCTCTCAATCTCAATCTGTAACAACTAGCTGAATTATTCGGTCCTAGCTGTTACAGATCGAGACAAACGGAATAGGCCGGGTCAAAAATCTCAATCTGTAACATCTGGTTGGTGATTTCACCCCTACCTGTTACAGGTTGAGACGATTTGATAGTGGAGTCCTTATTTGCGCGTCATATCGCGTAGCGCTGACGCGCTGGTTTCCACAATGACAGGAGGTAAAAGTCCTCCCGCATCACCCGTTGGCAATCCCGTAGCGATAACTAGCAAATAACCTGCGTGTGCTCCTCGATGGCGGCACGATCTTCGGCGGTAATACCCGGCTCGCACACCATGGCATCCAAACTGTCCAGGCGGCAGAAGGTGTAGAAGTCGCGCTTGCCGATCTTGCTGGAGTCGGCGATCAGATAGCGCGAGTCGGCCTTGCTAAAGGCGAGCTGCTGGATGCGGCCCTCTTCCATGTTAGACGTGGACACGTCGCCGTCCAAAATGCCGTTGGCGCCGATATAGGCTGCGTCGATTCCCAGCGCGCGCAGGGTATCCTCGGCCATGGGCCCCACAAAGGCGGCGGTGCGGCGGCGATACATGCCGCCCACAAGGCACAGGTCGCAGTCTTCGCGCGCCTCGAGCAGGTTAAACACCGAAAGCGAATTGGTCACGATGCGCAGACGAAATGCCGGCAGCATCGAGGCCATCTGCTCAACCGTGGTGCCCGTGCCTAAAAAGATGGTCGAGCCTTCCTCGATAAGCTCCACAGCACGGCGCGCAATCTGCAGCTTTTCCTCGGCATGCTTGGTGCGCTTTTCGCTGTGCGAGTACTCATGGCGCAGCATAGCGTGGGGACGGCCCTGTGCACTGCGGGCTCCGCCGTGCACGCGCTCGATCTCGCCTAGGCTCGCAAGCTCCTCAAGATCGCGGCGGATCGTCATGTCCGAGACGCCCAGCGCGTCCGAGATCTCCTTGACCGAGACCGTTCCCTGCTCCTCGAGCAGCTGACGAACCTTATCCTGTCGCTCTGCCTTAATCACGATGAGCCCTCGACATTCCACGCGTACATCAATTCAAACAGTAACGAACAAATTGTATCAGATTCGCTCGGGTCAAAAATGAGCGCTTCAACTGCACCTCCATTACTTTTTTTAAGAAAAATACCCCCTGCTTTAGTGGGGTGTAGTGATAATCTCGCCTGTTCGCGCTACAGTTTGTCCGAAATATCTCGATGTTAGGAACCAAATGATCACTTCCGAGCTTTTCGGCACCGCGCCGTGCGGTACCCCCGTTCATCGTTACACCCTCAACGGGCCCGAGATCTGCGTTCGCATTATGGACTATGGCGCCACCGTGCTTGGTGTCGACGTGCCCGACATTCCCGGCAACGTGCGCGATGTGGTGCTGGGCTTCGATAAGCTCGAGGATTACTTTGACAACCCCGCCTGCTTTGGCGCGACCATCGGCCCCGTGGCAAACCGCACCGCGGGCGCCACAATCACCATCGCCGGCACGGACTGGCATATGCCCGCCAACGAGGGCGCCAACAACCTGCACAGCGATCTTGAGCACGGTCTGCATAAACGCGTGTGGGACGTTGAGCTCGACGAGGCCCATAACGCCGTGCGCATGACCACCTCGCTTGAGGATGGCGAACTGGGCCTTCCCGGCAACCGCACCTTTACGGCCGTGTTTACCGTTACACGCACCGGCGTCTTTCGCATCGAGTATGGCTGCGAGAGCGACCGCGCCACCTACGTGTCCATGACCAACCACACGTACTTTAACCTTGCCGGCCATAACGCCGGCATGGACTGCGAGCACTTCTTTGTTGCCAACGCTGCCCACTACCTGCCCATCAACGAGCAGAACATCCCCACCGGCGAGATCGCTCCGGTCGAAGGCACGCCGTTTGACTTTCGCGAGCTGCGCCCCGTCGCGCCTGGCATGGAAGCCGACGATCCCCAGATTAAGCAGGCACGCGGCTACGACCACTGCCTGTGCATCGATGGCTATCAGTACGGCCGTAATCTGCGCCGTGCGATGCACGTCGAGGAGATGTGGACCGGCCGCGAGCTGGACTTCTACACTACCGCTCCGGGCGTGCAGCTCTACACCGGCAACTGGCTGGGCGACGAGCACGCCAAGGACGACGCCAACTATGGCTGGGGCGCCGGCTTTGCCCTCGAGGCCGAAATGTATCCCGACACGCCGCACCATCCGCTGTTCCCCCAGGGCATCGTGGGCCCCGGTCACCCCTACAGCAATGTGATCGAATACCACTTTATGAGGCACTAAGCCCACAACGCAACATATCGCACAGCAACGCCCGCCGGCACCACCGCCGACGGGCGCTTTGCTACCTAGTCATTGGGGACGTTCTTAAATGACTAG
>FR878574.1 GCA_000434535.1 Collinsella sp. CAG:166
TAGTCATTGGGGACGTTCTTAAATGACTAGTTGGATGGGGTCGGGATTGGAGCTGGGGAGATAGCGGATTTCTAGCTCTATGCCGAGTTCTTGCAGCTCTTTGAAGGCGGCGATGTCTGTGTCGTCTACGGCAACTGTGGGCGTCGCGGGACGCTTGCCCTCCCCTGCTTGCATGTGACCGATACTGATCTTGGTAATGGGCACACCGCCCTTGACCAGCGCGAGCGCATCGGCGGGCGACGCCACCATGATGAGAATCCATTGGCGCGGCGTTGCGGTATGAATGATGTCGATGGTCCTTTGCACCGAGAAAAACCGCGTCCACACGCCCTCGGGCGCTGCAGCCCTCATAGGCGCCCACTTGCGCGAATCCGCCGCAATCTCGTCGTTGACGATTAGGACGAGGTTGGAACCCATAGCCTCGTTCCACAGCTCAACGTCTTGCCCGTAAATAAACCGGTCATCGATACGCGTGAGAAGGATCTTGGGTTGAGCCATGGCAGTCCCATTCTGTTTGAGACTCGTAAGAGCGAGACATCACGTCTCCAATATTAGTGCATTTAAAGTGAGAAAAGCCGTCAGAACACTTGCACGGATGTGCGATGTCCCGTATCATAGACAGCCGTTGACGCCTCAGTTGCGTCACCACATGGCCGCCAGCGTAGCTCAGTTGGTAGAGCACCGCTCTCGTAAAGCGGGGGTCACCGGTTCGAGCCCGGTCGCTGGCTCCATTGCACAAGATAGCCGCCTTCGGGCGGCTTTTTTGTTGCTGATTTCGGGCACACATCCGCCGGAATTCGCCCACTCGGTGGACTTCGGGTTTAATGCTTAGGGGCGGGGATTTACCAAAGTGAAATTTTAATGAAAAGAAACCCAGCTGCAACAATTGCCATGGTGAGGGCTCGAATTGGCCATATAGATTTAAAATAGCCACGATACCTTCTCTTTTGCTGGAACGATATATCTATACAAGGTTGTGAGCGGAAAACAAAAATACGTCGATTGCTATCCGACAATCGGGTCTGGAATTACATTCACCGGCATTTCGGGGCAGATTGATACACATGTACGAAAGGGAACCTATGTGGTGCGTTGGGTTGGAGCTGCTGCAGGCCCGATATGGATTGCGGTCTTGCGCCCCGATGTCCAAATAGATTTCTCTCTCTAGACGGGAAGTTGCTCATGGACGCCATATATGACGGAGATGACTGGGTCGATCATTATACTTGGCGCCTGGTCGGCTCGAACGACAATGGGGATGTGGTGTTTGATGGACTATGTCCAAAGCATCTCCATCCTTTTGTCTCGTCGTTAATTGAGAGTTCCGCTCGTGTTGCCCCCTACAGCTCGGCATCGCTTCATGATACGGACGTTTTGAAGACCATAAGGGAATCAATTGACGAGGGCACGATGAGCAGTTCGTTGTTCTCTCGGCTTGTGGGGCTGGATGAGATTCAATCGAAACGACTGCTTGCGGGCGAAAAGGTGGAACTCACTTATCGGTCGATGACTTCAATCCTGCGGCTAGCCGATGTTCTTCGCAAATAAACAGCTTCCCTATTCAAAAACAGAAAACCCCGCCAAACGTGATTCCCCTAGGGAAAACACGCTTGGCGGGGTCGTGGCGTGATTCCCTTAGGGAAATCACGCCATCAGACGAACAGCTCAGCCGGGCAGCTCGCTACTCCTCCCAGTAAGCGTCTGCAAGCAGCTTAAAGCAGATCTTCTTGACCGGCTGCGCGCCATCGCCCGGGAACTCGAGCGTGGGCATGTGAGGCTCGCCGGCAACGAACAGCGCAAACTTGTCGTCAGCAAGATCGCCGGCGATCGAAGCGTCGGAATCGACCAGATCGTAGTCGTCCTTCTCGTCAAACTCCTGGACCAGCGTCAGGCTGCCCGTAGCGACCTTAAAGGCCTCGCGACCCTCGACGTCGATCTGCAGGTCGTGATAGCGCTGGTGCGTCTCGTAGTGAGCGTCAGCCTCGGGACGCGTCGTGGGAGCCATGACGTTCGCAAAGACCTTGTCGCCCAGAATCTGATGGCTGCCGACCTCGAGCTCCGCCGGATCGTTCTCCTCGAGCCAATCAATCAGCACGTCGAGGCCCTTGAGCATTCCGCGGTACTCCTCGATATCGCCCAGTGCACCGTAAATCATCTAAATCCCCTCTCGGATCGTTCCTTTGGCGGCTACTCGATAAACGCGTTACCGACGCTGTTGCCACCCACATACGTCTCGACCAGGGTAAGGTCGGGATTGAACACGACAAAGTCGGCGTCGCGCCCCGGCATAATGCTACCGCACTTGTCGTCGACATGAGCTAGCAAGCGATGCCGGAGCCGTCGCCCAAACTCTTACAGCTCAGTCACGACAACGCCGTTGTAGACCTCGTCCCAACGGTCCATGACCAGATGGCCGGTCATGGGATCCATGGCATTGAGCTTGCCGCAGGTGTTGGCGGTACGCAGCACCGTCTCGTCGTCTGCGCCAGCAGCGATGGCATGTGCGAAGCCTGCGATAGTGGAGTCACCAGAGCCCGTGGCGTTAACGGCAGGGATATCGGGCGTCTTTGCGCGGAATGCACGGCCATTGTGGAAGCCAACGGAGCCGGCAGCGCCCATGGACACGACGACCCAGGGGATATCGGAGAAGCGGGCATCAGAGGCGAGCGCGGCGCGGAGCTCGTCCACATCGTCGGTGGTAAAGCTCGTGCCCAGAAGGCCGTTGATCTCAGTCAGGTTAGGCTTGACCAGCTCGGGCTTAATTTCGGACTTGAGCGCAGCCTCGAGCGAAGCACCCGAGGTATCGAGCAGCACCTTGGCGCCGGCGTTCTCGGCAATGCCCGTGATCTTGGCATAGTAGTCTGCCTCGACACCGCGGGGCAGAGAACCCGAAATGGTGACAACGTCGGCCTTGCCCGCAAGCTCAGTAAATTTGGCGGTAAAGGCATCGAGCTCCTCGGGGGCAATTGTCGGGCCGCTCTCGAGCAGCTCGGTCTGGTTGCCGGCGTGGAGGATGTTGAGGCAAATACGAGTCTCGCCCTTGATGGGCACAAAGTCGTTGTTAATACCGTTGGCGTCCATGAGCTCAGCCATGTAGGCGCCCATGTGGCCGCCGAGCAGACCGGTTGCCACAACGTCGTCGCCCAGCTGACCCAGCACACGGGCCACGTTGAGGCCCTTGCCGCCGGCGGTCTTTTCGGGCGTCACACGGTTGACGTCGTCGATAATGAGCTCATCGAGCTGATAGCGCGTATCGACAGACGGGTTCATCGTAACGGTGAGGATCATTTTTAGCTCCTTATCTCGCAGGCTCCTTGTGCCTCGCGATACGAGTCGACAAAACGGAATTACAGAATCTCAATCGTGAACGAGCGAACGACGGTCTCCTTGGGCTTGGCGACAAGGCAGCCGCGCTTATGCTCAAGTACGTCGTCCTCATCGGAGCAGGTCGAGAGGCCGCCCCAAGGCTCAACTGCCACAAAATCGCCCTCGGGCTTACTCCACACAATGAGATACGGGAAGCCCTCGAAGCTCAGGCGAACGCCCTTGTCCTCCCCCTTCTTAGAAAGCGTGACCTGGCGGCTCTCGAGCACGTCAAAGATGGTCTCCGCAAAATCGAAGAGCTCGTGCGACAGGGGCAGCGTCTTTCCCACCATTGGGTTCTTGGAACGGTTTGCCACGTCAATCAATCCGGTCGAGGGCACGGCGGTGCAAAGCTCCGCAGCCTCGTCTTTCTCAAAGCGCAGCTCGTAGTCCGTATAGGCCTCGCCCTCATCGAGCGGACACCTAAAGCCGGGATGACCGCCGATAAAGAACGGCATGTCCTCGGTTCCCTCGTTGGTCACCTCATAGGAGACGCGCACGGCGGTATCCTCGAGCGCATAACGAGCGACAAGCTTAAACGGATACGGATAATCGCTCAGCAGCGCGGCGTTATCCTCCGAAGCCAGGCACATCGCCAGCTCGTTCTCGCTCTGGCTCAGCAGCTTCCACTCCTGTTTGCGCGCAAACCCATGGCGGGCGAGCTTCACATGATGTCCGGCAAACGTCATGGCGCTGTTATCGCGCAAACCTCCGCAAATCGGGAAGCAAATCGGTGCCTGGCCGGACCACACGGCGGGATCGCCCTGCCACAAGTACTCGCGACCTCCAGCCTCAATCGAGGTAAACGAACCGCCGGCCGTGGAGACCTTGATAGAAATCGAATCGTTGGAGAGAGCGTATTCCATTGTCCATCCTTTCGAACAACTGCTTTTTGCTCGCAAGAACCCGTCTCGGCCTTGACCAAAGGACAAACCCGCACGTTCATCGATGCGTCCGGTTTCCCAGGCATGCAACGGGGTACCATACAGACATTGATGCAATTACAGCTGAAAGGCCTTCTTATGCGAACCATCATCCTTTATGCCTCACGCCACCACGGCAATACGAAAAAGCTCGTGGACGCCATCGTCGAGGCGCACCCCGAAATCGATACCCTCGACGTGAAGTCACTCGGTAAAAACGAGTACCCCGACCTGCACGAATACCATCTGATCGGCGTCGCCACGGGCATTTATTACTCCGAGATCGACAAAGATATGGCGCGCGTGCTCACGAACGTGCTGCAGCCGCAGGACAAGGTGTTTGGCCTTATGACCTACGGTGGCAAAAACAAGTGGTACGGCAAGGATATCGATGGCATCTGCCGCATGAGGCAGGCCATCTTTATGGGTGTCTACGGCTGCCCCGGATTTGACACGTGGGGTCCGTTCAAGATTACCGGCGGCGTCCAGAAGGGACACCCGACCGCTGAGGAAATTAAGGGCGCCGTCGACTTCTTCGACAAGATCGAAGACGAGTATGGCGACATCATCGTCGAAGAGTACGCCAAGCGCGAGAAGCGTCTAGCATACGAAAAGGAGCATCCCGCGGGGGGTCTTGTGGCCGGCGTCAAGCGCACGGCAAAGAAGATCGCTAACAAGCTGTAACTGTTAAGGTGCTTTTGAGCGTTTAACCCATACGGCGGGTCCGAGCAGATTCGGGCCC
>FR878575.1 GCA_000434535.1 Collinsella sp. CAG:166
CGTCACGTGCGGTGTAATCGCCCTCGGCAAGCGACCACTCAACGTGCTGTTTGACCCAGCTGAGCATGTTATGGGTAAGCGGCTCGCCCTGCACCAGGCGCTCGGACAGTGCGCGAATGTGGCGGTTGAGCATGGGCACCTTTTTGTTGGACATGCGCCAACGGCAGACAAGCGCGGGCTTGTCGAGCGTAAACTTCTCGACCGCCTCCTGATTGGCGCAAAAGTCCTCGTACGCACGCTGATCCTCGGCATTGCCAAACAGCTCGGCATCATCAATCTGGGGCATGGTTGTACCTTTCGTGTTAGTCATTCCGTCCTCTTATACCAAAAAGACGGCCCTCCAAACGGAGCAGCCGTCTTTTGCGGAGATTATTTTGTCCCGAGGCGAAACTTAGTGACGGAAGTGGCGAGCGCCCGTAAACACCATAGCAATATTGTGCTCATTGCAGGCCTGGATGCTCTCATCGTCGCGCTTGGAGCCGCCGGGCTGAATGATGCAGGTCACGCCGTGTGCAGCAAGCACGTCGACGTTGTCGCGGAACGGGAAGAACGCGTCGCTTGCACAGGCAAAGCCGCCCTTCTCCACGCCCTCGCGCTCGCAGAAGTCCTCGGCACGCTCGCAGGCAAGCAGCGCAGAGTCAACGCGGTTAGGCTGACCCGGGCCCATGCCAATGCCGGCCTTGCCCTTGGAAACCAAGATGGCGTTGGACTTAACGCCCTTGCAGACCTTCCAGGCAAACTCGAGCTCGGCCATCTCGGCGTCGGTGGGCTTGCGGTCGGTGGGGAACGTAAAGGTCGCGGGATCCTCGGTCACGTGGTCGACTTCCTGCACCAGCATGCCGCCGTCAATGGAGCGCAGCTCCACCTGGGCGCCGTGGTCCACGCCGCCGGTAGCCAGCACGCGCAGGTTGGGGCGCTTAGCCATGCGCTCGAGCGCCTCGGCAGTGTAGCTCGGGGCGATGATAACCTCGACGAACTGCTTGTTCTGATCGGCAAAGTGTTCGACCAGCTCATAGGGAACCTCGCGGTTGCAGGCGATGATGCCGCCAAAGGCGCTCTTGGGATCGCAGGCGAAGGCGCGGTCGTAGGCAGCCGTGATGTCCTCGGCAACAGCAGAACCGCAAGGGTTCTGGTGCTTGAGGATCACGCAGGCCGGCTCGTCGAACTCGCGGACCAGGTTCCAAGCGGCATCGGCATCCAGATAGTTGTTGTAGCTGAGCGGCTTGCCCTGAATCTGCTCGGAGCCCACGAGCGGGAACTGCGAGCTCGCGGTATTCTCGCAGCCCTCGGCAAAGCGGTAGACCGTAGCCTTCTGCTGAGGATTCTCGCCATAGCGCAGGTCGTCGACCTTCTCCAGCGAAATCTCGAGCTTGGCAGAGGTGTCCGCCACGTCGCTTGCCTGGGCGGCAAGCCAACGGGAGATAGCCGTGTCGTAGGCGGCGGTGGTCTGGTAGACCTTCACCTGCAGGCGACGACGGGTGGAAAGCGTGGTGCAGCCACCGGTCTCGTGCATCTCGGCCAGGACGGCATCATAGTCGGCAGGGTCGGAAATGACGGTAACGCTCGTGGCGTTCTTGGCGGCAGAGCGCAGCATGGAGGGGCCACCGATGTCGATGTGCTCGATGGCGTCCGCGAAGGTGACCTCGGGGTTGGCGACGGTCTTCTCGAACTCGTACAGGTTGACGACGACCAGGTCGATCAGCTTAATGCCGTGCTGAGCGGCCTCCTGCATGTGCTGCTCGGAATCGCGGCGGGCCAGCAGCGCGCCGTGAACCTTGGGGTGCAGGGTCTTAACGCGGCCGTCCATCATCTCGGGATAGCCCGTGAACTCCTCGATGGGGGTTACGGGAACGCCCGCGTCCTCGATGGCACGAGCCGTGCCGCCCGTAGAGATGATCTCGACGCCAAAGTCATCGACCAGCGTCCGTGCGAAATCGACGACGCCCGTCTTATCGGTAACCGAGATCAACGCGCGTGCGATCTTCACATCAGATCCCATGCAGTCCTCCTGTCTGGTACGCCGCCGTGCTCTGTGAGTCGGTGATACGTCGATCTGCAGCGCTCGCGCAGCGGCATTGAAAATACTGATTCAATGTAGCGCATCGAGCGCATCGATGCACCCCGCAACGGGCGCATGTGCAGAAAAAGTTTGCGAGCAGAGGGGATGGGCACGGTGAGTTCATGGAACACAGGGGCACCATAATTAGATGCCAATAGCGTGGTAGAACTGTGCTCGATATGCATCCGCAAAAGAAAGAGGCACCATGGTCTCGCGGGTTCTCTACCGACCGTTTGATACCGAAGACTTCGACGCCATCGCGTTGATTCTGCAGCAGCTTTGGCATAACAATTCGGATAACGATGAGTACAACCGCCTCGAGGCCGCGTGCGACCTCGCCTATTGCCTTTCGTCTTCGACGTTTTCGCAGGTTGCCGTAATCGACGGTCAGGCACGCGGCATTGCGCTCGCGCGTGCGGGACAGAGCTCCGGCGCCACCGTTAAGGAACATTGGCTGGATACCGAACGCGCACTGCTATCGCAAATGCGCGAGCTGGAGCCCGATGCCTGCGCCGAGTATCTCTCGTTTGTGCGCGCAACCATCCGAACCAACAACCGCCTGCTCGAAAGCAGCCCGTTGCCACACGACAACGAGGTCACGCTGCTTGCCGTAGATCGCGACGTCCATGGCCTGGGCGTTGGCTCGGTGTTGCTCGACGCCGCAGTCTCGTACCTATCCTCGCGCGGGGCGACGAGGGCGCACCTGTACACCGACTCCAACTGCTCGTGGAAGTTCTACGAGCTGCATGGCTTTAAGCGCACGGCCACGCACCGCGCCAACCGCGAAGAGCGCCGTCACGACATGCCGCGCGAAAGCTTCCTCTACGAACTCGACCTAACAGCCTAGGCCCAGCAGCCATACCTAGTCATTTAGGAACGTCCCCAGTGACTAGTCGTTGGGGACAGTCTTCGTAGGTAGCGCATAAAAAGGGATGGGCTTCCCCCGACGGCTGTCGAGAAAAGCCCATCCCATAATTTACGACCGCTAGAACGTTCCGCCGCCGCCTCCGCCGACGCCGCCGCCTCCGCCGCCCGAGAAGCCGCCGCCTCCGCCGCCGCTCGAGCTGTCGGAGCTCGATGCCAGCTCACGGATGCTCTCGTGATACACGCCGTCGAACGAATCCATCGGCGACTCGTTGCCGTAATGATGGTAGTACCACCAGTAGCAGGGGTAATTGTCGTAGAAACCGTCGGCCTCGCGCACCTCGGGAGGAACAGCCTCGGCAAGCTGACGCAGGACTTCCTTGGAAACACCCAGCGCCGCACCCATCACCAGAAGTTTATTCCACAGTACTAGATCGCCCGGAACGGCTTCCTTTAGGCGCGTGAAATCCTCGAGCCAATGCTTGAGCGCCTTGCAGCGAGCCGCCACCTCGGCGCCCTCCGGCGTAAAGCGGCGGAACGTAAGGCCCACGCCAATACCCACCAGCACAATCGGCACCGAGATAACCGCGGCGATAATGTTCGCCTGTGCGCCGTCGGTAAAGAAGATGGATCCCGCGGGAATACAGGCGATCAGAATACCAAGAACCAGGCAAAACACCATTGCGACAATGCCGTCCGAGGCAACGTACTCGCTATCGGCCAGCTTGCCCTTAACGGTGTTCTGATAGTCCTCGAGCTTGTCGCCCACGGGTGTAGCGTGCTGCTTGACGTAGTGCTGCAGCTCGTCGAACGTGCGCGAGCGATCGCCGTTCTCGTCGGGCTTAGCACCGGCAAAGAAGACCTTGAGCACCATGTGGTCAATGCCCTTGGCCGACTTCCAGCCCGCATCACTCACCGTCACGCGATACGTCTGCTCTTCTTTTTCACGCCCCAACAGACCCTTCTTAGCCTTAGTCACGGTCGCCTGCTCCAGCTTAATCACACGGTCGTCGGTGAGCTTCATGAGCGTGGCGATATATGCCTGATCGGGCACCTCGTTCCAGCTCATGAGGGCCGAAAGCACAGCGGGATGGTCAGCCGAAGGCACATCGCGGAAATATTCGTCCTGGAAAAGCGGCTTGGGCTTGCGGCGGCGCAGCTTGAGCACAACGATTGTGCCGGTAAAGGCCACCGCCGCGACAACACTTAGTACGGCAAGTACATTGGCAATCATGCGAGCGTGAGCGCGGCGGGCGTTAGCCTCGTCGGCCCATGCCTTCTCCTCGCTCAGGATTGTCGGCATGCGCTCCTCGCTCGAAGCGGAAAGCCAAGGCACCCAATCGCTGGGGAAGGTGATGCGCGCCTCGGCGAATTCGCCCTGATGCACGCAGGGAATGGTATAGGTGACCATGGGTTCATCCGCATCGAGCGATACGTCGCCCGTCAGCGGGCCGTGGCCCCATGCGCGGAAGTTATCACCCTTGACGGCCGCCGTCCCGGCGGCGGCATTTGCGAAGTACACTTCCATCTCGACATCATCGGAATCCGCAGACCAGCCGTCGCCCACAAACTTCCAGTAGAGCTCGGCGGTATCGGCCCAGTTCATAACCGCACCGGTCATGGTGTAGCTCACGTAATAGATCGCGCTGTCGCCGCTCTCGTGGGGGCTGAACACCTTGATTCTTACGCCGCTGTCGGACTGCTCAACCGTATAGACGCCGTTGTCGCCTTTGTTTGCGCTGTCGACCTTGTTAAACGCGGTGTCGTCTTCCTCGACGCTCAGCACATTGACGCCCGCCGCGCCGCCCTGCTGGTTAGAGCCTGTATTGATCTCCCAAAACACGCCGTTGATGTCGTCATCGAAATCAAACTGGCGTCCCTCGACAACGGTCAGCGAGCCGTCGGCCTCGACCGTGGCACCGATATAGGTTTGGGTCATGGAGTAGCCGTCGGCGTGCGCGGCGACAGGCAGCAGCAACAACGCAAGCGCGACGAGCACGCAGACGGAAGCGAATCGCGCAAACAGGCAGCGCTGCCGACAAGTATTGGCAACGGGGGCGTTCATAGGCACATCCTTTGTCTGTAAAACCAACATCGCCATTGTCCCACGTTTGCGGGCACACATGACGAATATCTGGGCCAACGGAACGTCAAATGGGACAAAAGTCCCACCCGAGTCTGGCACTTAGGGACGTTCCTAATGATCTATTGGGGACGGAGGAAAACGGATCATTGGGTTGAACCGACGGACTGCAACAAATTTGTCGTTTGGGACGTTCTTTGGCCGAGTCCCGCGCCAACGATAGATACCACTTCACAGCTCCGTCACAGGTGTAGCGGCTTTGTGTGGGCGCGGCATGCGCTGATTGAGCCGTCAGTCGAGGGGCATAAAGCAATTGAGCGAAAACGGTTGCCCCTTTCCCGTTCGCTCGAGGATCATGTCCCCCTTTTCCGCGGAAACCCCGGCAGTTGCGAAGAGCTGCCGGGGTTTCTGTCGTGTATAAGGCCGAGTCGGCGTACGGCGATCGAGACGTTGGGCCGCAGACCTACCGTGCGCAATGCGCAGCGCCGCCAACTTGCGAGCCACGGAAACGCCTTCCCTACCGTGCCCCGCGCTATACTCGTCCGCATGGATATCAAAACACGCAACATACCAACGCCCGCCGCGGATGCGCCAACGACGCAGCCTGCCTCCGTTCCCGCACCTGTCGTGGGCCGTTTTGCCCCGTCGCCCTCGGGCCGCATGCACCTGGGCAACGTGTTCAGCTGCCTGTGCGCGTGGCTTTCGGCCCGCAGCCAGGGTGGCAGCATCGTGTTGCGCATCGAGGACCTGGACGATCGCTGCAAGCGCCCGGAACTTGCCACTCAACTGATTGACGACCTGACCTGGCTGGGACTCGAGTGGGACGAAGGCCCCTACTACCAGCACGATCGCCTCGACCTGTACGAGGGCGCCTTGCGCCAGCTGCAAGACGCCAGCCTCACCTACCCCTGCTTTTGCACGCGTGCCGAGCTCCACGCTGCGAGCGCGCCGCACGCCAGCGACGGCACGCCCATCTACCGCGGCGCCTGCCGAGGCCTTTCTGCCGAGGAGGTTACCCGCCGCAGCGCCCTGCGCGCCCCGGCCACGCGTCTGCGCGTGCCCGACATCGACGACCTCGCGGGCGACGTGATCGAATTCGTGGACCGCACGTACGGGGCCCAATGCGAGGCGCTCGCCACCGAGTGCGGCGATTTTTTGGTGCGCCGCAGCGACGGCGTTTTTGCCTATCAGCTAGCCGTGGTGGTCGACGACGCTGCCATGGGCGTCACCGAGGTCGTGCGCGGATGCGACCTGCTGGGCTCCACGCCGCGCCAAATCTACCTGCAGCATCTGCTGGGACTTCCCACGCCGCACTACGCACATATTCCGCTGCTCATGTCACCGGATGGCCGCCGCCTTTCCAAGCGCGACCGCGATCTGGACCTGGGCGAGCTCCGCGCCCGCTTTGGCACGCCCGAGGCGCTGCTGGGCTGGCTCGCCGGGCAAACGGGCATCGCGCCGGACGCCACGCCACGCTCTGCCGAGCAGCTGGTCGAGCACTTTAGCTGGGACGTTATCCGCGCACACCGGGAGAACATCGTTATGGATGAAAGGACAGGCATGCAACAGACGGCAGCCCACCCTGACGAGCACCTCGATAGCGACATTGCCAAAGTATCAACAACCCATCTTTCGCCAGAGGGGTTCGATGCGTTCTGCGAAATACTTGACTCTCCCACGCCTGAAGCTGCGAAAACGTTGCTCGAGCGCAAGCCGGCTTGGGAGTAAATCCCTTAACAAATCGGTTTTGGTTCGCCACGAAGCTCATGCGTCCGCGCCCCTACGCAACATCCCAGGGTTGGAGTTCGTCGCCCAGGCGAACGATGCAGTCGTAGAGCACAGTATGGCGCTCGGCAGGGCTGGCATCCCGATGAAAATGCCCGTAGTACCAGCGCTTGTAATCCAAGCGGTCTTCCAGCTCATCGAAAAATGCCGTCAGCCGATCAACGGCGGGATAATTCCAGCCAGGCCCCGGATAGAGCGTGGGCGAAAGCATGCGCGTAGAGCAGGTGTGGGTGATCACGTAGTCGACCTTCCAACCCACGCTGTCGAGCTTTGTCCGCGCCTCCTCAAAGTTACGCTCGTCCGGCAGCTCCTGTGGCCACCAGCTGGAATAAGGAATGCGGTATTCCTTATCCACACTCGTGGCGCCGCCCATGGTAAAGATCGTTGAGCCGTCAAACTCAAAAACCTCGCCACGCGTCAGGCGCCGTATGGGAGAGGTATCCGACAGGCGCTGCGTCAGCCCACCGTGCCACAGCTCCATGGGACGCTCCGCCCAGTGATCGAAACGCTCGTGGTTGCCGTCGACGAACAGCACGGTATAGGGGCGCGACTCCAGCCAAGCGATGTCGGCGCACTCCTCGGCAGAGAAATCCCACGGAAAGCCAAAGTCGCCCGCAACAATCAGATAGTCGTCGCTCGTCAGACTATCCCCAAGCTCCCAATCGCGCAGCTTTTGCATGTCGAGGCCGCCGTGAATATCGCCTGTCACATAGACCGTCATCGGATCACCACTTCCCTCTTATAGGCTTCGAGATCGTGCTCGATCTGCTCGTCACCCGTGGCGTTGACCCAACACGGCCATTTAACGCACCGCATCGGCTCGTCTACCTGCGCAAACCACGACCTGAGCTCATCCAGACTTACCGGGGCGTAGCTGTTAGCGTCCATGCCCACGTCATAGCGCAGCAACCCCTGTCTGAGGTTGAACTTGTTGTACGCGTCGCCGCAGCTGTGGATATGCCCGTGCAGATGCCAGCTGCCGTGCGACATGCCCTGCCAATCGACCATGGGATAGTGGCTCAGCACGATTTTTTGGCGGTCGATCTTGAGCACGCAAATGGGCGGCTCAACGATAAAAGCATCCGCTACCGCAGACTGCGTCCAGTCTTTGTCGTGATTGCCGGGCAGCAGATGAACGCGCTTGCATGTAATGCTTTTGCGCAGCTCGTAGGCATCCTGGGCGGTCATCTTAAAGCTGAAATCGCCCAAGATGTAGAGCTCGTCATCCGCAGCGACCTTGCTGTTAATGTTGGCGACCATGGCGTCGTTCATCTGCGCTACAGTCGACCAAGGCCTATCGCTAAGCCGTAGCATGTTCTCGTGCCCAAAGTGAGCGTCGCTGGTAAACCAGATCACGGGGACCTCCTGTTGCTGCGGGGCATCCATCCCTTAGGGCTTACCCTTCATTTTTCCATCCAAACGGGTCAAGCACCCAAAAAATCAGATCGAGCACGCCACCGGTTATCATGGCGCCGGCAAGGGCCATGCAAACGTGCAGAGAGCTGGCACTTCGGAGCACGTCGAACGGCCCCAGAACAGCCAGCAGCGCGACCGCTGCGCCGGCCGCGCACAGCGCGAGGCACGGTCCCGCGTCCTTGACGCACTTCTTTGCGAGATGCTTGGTGTTGTCACTCATCAATATCGAACTCCTTAGAGGGTCGCTGTTCAGATGCATGCCGCCGCGGCAGAGCAGGGCGACAGGGCAAGTGTCACATGTCGTGCGGACACGTGTGCAAGCTCATGCCAAACTGCCAACCCCAATCGTCATACATCTAAAATACGAACGATCGATCTGTTATCCTGGCGCCAACATAGTCTTTCGAAAGGTTTGCCGGGATGACTACGCAGCGACAGATTGATATTGAATTCGACTCGCTTACACGCGAGAACGATTCACCCAAGCTCATCGCCAACTCGAAGGCGAAAGGCGGAACACTACTATCCGTTATCAAGGAGCAGCTCTCAGCCTGCGGCTCTTTTGACTTTTGCGTAGCGTTTGTTGCAGACGGCGGCCTTCAAATCCTGGTCGAGACGTTCCAGGAGCTCAAGCAGCGTGGCATTAAGGGCAGGCTGCTCACGTCCACCTATCTCAACTTCAACTCACCCGATGTCTTTCGCAAGCTCCTGGAATACGACAACATGGAAGTTCGCGTATTCCAGGGTAATTTGCATGCCAAGGGATACATTTTTGATAAGGGCGAAACCAGCACGGTCATCGTCGGCAGCTCGAACATGACGCAGACCGCCCTCACCTGTAATAAAGAATGGAACGTGCTGTACCAGACTGTCGAGAACAGCCGCCTACTCGGCGAACTGAGGGGCGAGTTCAATTCGTTGTGGAACGACACCTCAACCGTTTTGCTTTCCCAAGACTGGATTGAGAACTATGCCGCATATCGATCGGCACGTCCGTCAAAGCCCAAATCGAAACCGACGTTCCAGGCAACTGTTAGCCCAACCATGAACGACCTCGAAGAAATCAAGCCCAATAAAATGCAGCAGCGCGCCCTTGAGGCGCTCGGCGTAATCCACCGCAAAGGCGAGACCCGCGCCCTGCTGGTCTCGGCAACCGGCACCGGCAAGACCTTCCTTTCGGCGTTCGACGTGCTCGCGTTTAAACCCCGGCGCGTCCTCTTTCTTGCGCACCGCCGGCGCATTATCGACGCCTCCCGTGCAAGCTACGAACGGCTCTTAGGTAATACCTATACGTTCGACACCTATCAAACTGGCAAGCATATAAGCAATGCTACCTGCGTGTTTGCCATGTGTTCTTCGGTCGCCAAACATCTGAACGATTTCCGTCCCGATGAGTTCGACTACATCGTCATCGACGAGGCCCACCGCACGGGATCCCAGGGTTACCAATCCATCATGTCGCACTTCACGCCTCGGTTTTATCTGGGCATGACCGCTACGCCTAATCGCACCGACGGCTACGACGTCTTTGCCCTTTTCAATCACGTCATCGCGTTCCAGATCACACTGCAGGACGCTTTGGCCGAGGAGATGCTAGCCCCCTTTCATTATTTTGGCATTCACGATCTGGAGATCGACGACGAAACGGTCGAAGATACCGCCTTGTTCGGACGCCTAACATCCGACGAGCGCGTGCGTCATATCACCGAGAAGATCGAAGAATATAGCGTCACCAAAAGCAACCGCAGGGGCTTAATTTTCTGCAATCGAAACGCCGAGGCCAAAGAACTGTCACGCAAATTCAACGCTCTCGGATATCGAACGACTGCGATTAGCGGTCAAGATCCCGATGAAGTCCGCGATGCCGCTATCAGCCGGCTTGAAGCCGGCGAGCTCGAGTACATCTTCTCGGTCGATATCATGAACGAAGGCGTCGACATCCCCTCGCTCAATCAGATCATCATGCTTCGACGCACCGACTCCGCAATCATCTTTATTCAACAGCTCGGACGAGGTTTGCGCCTGAATGATGGCAAGGAATACGCACTGGTGCTCGACTTTATTGGCAACTACCAGAGCAACTTCTTGGTGCCCATCGCGCTTTCGGGTGACAAGACGTATAACAAAGACCGCCTGCGCCGTCTTGTCCAAGAGGGCGATTCGGCGATCCCCGGATGCTCGACCGTGAGCTTCGATCGTATTTCCGAGGCACGCATTTACAAGGCCATCGACGGCGGCGATTTCACCTCCGTCAGGTTTTTGAAAAACGAATATCTCGACTTGCGCCAAAAACTCGGCAAGATTCCCTCGCTGCTCGAATTTGATCGTAACGGCTCCATCGATCCACTGCTTATCTTCAAGAATAGCGGCCTGGGGTCCTACCACGCATTTCTTTCCAAATACGAGCCGGACTACACGGTTCAATTTACCTCTGATCAGACCAAGATTCTCAAATTTATTTCTCAAAAACTTGCCGCGGGCAAGCGATTCGAAGACCTCTATTTGCTTCAGACGCTCGTCGAAGCCGGACACGAGAGCTACCGGCATATGCGCGAAGCTGCGCTTAGGAACTACCGCGCACAGCTTAAGGACAGCGCCGTTAGGTCGGCAATCGCAGTCCTTAAGGGCGACTTTGCCACTCCTAAGGATTTCGTTTCCCTACTTATTGACGATGGAACCGGACCTCGTCTGACCGAAGCGTTTGCGACCGCCCTGCGCAACGCAGAGTTCAAGCGTCAGATTCTCGAGGTGCTGGATTTTGGTATCGCGCGCAACCGACTCGACTATGCCGAGACGTACGAAAACACAAATTTCGTTCTCAACGCCAAGTACACGTACGAAGAGGTTTGCCGCTTGATGAACTGGGAAAAGAACATCAACGGCCAAAATCTTGGCGGCTATTTTTACGACGAGAAGACCAATACATTCCCCGTGTTCATTAACTATGACAAGGCGCCCGACATTAGTGAGTCAATTCAGTATGAAGACCGCTTTGTTTCGCCGAGCAAGCTCATCGCAATCTCGAAGGGCAACCGCACGCTCAACTCCCCCGAGATTCTGCGACTGCAGGCATGGCCGGGAAACGGCCTGAAGACGTATTTGTTTATGCGAAAGAACAAGGACGATAAGGGTGGCAAGGAGTTCTATTTCTTAGGCGAAATGCATCCGACCGGCAAGTTCGAAGCCATTAAAACTAAGAGCGGCGACAACGCCGTCGAAATCGAATATGAGCTCAATGCGCCCGTGCGTCAGGACATTTACGAGTTTATGCTCAGCGATTTGAGCGAGGCCGAGTAATAACAAAAAAGGAGCGAGTCGCCATATGGCACCCGCTCCTTCTGTCTACTTAAGCCCGAGCTTCTTTTCGAGCTCATCGACAACCTTAACGTCCGCCGGAAGCCAATCGACATCCCACAGGTTATTGGTATCAAGCCATTTCATATCCTCATGAGCGTGCTCTTTGAACTCCCCGGAAAGGATGTTAGCCAGGTAGCACTGCATCGACAGGTGGAACGTCTCATAATCGTGTTCGACCGTGCAAAGATAGGCGAGGTTACCGATTGTGACCTCGAGCTCTTCTTGAATCTCGCGCACGATTGCCTGCTCGCCGGTCTCGCCCGATTCGAGCTTTCCGCCCGGAAACTCCCAGCCGTCTTTAAACTCGCCATAGCCGCGCTGACAACTCAGGATTTTCCCGTCCTTCTGAATAATCGCTGCTGCAACATTGATTGACTTCATAACTAGTTATCACCTCTCCAGTTGAGCCCAACCAGTATAGGTGATCGACCGCCCGCCATGTCCCAGTCGCCTCAAAACCACCTGCTCGACCAACCCATAACGCCGTTTTGCACCGGCACCCCATCCCCCGCTATCGAGGTCTAATACTTTTCCGCGAAGTGAACGTCTGTTTTTGGACCCCTGAAGCATCCACATTTTTCGTCGGCAAAATCGCAGGATTCCAGCACCGAAACCGCAGGAAACGGCACCTCTAAAGTGTCGATGCTTCGGGGGTCCGATTTAGCTCGTTCACTTCTCGGAAAAGTATTAGACCTCGCTGCTAGCTACCCAGAAGGAAACCTCTCCCTTTCCCATTGCCACCCAAAAACTCATCCAACATTAATCTTGGCTCAAGAATCGCTTAATCTATAACCTGCACTATAGAGTTCGACCAAGGGCGGGGCGGCGCCGCGCAACGCAGACTGCCGAACGCAACGCTCGCGCCCGGGCAGATCGCCCGGCGTCGCGCCCATCGAACGAAAGGACAGGTCATGGACGACCTCGAAAAAGTTGAAACCATCCGCACCAAGTGCAACGTGAGCTACACCGATGCCAAGGCCGCGCTCGACGCCGCCGACGGCAACGTCCTGGATGCCATCATTTGGCTCGAGTCGCAGGGCAAGACCCAGACCACGTCGGCGCACGCCGCCACCGAGTCCGCGCCAGTCGATGAGCCCTCGGCCGAGATGGTCGCCGCGCAGGCCGCCTACGAAAAGTCGAGCGAAAAGACCGACTTCTCCAAGAAGATGGACAGCGTGTGGGAGTACCTCAAAAAGCTCTTCCGCCTGAGCCTGGACACCAAGTTTATCGCCACGCGCCGCGATGCGATCATCCTCAACATCCCCATCCTGATCCCCATCGTCGCGCTGTTTGCTTGGGGCGCCACGATATGGCTGATGCTGATTGGCCTGTTCTTTGGCATGCGCTACCGCATCGACAGCGACGGCGACGTGCCCGGCAGCATCAACAACCTTATGAATCACGCCGCCGATGCCGCGGACGACATCAAACAAAATCTGAACGACGACAAGTAATCGCAGACGGGGGCACGCATGGCACGGATCCTGATCGTAGAGGACGAGGAGAAAATCGCCCGCTTTGTGACGCTCGAGCTGGAGCACGAGGGCTACCAGGTGGAGCACGCCGCCGACGGCCGCACCGCCGTGGACCTGGCACTGGAGCGCGACTACGATCTGATTCTGCTCGATGTGCTGTTGCCGCAGCTCAACGGCATGGAGGTCCTGCGGCGTGTCCGCAAGCACAAGGACGTGCCGGTGATCATGGTCACCGCGCGCGATGCCGTGATGGATAAGGTTGCCGGGCTCGATGCCGGCGCCGACGATTACCTGACCAAGCCGTTTGCAATTGAGGAGCTGTTCGCACGGATCCGCGTGGCGCTGAAGCGCTCGGAGGCCGTGCGGGCGGCTTCGGGTGTTGGC
>FR878576.1:0-287 GCA_000434535.1 Collinsella sp. CAG:166
GCCCGCAGACCATAAGAACGAGATCGTGGCGCCGCTGTCGCGCGACAACGTGGCGGGCACCAATGACAATAAGTACCGCCTAGACTTTGAGGAGCACTATCCCGGCGCCAAACCCGTCGAAGTGAACTAACGCCTTGTCGTTTCCGAGCCGGCAGTTAGGGACGTTCCTAAACTGCCGGCAGAAAAAGGAATGTCCCTAACTGCCGGTCAAAAAACGAGCGAGGATCATGGGACCCTCGCTCGTTTTTTGGGCAATGTTTCGGCTGCGCCGCTACTTGTCGGCGGCC
>FR878576.1:298-7698 GCA_000434535.1 Collinsella sp. CAG:166
CTACTTGTCGGCGGCCGCCTTCTTGGTGGTCGTCTTTTTCGCGGCAGTCTTCTTGGCGGTCGACTTCTTGGCGGTCGAAGTCTTCTTGGCTGCCGTGGTCTTCTTCGCCGCGCTCGCCTTGGTCGTGGTCTTGCGGCCGCGGGCGGGCTTCTTCTCCTTGGTCGGGCAGTCCATGTTCACGCAGATGCGCCACGGGCCGCGCGCGGTGTTGACCACCACGATGGGGGCGCCGCACTCGGGGCAGGTCTCGCCCGTCGCCTCGAGCTTGCCACGCGCCGGCAGCGGATAGCTCACGCCGCAGTCATCGTAGTTGGTGCAGCGGATAAAGCGCTTGCCGCTCTTCTCGCTCTTGTGTGCGATCAGGTCGCCATGGCGTCCTGCCTCGGCGCACACCTTGCACTCGCCCACCTTAAGGTCGGGCTCGTAGTTGGTGGGGCATGTGGGGTTCACGCAAATCTCGAAAGCCTTTTGGCGGAACGGCTGGCACTTAATGCGCGGCGCACCGCATTCGGGGCACACAGCAGCCTCGCCCTCGAGCGGGCTCACCTTGACGCCGCTCGGCACCGGATAGGTCACATCGCAGTCGGGCCAGCCCATGCAGCCGATAAAGCTGCCGCGGGTCTTGGCGCTCGTCTTCATAACCAAGTCCTTGCCGCACTTGGGGCAGGCGCCCACGCGCGCATCGGCCGTGACGGCGTCGCTGATAGCATCGCCCAGTTCCTGCGTATGCTTGAGCAGCTCGTCGAGCACACCGGCCAGCAGCGCGCGCGAGTGCGTCACGACATGCTCTTCGGTGTCCTCGCCGCGCTCCACGCGGGTCATGTCGCCGTCGAGCTCGCTGGTCATATCGGGGCTCGTGATGCGCGGGGCAAACTGCGACAGTGCATCGATGATGGCGATGCCCAGCTGGCTCGGCTCCACGGGATCGTTTTTGAGATAGCGCACGGCGTACAGGCGCTCGATGATGCTCGCGCGCGTGGACTTGGTGCCCAGGCCGCGCTTTTCCATCTCCTGCACGAGCTTGCCCTGGCTGTAGCGTGCGGGCGGCTCGGTCTGCTTGGCCTCGAGCTTAATGTCGAACACGTCGACCGCATCGCCCTGCTCCAGCGGCGGCATCTGCTCGTCGCGCTTGAGTCCATACGGATACGCCTCGCGGAAACCCGGGGTCACGAGCACATCGCCCGAAGCCACGAACGGCTCACCATTGACGTCGAGCTCGAGCTTGGTGTTCTCGATGGTCGCGGGACCCATGAGCGTTGCCAGGAAGCGACGGGCGATGAGGTCGTAGAGCTTGCGCTGGCCACCGTCGAGCGCGGACGGATCGCCCTCGCCCGTGGGATAGATAGGCGGGTGGTCGGTGGTTTCGACTTTGCCGCGCGTGGGCTTCATGGGGCCGGCGAGCACCTTTTTGCACACGGGCGCCAGCGCCGGGTTGATCTTTGCAAGGTCGCTCACCACGGCGCCCAGATCGAGCGTCGCAGGGTACACGGTATTGTCGACACGCGGGTAGCTGATGAGACCGGCCATGTAGAGGGACTCGGCGATGCGCATGGTACGCGCAGGTGAGATGCCCTCGGCTGCGGCGGCAGCCTGCAGCGAGGTGGTCGCAAACGGCGTGGGCGGCTGCTGCTTGCGCGAACGCTTGGTCACCGCGGCGACGGTTGCCGTCGCAACGCCGTCAACGTGGCCGTACGCCGCCTCAGCAGCATCCTTGTCGGTAAAGCGCGCCGTCTTGTGCGCAATCTTAAAGCGGTCGTCCTCGGCAGCACCCTGTGCGGCGCCCATGCCGCGGATCTGCCAATAGTCCTCGGGCACAAACGCCATGCGCTCGCGCTCGCGCTCGACCACCAGGGCAAGCGTCGGCGTCTGCACACGGCCGGCAGAGCGCACGTTACCAAAGCCGCCAAACTTGGCGAGCGTCAGGTAGCGCGTGAGCACCGCACCCCAAATGAGGTCGATGTGCTGGCGGCTCTCGCCGGCGTCGGCCAGATTCTGGTCGAGCGAGACGAGATTATCGAAGGCCTGCGTGATCTCGGCCTTGGTAAACGAAGAATACTGGGCGCGGGCGACCGGCAGGTCGGGCGCAACCTCGCGCACCTTGTTGAGGGCGTCCGAACCGATCAGCTCGCCCTCGCGATCGAAGTCCGTGGCGATGATGACACTGTCGGACTTCTTGGCGAGGTTCTTGAGCGAACGAATGAGTTCCTTCTCGGCCGGTAGCTTAATGACGGGCGCCCAGGTGAGGTAAGGCAGGCTCTCGAGTTTCCAGCCCTTGATTGAGATGCCATCGGCAAGAAACGGCTTGCGCTTGGTGTCGTAGGGCGGACGCGCCAGGCCATCGGGTATGTCGGCCGGCAGCATCTCGCCGTCCTCGGTGACCGAATACCAGCCCAGCTTTTTATCGAACAGCACGCTGTCGCAAAAATCGGGCGCTAGGATGTGACCGGCAAGGCCGATGGTCACGCACTCCTCGCCCTTCCACTCAAAACGGTAGATGGCGGTGTTGTACACCTTGTCCTTTTTGGGCTTGCCCGTGGACAGACGCTCGGCAATCTGACGCGCGGCGTCGTTTTTCTCGGCGATGATGAGCTTCAAAAGAGGCTCCTATCTCGTATCTCTGCGGCTACGCCCGCCCGTATGGCGGCCGACTTACGCCCTTGCTTGCTCAATCTGCCCGATGAGCCAATCGCACCAGGCATCCATGCCCTCGCCCTTGCGCGCGCTGACGGAAAACCGCGGCGCCTGCGGATTGAGGTCATCGAGTGTCTTAGTATACCTATCCATGTCAAAATCGAAAGCCGGGGCCACATCGACCTTGTTGAGCAGCTGCGCGCCGGCGTGCTGAAAGATGCCCGGGTACTTGATGGGCTTGTCGTCGCCCTCGGGCACCGAGAGAATCATGATGGACAGGTTTTCGCCCAGGTCAAAGTCGACTGGGCAGACCAGGTTACCCACGTTTTCGATAAAGATGACGTCGATGTTTTCCAGACCCACGGCCTGGTCGAACGCGTCAACGGCCTCCATGATCATGTTGCCCTCGAGGTGGCACAGGCCGCCCGTGTTGATCTGGATGGCAGGCATGCCGGCTTCCTTCATGGTGATGGCGTCGACGTCCGAGGCGATGTCGCCCTCGATGACGGCGCAGCGCAAGCCGGCCTTGTCGCGCAGGCGCTCGTTGGTGCCCAGGATCGTAGTGGTCTTGCCCGAACCGGGACTCGACAAGACGTTGATCACATAAGTGTTTGTCTCATTAAATCGTTGACGCAGTTGATCTGCCAGGCGCTCATTGCGCGACAGAATCGGCGACGCGATATCAATCGTTTTCTCGACCATACTTAGCGCTCCTTACTTCTACCATTTATACCCCGTCCCCAGGTTGCTGGCGGGCTAATCGTCGGGGGTCTCGATCTCGATACTTGCGATGTCGAGTTCGCGGCCGTGCAGCAGACGCACGTTGGCGCCGCCACACTGGGGACAGCGACAATGGAAACGGTCGTGATCAAAGACCTCGCCGCAGTCCAGGCACTCGCTTTGTGGATGGACTTCCTCCACGGCAAGCTCGCAGCCGCGCGTGAGCGGGTCCTCGTCGCGAAACGTCTCCCAGGCAAAGTCGAGCGCCTCGCGCACGACCTCGGTCATATCCCCGATACGCAGCGTTACCAAAACGGCGCGCGAGGCCCCCGCCCCACGCGCCGCGCGAATCACTGTATCGAGTATGCCGTTGACAATGCCAACCTCGTGCATACCGATTTACTCCTCGTCGTCCTCATCGTCCGAGAACAGGTCCAGACGACTCACAAACAGGCCCTCCTTGCCCTCGCGCGCGGTAATGACCACACGGGCGATGGCGAGCGAAATCTCGTAGAGCGAGAGCAGGGCGCCATACATGAGACCCAGCGTAACGGGCGAGCCGTCGGGCGTGATCACAGCCGAACCCACGAGCAGGCCAACGTATACATAACGCCAGGCACCGCGGAAAGCAGCGTAGGACACGATGTGGAAGACGGACAGATAGAAGATGATGAGCGGCAGCTCAAACGCCACGCCAAAGCCGATCATAAAGAGCAGCTCCATGTTGACGTAGTTCTCCAGATCGGGCAGTGCCGTAGCGACGGCCGAGGTCTCGCCGATGAGCCACTCAAAGCCCGCAGGAATGATGATGAAGTAGCAGAAGATGGCACCCAGGAAGAACAGCACCGTCGAGGCGAGCACCGTGGGCACGACCCACTTGCGCTCGTTGGGTCGAAGCGCCGGCAGGAAAAACGCTAGAATCTGCCAGATGATCATGGGCGTGCACATGACCACGGCCATCTTGATGGCCAGCGAGAAGCGCAAGCCAAAGCCGCCGAGCGTGGTAGTGATGTAGAACTTACCGTCCGGCACAAAGGAGCGGATGGGATCTTCCAGGATGTCGAGCACAACAGGCGTGGCGAAATACAGCACGATAGCGGCGGCAAACACCGACACGACCACGATGGTCAGGCGGCGACGGAGTTCTCCCAGGTGATCGAAGAGCGGCATACGCGCAGGTCCGATAGGCATTACTCATCGCCTCCCTTCGAGGCGTCGGCGGCGGCAGCGTCGTCCTCGGCCTCGAGCTCGCGAGCGAGCTGGTCGACGACGGCCTTGCGCTTGCGGGGACGACGGGCGTAGAGATCGGCCGTCGTGGGCTCTGCCGGCTCGGGCTCGGGCTCCGGCTCTGCAGCAGGTTCGGGATCGACGGTGGCAGCGGCAGGCTCGGCCTTGGCGGGCTCGGCCTCATCAGCAGCGCCTTCGCCCTCGGTGGCACCCTCGCTTGCGGCCTTCTCGGCGGCAAGGCGGGCACGGCGCTCGGCAAAGGTCTCCTTCTTTGCGGGCGCAGCCGTCTCGACGGCATCCTCGTCCGCATCGGAATCATCATCGACGGCAGCCTTCTTGGGCTTGACCGGGGCCGACGCGGCCTCGCTTACCGGGTCGATGATCTCGGACTGAACAACGGCCGTCATCTTTTCCTGCGTCTCGCGGAACTGACGGATGGCACGGCCGATCGTACGGCCCATCTGCGGGAGCTTATCCGGGCCAAACAGCAAAAAGCCGAAGACCACGATGATCGCGAGCTCACCCTCTCCAATACCAAACACACATACCTCCAAGGCTCGATGTGAGTCGAGCCCGCACCGCGCCATTCGGCCGGAACTCGTCTATTCATTCGGTCAAGTATAGCGCCCGGACGCCAAAACGTCCGAGCGCATCACAAACATATGCCAAACGGCATGCCCTTTTGGGGGCAAAGATTATGCAGCGGTGATCGAAATCTCCTGGTCGACACCCAACAGCTGAACCACGCGCATCACCGGGGGCTGCACATTGGTGCAGCTAAAGCGCTTGCCGTGGTCGACCGCGTGGTGCGCGGCGCCCACGAGCACGCCAATGCCCGTCGAGTCGATGTAGCTCACCTGGGCAAAATCGAGCTCAACGGCCTCAGTGGGCTGCTCGAGCGCCAGGTCGATGGCATTGCGCAGGCTATCGGCGTTAGAGATATCGATCTCGCCGGTTACCTTAATGGTGTAGGTCTCCGGCGTGGGGTTGGTGGAAATACCCAAATCCATGTATACGCTCCTTTACGTATCGAAAGTGCGGATAGTACTGGGCGCGGACTTGCGGGGCCCTAGGCGTTAGGCGCGCTCGGCACGAGCAAGCTCGGCAGCGACAAGCTTAACGGCCAGCACCAGCACGTCGAGCGCGGCCTCCAGGTCCTCGACCGTGGGATAGCTCGGCGCAATACGGATGTTGGTATCGCGCGGATCCTTGCCATAGGGCCAGGTGGCACCGGCCGGCGTGAGCTTGACGCCCAGGTCGGCGCAAAGCGCGGCGACCTTCTGGGCCGAGCCCTCGGGACCATCGAAGCTTACAAAGTAGCCGCCGCGGGGGTGCGTCCAGGTGGCACAGCCCGTATCGCCCAGGCCCTCGGTGAGCTTGCGCTCAACGGCCTCAAAGCGCGGACGCAGGAACTCGGCATGCTTTTTCATGTGCTCCTTGACCGCCTCGATGGTGGGAAGGAAGCGCACGTGGCGCAGCTGGTTGAGCTTATCGGCGCTGATAAGGCCGGCCTTCAGGCGCTTGGAGAACTCGGCGATAACCGCGGGGCTCGCACCGATAAAGCCGATGCCGGCGCCCGGGAAGGTAATCTTGGACGTCGAGGCAAAGGCCACCACGCGATCCTCGGTGCCCGCCGCGCGAGCGAGGTCGAAGATATTGGCGAGCTCGTCGGTCTCGTCGTACAGGTCGTGCACGCAGTAGGCGTTATCCCAGAAGATGCGGAAATCGGGCGCGGCCGTGGGCATCTCGACCAGGCGACGCACGGTGTCCTCGCTAAAGGTGATGCCCGTGGGGTTGGAATACTTGGGCACGCACCAGATGCCCTTGATGGAGTCGTCGGCGGCAACCAGGCGCTCGACCTCGTCCATGTCGGGGCCGTTGTCGGTCATCGCGACGGGAACGTTCTCGATGCCCAGGTCGGCGGTGATGCCAAAGTGACGGTCGTAGCCGGGAACAGGGCACAGGAATTTGACCTTCTTGCCGTCGTGCGCGGCCTCGTAAGCCTCCCAAGGCTCGCTGCCGCACGAACCGCAGCGCCAAAACATGCCGGCGATATCGTGCTCGATCAGAAGGCTCGACGAACCCAGTACGAGCGTCTGCTCGGCAGGGCAACCCAGGAACTCCCCCGCCAGTTTGCGCGCCGAGGGAATGCCCTCAAAGCAACCGTAGTTTGAGCAGTCGACGTTGCCGTCGTGCAGATCGGCGTCGGCATTGAGAATATCGAGCATGGGTCGAGAGATGTCCACCTGGGAGGGCGACGGCTTGCCGCGGGCCATGTCGAGCGCCAGGCCCTTGGCCTTGACCTCGGCGACCTCGGCTTTGAGCGCCTCGATGGCGGCATCGAGTTCGGTGGTTTCCATCTTCTGGTAGATCGTCTGCATGGGTGCGACCTTTCGCGAAGCGGGACGTTGCAGTTCGTCTAAGTATAGACCGCCACCGCCGCAACGGCATGAAGCCGTGATAGATTAAGTTCATCGCAATGATTTACGACATCGCCGCGCATGCCGGCGTGGGGCGCCCAAGGAGGCACTATGGAGTACGGATCGTTTCAGGCCGAGGAATTCGGCGACCTGCAGCGCCTGGTCGACGGACTGTTTTACGACCGCCACGCCATCGACCGCCTGGATCTGATCGTACAAGCCGAAATCTTGGACCTGGCGCCCGATCTCATGGAAATCGTCAACCTGCTACCGCCCGGCTATTACGACCGCCAGTCACTTTGCGACCAGCTCAACTCCGCCTTGGCCGCCCACGGCTGGGGCGCCGTCTACGGAACGGTGGAATAGCCCTAGTCATTGGGGACGTTCTTAAACGACTAGTCG
>FR878577.1 GCA_000434535.1 Collinsella sp. CAG:166
GGTTCAGCAGGTTGCGGCCGTTCTTGGAACCGCGCGCCTTGCCCAGTTGCACGATCAGACCGTCCTCGACAGCCACCACGGGCTTTACGTTGAGCAGCGTACCCACGGCGCCGGCCGCAGCAGACAGACGACCGCCGCGCACCAGGTACTCCAGCGTCTCGAGCAGGCCGATGACGACCACGCGGTCACGGACGGCCTCGACGGCCGCCGCGATCTGAGCCGCACTGCGGCCCTCGTCCACCAAGCGCAGCGCATACTCGACCAGGATACGCTCGCCCAGAGTGACGTTATTGCTATCCACCACGTACACGTCGCCGCCCGGCGCCTCGGCAAGTGCGGTACGGGCACTCTGATTGGTGCCCGAAAGCTTAGCGCCCACGGTAATAATCACAGCCTCATCGCCGGCCTCTCGCGCCTCGGCAATAGCCTGCGAAAACGCGTACGGGTTGACCTGGCCGGTCTTGGGCAGCTCATCGCGCTCCACGAGCATCTCGTAAAAGCGCTGGTGATCGATGTCGACGCCATCCATGTACACATCGGTGCCAAAGGTGACGGACAGCGGCAGAACACGCAGAGCGGGATGCTCAGCCGGCGACATATCGCTCGCGGAATCGGTAATAATACGAATGGACATAGCGAATCCTTTCTTGCGCAGGTCCCGCGCAGGGAATTTTGACAGCAATGCCCCGGCACGGCATACGCACTCAAACGGGACTATGCAGTTGTTAATTGGAAGCAAATGCCTTGGCGGCCTTAGATCTCGCGCAGGGTGTTGAGAATCGTGCGCAGCGACGCATACATCTGCTCGCGCTGCTCCACACCCATAGCCTTACCGGTGGTATCGAGCACCTCGCGAATGATGCGGTCCGCCTCGCTCATGCTCTCGCCGCCCAGAGCGGTCAGGCGCACCGGAGCACGATACTTAACGGCGGCATCGCCCGAATCATCGACCTCGACGTAGCCACCCTCCTCCAGATGCGCGAGCGTACGCGAGACGGCGGCGCGGGTCACGCCTGCCATGCGAGCCAGGTCGGCGCCAGTCAGGCCGTCCTTGCTGCGCTCAAGATAGTACAGGCACATAACGTCGGAGCCCTTGAGGCCCAGCCTTGCGCCCTCGGATGTCTTAATGCGCTGAATCTCCTTGTAGAGCCCGCTGATCAGTCCGACAAAGTCCTCGAAACGTGTCTCGTCGTTCTGCTGCATGGGAGACGACCGCCTTTCGCTTGCATAATGCTTACGGGTAAACATCTTAGTCGCATAAGGCGACACCCGTACCCAAATACCCCATTTGTTAACCCATCAACATAAAAACCACCACAAAGGGACAGGCACCTTTGTGGTGGTTTGGGGCATCAATAGGTTCTAGGCGTCGCTACAGCTCCACGCAAGGATTGTCGCGGGTCACAAGCGTCTTAATGACAACCGTCGCTCCCAGATAGCGCTCGAGCAGCTCGGCTAGGCGATCGATCGCGGCCTGGCAATCCCCCATCCGCTCGGGCTCCACGCACTCAATCGCCAAGAATGCATCGGCCGAATCGTCGGACAGCGCCGTGCGAACGCCGTCGCGCCAGTTCCAGCAACGGCACACGGCGCCCGCATCGTCGATGTAGGCAAGCTCGCCGGGCAGCGTCGGATCGTCCGCCTCCTCGCCAAGCGGCAAGAATGCATCGCCACCGTCGGTCACCTTCAAGCGAAGGTCTCCCTCGATCGCATGCAGATCCTCGCCTCCCACGGGCAGCGCGTAGGTCAGCGACACCGTGTTGTAGATATCCACCGCGGGCGTAATGTGGCCCACCGGCTTGCCTTTGAGCACGCGTTTGAGCAAGTTCTCGATCGAGCAGCGCGCGCCTTTCTTGGTCTTGAACAGACGATAGGCCTCGCGCCATGCCTTGACCGGTGCGTTTTCGCTCATATGACCCAATCCGCTGTCAAGA
>FR878578.1 GCA_000434535.1 Collinsella sp. CAG:166
GGCAACACTGATACTTACGTAATTCATTTCTTCGAAAGGAATCGAACCATGGGTGTTAACCTCTCCGGCCGTAGCTTCCTCAAGCTTCTCGACCTCACCACCGAGGAGATCGAGTACCTGCTCAAGCTCTCCAAGAACTTCAAGGATATGAAGCGCGCTGGCGTTCCGCATCGCTATCTCGAGGGCAAGAACATCGTTCTGCTCTTCCAGAAGACCTCCACTCGTACCCGCTGCGCCTTCGAGGTCGGCGGCATGGACCTGGGCATGGGCGTGACCTATCTCGATCCCGGTTCGTCGCAGATGGGCAAGAAGGAGTCCATCGAGGACACCGCCCGCGTTCTCGGCCGCATGTATGACGGCATCGAGTTCCGTGGCTTTGCCCAGGACGACGTCGAGGAGCTCGCTGCTAAGTCCGGCGTGCCCGTGTGGAACGGCCTGACCACTGAGTGGCATCCCACCCAGATGCTCGCCGATATCCTGACCGTCCAGGAGAACTTCAACTACGACATCAAGGGCAAGACCCTCGTCTTCATGGGCGACTGCAAGAACAACGTCGCTCGCTCCCTCATGGTCGTCTGCTCCAAGCTCGGCATGAACTTCGTGGCCTGCGGCCCCGAGGAGTGCATGCCCGCCGACGACGTCATCGAGGCCTGCAAGCCCATCGCCGAGGCCAACGGTTGCACCATCAAGCTGACCACCGACGTCAAGGACGGCGTCACCGGTGCCGACGTTATCTACACCGACGTGTGGGTCTCCATGGGCGAGCCCGACGAGGTCTGGGCCGAGCGCATCGCTCAGCTCACCCCGTATCGTGTCACCTCCGAGGTCATGGCTATGGCCAACCCGGGTGCCATCTTCCTGCACTGCCTGCCCAGCTTCCACGACACCAACACCACCATTGGCGCCGAGAAGTGCGAGCAGTTCGGCATCACCGAGCAGGAGGTCACCGACGAGGTCTTCGAGAGCCCCGCTTCCAAGGTCTTCGACGAGGCCGAGAACCGCATGCACACCATCAAGGCTGTCATGTACGCCACGCTCAAGTAAGAGCATCTAGCATCTCGCTCGGGGTGTATTGCTGCACACCCCGAGCAGTTTTATCTGGTAATAATCTCGCATCAAGCGGCAGGCACGGCACGGAAGAGCCGCTTCTGGCGAGATCAGTAAATGATTTATGAAGGGGGGATGAGAACTATGACTGAGACCGCTAAGAAAAAGCGCGGTATGCCTTCATCGTTCACCATTCTTCTTGCTCTGCTGGCAATTGTCGCAGTGATTACCGTTATCGTCTCCGGCACGTCCGGCGGCGCGGTTACTGCCGCCCGTCTGAGCGATTTCTGCACCGCCCCGATTAAGGGCTTCGCTGACGCTCTGCCCGTCTGCCTCTTCGTTATGATCCTGGGCGGCTTCCTCGGTATGATGACCGAGACCGGCGCCCTGGACAACGGCATCGCCGTTCTGGTGCAGAAGCTTAAGGGCAACGAGATTATGCTCATTCCCGTGCTGATGCTCATCTTCTCCCTCGGTGGTACCACCTATGGTATGTGCGAGGAGACCGTTCCCTTCTACGCCCTGCTCGCCGCTACCATGATGGCTGCTGGCTTCGACCCCATGGTCGGTGCCGCTACCGTCCTGCTCGGCGCTGGCTGCGGCTGCCTGGGCTCCACGGTTAACCCGTTCGCCGTCGGCGCTGCCGTCGACGCTCTGACCGGCGTTGGCATTGAGGTCAACCAGTCCATCATCATCGGCCTCGGTGCCGTCCTGTGGATTGTCACTACCGCTATGTCCATCTTCTTCGTGATGAACTATGCCAAGAAGGTCAAGGCTGACAAGGGTTCCACCATCCTGTCGATGCAGGAGCTCAAGGACGCCGAAGAGGCTCACGGCAAGGCTGCTTCCGAGGTCCACAAGGAGGTCAAGCTCACCGGTCGTCAGAAGGGTGTTCTGATCGCCTTCGCCTTCACCTTCGTCGTCATGATCGTCGGCTTCATTCCGCTGGCCGACCTCAACGAGGGCGTCGCCAACTTCTTCGACGCTGGCGCTGTCTACGACGCCGACGGTAACGCCGTCGTCCAGGGCTGGTCTGCCCTGATCACCGGCCTGCCCATTGGCCAGTGGTACTTCGACGAGGCTTCCACCTGGTTCTTCCTCATGGCCGTCCTGATCGGTATCATCGGTGGCCTGTCCGAGAAGCAGATCGTTAACACCTTCATCACCGGCGCTGCCGACATGATGTCCGTTGTTCTCGTCATCGCCCTCGCCCGTGGTATCTCCGTCCTCATGGCTAACACCGGCCTCGATGTCTTCGTCCTCGACGCTGCCGCCAATGCCCTGGCTGGCCTGTCCGGCGTGATCTTCGCTCCCATGAGCTTCCTGGTCTACTTCGGCCTGTCCTTCCTGATCCCCTCGACCTCCGGTATGGCCACCGTCTCCATGCCCATCATGGGACCGCTGGCTGTTAAGCTCGGCTTCTCGCCTGAGGTCATGGTCATGATCTTCTCCGCCGCCATCGGTGTCGTGAACCTATTCACCCCGACCTCCGGCGCCATCATGGGCGGTCTCGCCCTGGCCAAGATCGAGTGGACGACCTGGCTCAAGTTTGCCCTTAAGCTCATCGTCGCGCTCTCCGTCGCCTGCGCCATCATCCTGACCGTCGCCTGCGTGTTGATCTAAGTACCCAACGGGTACCCCACGGAAACCTTGACGATCCTGTAGAGGATCACCTGGTCATCGTCTGTCCGGCGGGGTAAACCCACCGGTAGACTCCTACCTTTAGCCCCCTTCCGTTCCGTGC
>FR878579.1 GCA_000434535.1 Collinsella sp. CAG:166
CCTTCGCTGCGAGGGATTACTTCGCGCGAAAGAAGGCGCTCATGCCGCAGATTTTGGAGGCGTTCGATTCGCTCGCGGAGGAAAACGACGTCATCGTCATCGAGGGCGCCGGCAGCCCCGTCGAAATCAACCTTGCCGAAAACGACATCGTCAACATGGGGCTCGCGCGCGCCGTGTCCTCCCCCGTGCTGCTCGCGGGCGACATCGACCCAGGCGGGGTGTTTGCCCAGCTCTACGGCACGGTCGCGCTCTTTGCTCCCGAGGATCGCGCTCTTTTGCGGGGGCTTGTGGTGAACAAGTTCCGCGGCGATGTGGAAATCCTGCGCCCGGGTTTGGCCCCGCTCGAGAAGATGTGCGGGGTTCCCGTCGTGGGGGTCGTGCCGTATCTAACGCTCGACCTGGACGACGAGGACTCGCTCGCGCCGCGCCTAACTGCCCGCGAGGCGCGCGGCGTCATCGACGTCGCCGTCGTGCGCCTTCCGCATCTGTCGAACTTCACCGACTTCGACCCGCTTTCGCGCGTGCCCGGCATGGGCGTGCGCTACGTTTCCTCGACGACCGATCTGGGCCGACCCGACCTGGTGGTGCTTCCCGGCTCGAAGTCCACGGTCGACGACGCGCGCTGGCTTGCGGCTAGCGGCATCGGAGCCTGTGTACGCGCGCTTTCGGGCGCGGGCACGCCGGTGCTCGGCATATGCGGAGGCTACCAGCTTTTGGGAGACGAGCTTTCGGACCCGCACGGCAGGGAAGGCGCTGGCACCGCGCGCGGGCTCGGGCTCATCCCTGCAAGTACGGTGTTCAAGGAGGAAAAGCGCCTCGCCCAGTCGGAGCTGCGCATCACGGGCGCCCAAGGCGCGTTCTCGGTGTGGAACGGCATGACGGCGCGTGGGTACGAGATTCACGACGGCGAAACGACCGTCTCCTGCGCCCCTGCGGGCACGATTGGCGGCAAACCAGAAGGCGCGGCCTGCGGAAACGTGTTCGGAACCTATCTCCACGGCCTGTTCGACGTACCGGGGGTGGCACTCGCCCTCGCGCGCTCGCTCGCGCGCATGCGCGGCCTGCCCGAGA
>FR878580.1 GCA_000434535.1 Collinsella sp. CAG:166
CTGCTGGCACGTAGGCGTCGAGCGTGGGCTGCAGATGCGCCGCGTCCACGCCCAGCTCGTGGGCGGCGAAGAAGGCTGCGGCTACGTTGTAGACCATGTACAGGCCGTTGTAGCGCGTGGCGATGTGTACGGCGGCCGCGTCGGGCGCAGATCCAAAGACCAGGTCAAAGCCGTAGCCGTCACAGCCGAGCTCCACGCCCGTCACGCGACGGACAAGCCCAGGGCGGGCCCAGCCGCACGAGGGGCAATGGTATGCGCCAAGCTGTCCGTACTGCACATAGTCGTACTCCAACGGCGCGTTGCACTGTGAGCAAAAACGCGAGTCGCTAATGCGGTCGGATTCGGTGTCGGTGGCGCCGTCGATGCCAAAGGCGATGCTTGCATTGGGAACGCGCGCGGCGATCGCGGCACACAGCGGGTCGTCTGCGTTGTAGATGAGCGTTGTTGTCGGAGAGAGCTCCAACGCATGGGCGATGACGTCTTGGGTATGGTCGATTTCGCCGTAGCGGTCTAGCTGGTCGCGGAACAGGTTGAGCAGCACAAAGTAAGTCGGCTTGAGCTTGGGCAGGACGCGCACGGTGTAGAGCTCATCGCATTCAAAAACGCCCACGCGCTTGCCGCTGCTGGTGTGCTTAAGGCCGCCGCGGGCCTCGAGCAGAGCACCCACCACACCAGGTTCCATATTGTTGCCGGCACGGTTGCACACCACGGTAGCGCCGCTGGCGGCAACGGCGTCGGCGATGAGGTTGGAGGTGGTGGTCTTGCCATTAGTACCGGTGATCACCACGCTGCGGTCGACAAGGCCGGCGAGGTCGCTCAGCAGCTCGGGGTCGATCTTCATGGCGATGCGGCCGGGGAGTACGCCGCCCTGGCGCTTAAGGACGGAGCGCAGCCCCCAGCGGGCGATATCGCTCGAGGTACAGGCAAGAGATGAGCGGAGGTTCATGAAACCGTTCCTAACGTAAACGACATGGTCGGGTCGAGTGCGTCACTAAAAACCGTAGCGGCGCGCAAATTCCTGGGCAAGCTGCGATACGTCTTCGCAGGCATTGGCCCAGGGGGCAAAGTCGGGGGTATCCGAGATAATGCCGTCCGCTTCCCAAACGGCCTGGTGCGAAAGATCCCAGGGATCGCGTGGCTCGGGCCGGCAGGGAAGGTACGGCGTCTGGTACATGGGGTTCAGCAAGAAGAACGCGCCGCCCTCGCAGCGGTTAGCAAACTCGCGCAGCGCGCGTGTCGCCGGGCGCATCTTGTTCGTTTTGAACAGCAGAATCGTGCGGGCGAGCAGATACCAAGGAGAGTTCTCGAGTGCGTCTGCCCCGATCTCTTCCTCGAGCTGGTGGGCTAGGGCAAAAAAGCCGTCCTGATCTTCCAGACGAGCGAGGGCGAGCAACACGGTGCCTGCGGCTCGGGTGGGATAGCCTTCTGCCTTAAGGACGCGGCAGGCGTAGTTGGCGGCAGCGCGGTAGCGGGCGCTCGCCATGCACAGCTGCGAGATGGCCTCGAGCGTATGAAGCCACCCGATAAGAGCCGGCTCGCTCACGGTGAGATCGGCCGCCGTCACGCTGTCTGTCAGCACTTTGTTGGCCCAGTAGTGCGGGGCTTCCATGTCGAACCCGGGCACGCTTTGCTGCAGGTAATCGGCCGTGGTCGCCTCGAGCTTCATCAGGTCGCCCAGGCAGGCGTCAACGGGCATGTCGGCCAGGATGATGGCGAGCAGCTGGGCATCGAGGACATGCGCATCGACGCGGACGATCTTGAGCAGTTCATCACGCATATCGTCGAACAGGCGGTTGCGCGTCTGCTCAAACTCCTCGTCGCTGCCCATGTCCTCGATGCGATGGAGCTCGTCGAGCAGGTGGCGATGAACACCGGCATAGGACAGCAGCGCTTGGGCATGCTCGGACTGCGCATACTTTTGAGGATTCGCGCTAATGTCGTTATGGACAAGCTCGCGTGCTGCATCGGTGAGCTCGGGGTGCGACGCCAGATAGGTGCGCTCCAGGTAGGCGGGGATGTAGACGCTCGGATCCATTAGAGGTCCCCTCCCTTAAATGGAAGTCCCTGCTCGGCTGCGCGCAGGATGCGCTCGTCGATCTGGGAACGCACGATATCGTTGGTGGCGACCCAGGCGGCAAAGCTGGCGTTGTCGGGGGCGCCCAGGCCCTCCTGCAGCACCGGCGTCGCCTCGGACAGCGCGAGGACAAGCTCGTCGGTGGAGCCTACGCCTACGTTGACGCGGGCATAGACGCCATCGGGAAACTCGGTTTGGAAGTAGAGTGCCTCGGCTGCGTGCGGACACGAGCGTGCAAGGATGCGCAAGTAGTGCTCGGCACCCTCGTAGTCCAGCTCGCGCCAGGCAGCGCTCATCAGCGCGATGAGCGTCCACGGGTCCAAGTCGCGCTCCGCATCCTTGGGACGACGGCGCAGCGGCGTGTTGGCGAGATAGGGGACGGAGTGGGCAGAGCGAAAGCGCTTGAGCTCCTCGGCGGGGTATTCGAGCTTTGCCATGGCGAGCATCGCGGTGTGGCGGACGCCGGCAGGATCGTTGGGGGCAAAGTCGAGGCTGCGGTTTGCGGCTTCGAGCGACATGCGATAGCGGCCGCTAATGAGCGCGCGCGATGCCAAGGCGGCAAGCCAGCGCAGGTAGGGGCGGCGCATAAGGTCGCCAGCGGCCTCGCGCTCGTAGGGGTCCTGCGCCGAGGCGATCTTAAGCGCCAGATCGTGCTCCACCTCGTCGCACTTGGACACCAGATACTGCACGTATTCCTCGTTGGATTCGGCGGCGAGGGCGGTCAGCACGCGCTGAGCGTCCCAGTTGGTGGGGTCGAGCGCGGCTGCCTCGCGGAGCATGTTCTCGGCAGCTGCCTCTTCCTGCTCTGCCTGGGTATCGTCAGGGATAAAGGGAATGCGGTAGTCGACAGCCTCGACCACCTTGGCAATGAGGTGCCCGGCGCGGTCGCGGTCGTGCACGATGAGCGGTGCGGGGTTGCGGGTGAATTGTTCCATCAGATGCTCTACGGCGGCAGCGTCGGTGAGCGGGATATTGTCGCGGCGCAAGGCCTCAAGAACGAGGCGATGGCAATCCTCTTGAATGGGATCGAATGCCATGGGGCCTCCTTTGCTGCGGTTAGGGTTCAAATGTTTCTATATAAAGTTCTAGTTTACCCGCATGTGGCACAACGGGGGTGCCGCACTTGGACTTGCACCTTTGCACCACGAAGACGGATGTCGCACAAATGTCGGCACCTTGGACGACCGAGTGGTATCACGGTGCCGCAAACGGTCGATTTTTGGCGGCGAACGGTGCATATTTTGGAGGGGCACGGTCCTGCCCGGGATATGTAGTCAACCTTGATAAAACGTTTGCCCAGCTTGGGAGTATGAATGCCGCACAAGGGTCTTCAGGGATAGAAAAAACGTTTCATCATTGGCGGCTTTAGGTGAATAACTGACCAACCAGAACGGTAAAATAGTGTTTGTCTGAGCGTTGAGACGTTTAGACATCGCGCATTGTCATCGCCGGCAACGCGCAAACCGGTCCTAACGGAGCCAATTGGGTGCTCCGTTATATACGCAAGTCTAAGAGGGGCTTGTTTAGGAGGCACAGTATGGGACGTTTTACCAATCCTCGCGATCTGTACTTTGGTGAGGGCGCTCGCCACGAGGTGAAGAACCTCAAGGGTAAGAAGGCCATCATCGTTTCTGGCGGCAGCTCTATGCGCCGCGGCGGGTTCCTGCAGGACGTTGAGGCCGACCTCAAAGAGGCCGGCATGGAGGTCAAGCTGTTCGAGGGCGTCGAGTCCGATCCCTCCATCGAGACCGTCATGAAGGGCGCAGCCGCTATGCGCGACTTCGAGCCCGACTGGATCGTTGCTATCGGCGGCGGTTCGCCCATCGATGCTGCTAAGGCCATGTGGGTCTTCTACGAGTATCCCGAGGAGTCCTTCGACAACATTATCCAGCCGTTCAGCTTCCCCGAGCTGCGTCAGAAGGCTCACTTCTGCGCCATTTCCTCTACCTCCGGCACCGCTACCGAGGTCACCGCATTCTCCGTCATCACGGATTACGAAAAGGGCATCAAGTACCCGCTGGCCGACTTCAACATCACCCCTGATGTCGCCATCGTCGACCCCGAGCTCACCTACACCATGCCCGCCAAGCTGTGCGCTCACACCGGCATGGATGCTCTGACCCACTGCATGGAGGCCTACGTTTCCACCTGCGCCTCTATGTTCACCGACGCCAACGCTCTGCACGGCATCCGCGAGATCGTTGAGTGGCTGCCCAAGTCCTATGCTGGCGACCATGAGGCCCGTCAGCACATGCACGAGGCTCAGTGCATCGCCGGTATCGCCTTCTCCTCGGGCCTGCTCGGCATCGTTCACTCCATGGCTCACAAGACCGGTGCAGCCTTCGAGAACGGTCACATCATCCACGGTGCTGCTAACGCTATGTACCTTGGCAAGGTCATCCAGTGGAACTCCAAGGACCCGCGTGCTGCCGAGCGTTACGCTTACGTGGCCAAGGAGATCCTGCACCTTCCCGGCGAGACCAACGAGGAGCTCATCGCCGCGCTCGTCCAGAAGATTCGCGACCTCAACGACCAGCTCAACATTCCGCAGTCCATCAAGGATTACGCGAATGGTGGCGTGAAGGTCGACGCCGAGAACCCGCAGATGGTTTCCGAGGAGGAGTTCCTCGCCAAGCTGCCCGAGATCGCCGCGAACGCCGAGCAGGACGCCTGCACGCCCGAGAACCCGCGTGAGACCAAGGCTGCTGACTTCGAGAAGATCCTCAAGGCCTGCTACTACGACACCGACATCGATTTCTAATCGACTCTTGTTATCGTAACGAGGGGCTCCGCACGTATCCGTACGGAGCCCCTTTCTTTTTTAGAGAATGGGATAGTTATGGCTGCAATCTTCAATAGCCCCAGCAAGTACATCCAGGGTCCGGACGAGCTGGCCAAGCTCGGTTCCTATGTCGAGCCGCTCGGCGCTAAGGCCCTCGTCATCGTGACGCCTTCGGGCAAGAAGCGCGTCGGCGCCAAGATCGAGGGCGGCTTTGCCGAGGCTAAGGCCGAGCTGCTGTTTGAGGACTTTAACGGTGAGTGCTCCAAGGGCGAGGTCGATCGCCTGGTTGCGCTCGCTCGTGACAACGGTTGCGACATCATCGTCGGCGTCGGTGGCGGCAAGATCCTCGACACCGCGAAGGCCGTCGCCTATTACCTGGAGTCCCCGGTTATCATTTGCCCCACCATTGCTTCGACCGATGCACCGTGCTCGGCACTTTCGGTGCTCTACACCGATGACGGCCAGTTCGATAAATATCTCTTCCTTAAGGCAAACCCCAACATTGTCCTGATGGATACGACGGTTATCGCGGCGAGCCCGGTGCGCCTGACGGTTTCCGGTATGGGCGATGCGCTCGCAACCTATTTCGAGGCCCAGGCGACGCACGATGCCGACGGCGGCACCTGCGCTGGCGGCAAGGGCGGCATGGCCGGCCTGGCGCTCGCCAAGCTCTGCTACGAGACGCTTATGGCCGATGGCGTCAAGGCCAAGGTCGCGCTGGAGAAGGGTGCGCTCACGCCTGCCGTCGAGCACATCATCGAGGCCAATACGCTGCTTTCGGGCATTGGCTTTGAGAGCTCGGGCCTTGCTGCTGCTCATGCCATCCACAATGGTCTGACGATGCTGCCCGAGTGCCACAGCATGTATCACGGCGAGAAGGTCGCCTTCGGCACCATCGTCCAGCTGGTACTCGAGGATGCCCCGACCGAGAAGCTCGAGGAAGTCTTGGGCTTCTGCATTGAGCTGGGCCTGCCGGTCACGATGAAGGAACTTGGCGTTGCCGAGGTTACGCGCGAGAAGGCCATGATTGTTGCCGAGGCCGCGTGCGCGCCCGAGGACACCATGTGCAACATGCCGTTTGAGGTGACGCCCGAGATGGTCGCAAACGCCATCCTGGGTGCCGACGCACTGGGCCACTACTATCTCATGGATGAGTAAATCAAGCTAAGGAAGGGGAAAGCCGGCAGATGGCTTTGCCCCTTTTTTGCTATGGTGCAAAGGGGTCTGTCTCCAATGCACAAGTTGGTGCAAGGGCAGGTTACTTTGCGCCAACAGTTGTTTGATGAAGGGCGGATTCTCGTATGGCGCTTCCCATGGTTTATGGCGGTCCCGGCCGATATGTTCAGGGGCCGGGCGAACTTTCGCGTCAGGGCAGGTATTTTTCATGGTTGGGCTGCGCTGCCTATGTCTTGTTTGACCAGGGCACCGAGGATCGGCTGTGTAGGCAGATCGTCGATGGATTTCTGGACGAAGATCTAAGCGACCCGTTCTTTAAGATCTATAACGGTCCGTGTACGGAAGAGGCCGTTGTAAAAATGGCCAAGGAAGCCCAGGCCGAGTATTGTGACATGGTGGTGGGTATTGGCGGCGGCAAGATGCTCGATATCGCCAAGGCCGTTGCGTTTTATGCCGAGCTGCCGTTGTGCGTATGCCCCACGGCGGCTTCGATGGACGGTCCGTGCAGCGCGATTTCCGATGCTGACCTGATGAGCGTTGCGGATGCGGTCTTTAGAAACGAGCGTAATATGGCCAACGAGCAGGCCAAGGTGACCAAACAAAAGCTCGTGCAGCTCATGTGCGAGGCATAGCTTGGCACTTGATTGACCTTGTGCAATCGAGGCGGCGATAGGCCATAGGCTATTTGCCGCAAAGATGCGCCGCGTGTAATTTGCCCGAGGCGCGGGCCGATAGCGTATCATTATCTCTTGCTTGTTTGCACTGCTCAGGGAGGGGCCGCGCATGGCGCAGGAACACGATCTGTTTGATGACATTATCGAGATCAGCAAGGGTTTCGACTTTCTTAAAAACCCGCTTGGCGGCGTGACCGATGCACTCGATCCATCGGCGCCGCAGTGGAATCCTGCCGACTACAAGGAGCGTCCGCGCGGCAACACCATTCCGTGCCTGACCTGTAAAAACGAGAAAAGCGGCTGCACCGCGTGCATGGATGTGTGCCCGGTCAACGCTATCGAGGTCGAGGAAGACGCCATCGAGATCCTCGACTCCTGTCGCAAGTGCGGCCTGTGCGCCGCCGCCTGTCCGACCGAGGCAATCATCTCGCCGCGCCTGGCGCCCAAAAACCTGTATGACGACATTGTCTCGGCGGCTACGAGCCATGAGACCGCCTACGTCACCTGCACGCGCGCCCTCAAGCGCATGCCGCGCGAAAACGAAGTCGTCGTTGCCTGCGTGGGCGATATTACGGCCGAGACTTGGTTCTCGGTACTGGCCGACTATCCCAACGTGAGTGTGTATCTGCCGTTGGGCGTGTGCGATAAATGCCGCAACATCGGTGGTGAGGACATTCTGGGCGAGGCGATCGCGAAGGCCGAAGAGTGGTCTGGCACGGGTATGGGTCTGGAGGTCGACCCCAAGAGCCTCAAGTGCCATAAGCTTCGCGAGTACGAGCGCAAGGAGTACATGGAAAAGATCGCCCGCACGACGGGCCTGACAGTGACCAAGCTCAACCCGGCGACGGCGGCGCTGGCCTCGGTGACGCAGAAGCTCAAAGCCCATCGCCATCAGATTACCCAGCTGGAGCGCACGCTCAACACCATGTGCGGCACCACGACGACCAAGCGTCGCCGTTCGCTCACGCACGGGCGGCAGCTGGTGCTCTCGACGCTGCAGAACCATCCCGAGCTTGCCCAGAACATGCAGGTGAGCACGCCGGAGTGCGATTTTGACAAGTGCACGTCGTGCGGCGAGTGCGTCAACGTGTGCCCCACGTTTGCCTGCGATTTGGTTGGAAGCGGTCGCTTTGCGTTGGAGTCCACGTATTGCCTAGGTTGCGGGGCCTGCGTCAAGGTGTGTCCCGAGCATGCGCTTAAGTTGGTTGAGCATGATGCATCCAACCTGGTCGTCGTCGATCCCGAGGCCGAGGAAAAGGCCGCTCAGAAGGCCAAGGCCCACGAGGAGGCCGAGAAGGTCAAGGCCGAGGCAAAGGCCAAGCTCGATAAGATGCTCGACCAAGTGGAGAAGCTCGCGGACTAGCCAGCGACCCCAATCTCTGCTTCATTTGCGCCGCCGTGGCGTCCGGGTTCGCCCAGATGCTGCGGCGGCGCTATACTTATGCAGTTTGAAGTACCTGTACCAAAAGGAGCTGTCGTGTCCCTTTCCATCGGTATCGTGGGCCTGCCCAATGTGGGCAAGTCGACGCTGTTCACCGCGCTTACCAAAAAGACCGGCCTTGCCGCCAACTACCCGTTTGCCACGATCGACCCCAACGTGGGTATCGTCGATGTGCCCGATAGCCGCCTGCAAAAGCTCGCCGACATCGTCAACCCGGGTCGTATTGTGCCGGCGACGGTCGAGTTCGTCGACATCGCAGGTCTGGTGAAGGGCGCTAACGAGGGCGAGGGTCTGGGCAACCAGTTCCTGGCCAACATTCGCGAGACCGATGCCATCTGCGAGGTCGTGCGCTACTTTAAGGACCCCAACGTTATGCGCGAGGTGGGCCGCACGGGCGAGTTCGTCGATCCCGCCGGCGATGCCGACACCATCATGACCGAGCTTATCCTGGCCGACATGGGCACGCTCGAGAAGCAGCTGCCCAAGCTCGAGAAGGAGGCCAAGCGCGACAAGGAACTCATGCCCAAGTTTGAGGTCGCCAAGCGCCTACTCGCCTGGCTCAACGAGGGCAAGCGCGCCGCATCGATGGAGATGACCGACGAGGAACGTGCCGCTGCCAAGGGCCTGTTCCTGCTCACCATGAAGCCCATCCTGTATGTGGCCAACGTGGACGAGGATATGCTCAACGACGACCTGGCACCCATCGATGGCGTCAAGCCGTTGCCGATCTGCGCCAAGATTGAGGCCGAGCTTTCCGAGCTCGATCCCGAGGACGCAGCCGACTATCTGGAGAGCCTGGGCCTGGAGCAGCCCGGCCTGGATGTGCTCGCGCAGGCAGCTTACAAGTTGCTCGGCCTGCAGTCGTTCTTTACGGCTGGCGAGATGGAGGTCAAGGCCTGGACGGTTCGCCAGGGCGCGACCGCCCCGCAGGCAGCCGGTGTGATTCATACCGATTTTGAGCGTGGCTTTATTAAGGCCGAGGTCATTGGCTATGACGACTACATCGAGCTCGGTGGCGAGCAGGGCGCCAAGGCTGCCGGCAAGCTGCGCATCGAGGGCAAGGACTACGTCATGGCCGATGGCGACGTCGTTCACTTCCGCTTTAACGTGT
>FR878581.1 GCA_000434535.1 Collinsella sp. CAG:166
TACTTCCAGTTGTTGTCAGCCTTGTTCTTGATCGGCAGCACCTGATAGGCCATGCGAGGACCAAGGTCACGAGCCTGGTTCATGGCGAAGCCGGTGATGCCGCCCATGCCCATGCCAACAGCCCAAACGATCAGGCCGACGCAGATGGCGAGCATCAGAACGTTCTCGCCAGCGCGGCTAGCGGCAGCAAGGATGGCGCTGATGAACACGAAGGTGCAGATAGCCTCGCAGAAGAAGTTGCGGGCATAGTTCGTCCCCTCGGTGGTAGGGTTGGTCGAGAAGATGTTGCGCTGGGCAATGGGGTCGACGACGCCCTCGGAAGCCTTGAACTCATCGGCGTACATAAGCCAAGCGATTACGGCGCCCACAAAGCCGCCGAGCATATCGGCAATCATGAAGGGGATGCAGCTGCTCCACGGCACCAGGCCTACGATGCACTGGGCAAGCACCATGGCGGGGTTCATGCACACGGCGCCGCCAAAGACAAACAGGCAGACCGAGATGCCAAAAGACCAGGTGGTGATGGCAAACATGTGGCCGGAGCCCTGATACTTGGTGCCCTTAAGCACGGTATCGCAGTGCACGCCCACGCCAAAGATGATCATGAGGGCCGTTGCGCCGAATTCGCAGAGGAGTTTGGTAAGCATAAAACCTTATCTTTCTTGTCGGTTATAAACGATTCGTTTGAGCCGCGCACTAGTGCTGAGCGACAACAACGCCCAGGCCATCGGGAATGACGGCCACCTTGGCATCGGCACCCTTCATCTCAAAGGCGAGCTTGAGCGCCTCATCGAGGGTGTTGACCGGCGTCATGTGCATATCCTTGATCATCTGGTGATCACACAGGTCGGTGACCATGATCACAGGGTGATGCGCCAGGATGCGGGCAAAGATCTGGCTCGTCCACTGGTCGGGCAGGGTCTCGTCCTTAGGACGATCGATGCAAGCGCGCTCAAACTCCGCCGGATCGTTGTCGGCGATGTTGTGATAGAAGCCCTCGCCACCGTGACCGTCGGCACAGCCGGCGACGTCGATGATCACACCACCCTCGGGAAGCGTAGCCTCGGCAGAGCACATGCCCTTCACGGCCTGGTAGATGTTCTGGTCGAGCGGGTAGCCGCCGTTGGTGGTGATGGCAATCTCGCACTCAACGGGCTCAACGCCGGCAAGGCTCTTCACGAACTCACAGCCGGCCTCGTGCGCCTTGTGAATGTCGCCGGCAAAGGAGCCGATGACCTCGTGCTTACCGTTGAGCACCACGTTAAGCACAAAGGCAAGGTGAGCCATCTCGGCAGCGGCAAACATGTCCTCGCTCACGTGGTTGTGGCACAGGTTGCCGGCACGCGAGTGGGAATCATTCACAAACTGACCGTTGTGGTTGTACATGATGGTCTTGTAGCTGGCGATGCCAGGCAGGACGGACTTGCGGCTACCAGAGAAACCGGCAAAGAAGTGCGGCTCAATAAAGCCCTCGGCAAGCAGCAGATCGCAATCGGCGGCAATCTTGTTGATGATGCACTCGCCACCGGAAGGCAGGGTGCCGATCTTTTTCATCATGCTGTCGTCAGTCGCGACGTGCATAACGATTTCCTCGTTAGCAACGATCTCCTCGCCATACTTGTTGACGAGCTCCTCGTGCGTCGACGGACGATGCATACCCGTAGCAACCAGAATGCGAACGCGCGCCTCAGGCGCAGCGGAGTGGATGTGATGCAGCAGAATAGGCATCGTCACACGCGAGGGAACGGGACGCGTATGATCGGAGCTGATGATGACAATATCCTTCTTGCCAGCACAAAGCTCCTCGAGCGAAGGCGAGCCATAAGGGTTGGCAAGTGACTCCTCTACCAGCTCTTCCTGTGATTTTGTAGTCTTAAACTCGTTTTGATGACCTTCCATCACACCCGCGAAGTTCTTATCCTCGAGCTCCAGATGCAACGTCTTGTGGTCAAACGGCAGTTCACATTCAAACAATGACGAGCGCCCTCTTCCTTTCAACTGACACACTAGATAAA
>FR878582.1:0-23879 GCA_000434535.1 Collinsella sp. CAG:166
GAGCGTCGAGATGATCTCAAATGCCATCGCCGAGATGCGTACATACGGCGAAGGCTTCATCATCGCCGACCAGGCGCCCGGACTTCTCGATATGGCAGCCATTCGCAACACAAATACCAAGATCATCCATCGCCTGCCCGATCTTTCGGACCGCGAGCTCGCCGGTCGCGCCGCCAACCTCAACGACCAACAGATCGTCGAACTGGCACGCCTGTCTAAGGGCGTTGCGGCGATCTATCAGAATGACTGGGTCGAACCGGTGCTTTGCAAGATCGCCAAAGCAGAAGAAGGCGAGCGCTTTACCTACAACCGTCCCATCGAAGACACCACAGACGACCAACACGATGATGCTCTTTCCGTAGCGCGCATGTTGGCATACGGCATCAGCATTGGAACCGAGGCGGAACTGCATAGCATTCGCGAACGGCTCGATCGCCTCCATATCGGCGCGTCCACAAAGGTCAGTATTCTGCGCACCGCCCAAAACCCGCCCAACGAACCGTACATGACCAAGCTGGCGCCCATTATGAGCGCGCTGTTCCCCGATGTCGTCAAAACGGTCGAACGTGAGCTCAAGAGCGGCAATGAAGCCGAGCAATTGACAAGAGCGGCAGAAGCGGCGCTCGGGGCTTCCATCAACCGCGAAATCGACAACCGCACCAGGCGAGTCATCATCCAGGGCATCATGACAGACATCCTGTACCTGCAAATGCAAGATACCCAGGCATATTCTGATTGGCACAACTGGAACGAGAATAGCGAGGTGGGCTAATGAAGTTTAAGCTGATGGAGTTCAAGCAAATGAAAGTCGACGAACCCAAACCAGGCGATAAACTTGGGTTCAATCCCGATAAGCTCATTGGCCCCGAATCAAAGGAAACCAAAGCAGAAGTTAGCGATATCGACCGCACGGACTCCATCAATCCTGACAAATTGATTATGTCCTCGGTGGAATCGTGCGATTATCCTTCGAGCTATAAGGAGAGGCTGGACCGTACACCGAGCATGGATAATCCCCATGGCAAATGGTCGGGCGATCGAGGGGAATCGATGTTTATTCCCGCAGTCGATAGGGTTCGCGAGATTCTTCGAAACAAAGGTCTTGAGGGCATCAATTACAAGGATGGAATTCCTGACTTCAACCCCATCTCTGAAGCGAAAGTAACCATACAAGGCATGAGCCAGCATAGGCTTTCGCAGATGGGCGAGAACGGCGAGCGCATTGTCGGCAACTATGAAAAGGCAGACATTGAATGCGCAAAAGCTTGGAACCTTGAGCAACGCGATGGCAAAGATGATTGGACGCACCAGGATGTCAAGAAATGGCGCGAGACAAATGAGTACACCTGGCACGAGCACAATGATATGAAGACGTGCTCTCTTGTTCCGACCGAAGTTCACAAGGTGTGCAGCCATCTCGGCGGCGTAAGCGAAATCAAAAACATACTGAATCAGATTGGCGGCTTCGATGACTAACGGCATGAATCTGTGGGGCAGGGTTTTCTCGCTCCCCGTCTATTACGAGTGTGACTCGGACCAAGACGTCCTCGAGATTCAAAAGGAAGCAAAGGACGCCCTGCTTGCAAGCTGGGATACCGTTGAGGACAGCAAGGAAGCGATCGAAGATTATTGCCTCGAAAGAGACGGCGATCAGATCGAGAGTCCCATTACGAACATTTTTAGATACGTTATTCCGACCAGCATTGTGGCACTTCGAAGCGACGATGCTCGCAAAGCGGCGCTCATGTGCAACTATCGCTTTGACCCCGAACATGGGCTTGCTGCGGTATTTGAAAACGAAAAACTTACAGCCGTCGTCCCCCAAGACGAGCTCTAGGCCAGCCACAAGCACCCGGATAACAAAAACTGAGGTCGTCCCAATACAACATCGGGGCGGCCTCAGTTTTGTTATACGCATGCCCGCTGCGCATCCTCTCCCCCAAAATAAGTTGCGGTGGAATAGTTCCTGCTTGGGCCTTCAGAGGCCTTAAACAGGAACTATTCCACCGCAACTGATGAGGGAACGTGATTAGGCAACGGGCTTTGCGCGACGGATGGCCGGGAACATTACCGTGATGGCGAGGATGACACCCACGGCGGCGATTGCGCCACCCGCGCAGCCGATCCAGGCGATACCGGGACCCGAAACCACGGCGCCGCCGATCGCAGTACCCGTGCCGATACCCAGATTGAACAGGCCCGAGAAGATCGACATGGCGACAGCCGACGAGTCCGCCGGCGTGTGCTTGATGAGCTCGGCCTGAAACGCCACGTTAAAGGCCGTGGCGCAGCAACCCCACAGCGCGCAAACGCCAAGAACCGCGGCGAGCGACGACGCGGCAGGACCCATGAGCAGCAGGGCCACCGGCACGCCGGAGAGCGTAATCGCGAGGAACGGGAAGCGGTGCCCATCGAACAGTCGGCCGAATAGCCAGCTTCCGAGCAGACCAGAGCAGCCGAACGCCGTCAGCGTCATAGTGATGGCGCTTGCGTCGACATGCGCGACCTGAGCCAGGAAAGGCTCGATATAGCTATAGCCCGTGTAATAGCCAGTTGCCATGAACACCGTGACCGCATAGAGCGCGATCAGTAACGGGTTCTTGAGCAGCTCGGGCAGTTGCTTGACGGTAAAGCGCTCGCCCGCCGGCATGGTTGGAAACACGGTCGCCTGGTAGACGACCGCGACAGCAGACAGTGCTCCGACCACGGCAAACGTCATACGCCAGCCCACGGCCAGGCCAATGGCGCGGCCGAGCGGCAGGCCGAAGATCTGTGCGATGGAAGAGCCCGTGGCGATCATGCTGATGGCGAGCGCCCCGTGGCGTGTGTCAACCAGGCGCGACGCCATAATCGAGGCGACCGACCAGAACACGGCATGTGCGCAAGCGACCACCAGGCGCGCGCAGACCAGGATGGGATAGGTGGGCGCCACGGCGGACAGGAACTGGCCCAGCGAGAACACGGCGAGCACGCCCAGCAGCATCCGCTTGAACTCGAAACGCGAAGCGAACACCATGAGCGGCAACGACAGCAGCATGACGCCCCAGGCATAGACCGAGATCATGATGCCCGCCTGGGCCTCGGTGAGCGAGAACGACGCGGCGATATCAGTCAAAAGGCCGATGGGCATAAACTCCGACGTGTTGAACACGAACGCACAGCAGGTGAGCCCGACGAGCGGGAGCCACTGCCTGAGTGAGATGCCATCTTGCCTTGCCTGACTCATATATAACGTCTCCAATCATTTTGAGCGGAGGCGATTATATAGCAACGGCCCCGCATCCGTCAGCAACAGATGCGGGGCCGAAAACAATTCGATACACAGAGGTTGCGCCGTCAATAAATAACTAAGCCAACCCCAGCAATATGCCCGCCGAATGCACGACAAACGCCACGATCCAGGCGACCGTCACTTGAAACGCGAACACGGCAACGGCGTAGCGCGCGCCCAGCTCGCTCTTGACGGCGCCGATGGACGCCACGCACGGCGGGTACAGCAGCGTAAAGACCAGGAACACGTAGGCGGTAAACGGCGAAAACATGGCTGACAGTGCCGCGGGAGAGGTTGCGCCCAAAAGCACCGTGAGCGTCGAGATGACGCTCTCCTTGGCAATGAGTCCGGTGACGAGCGCCGTCGAGGCGCGCCAGTCGCCAAAGCCGAGCGGGGCCAACACCGGCGCGATGATGCTGCCGAGGCCCGCAAGCAGGCTTTGCGACTGGTCGGCGACCACGTTAAAGCGGATATCGAACGTCTGCAGGAACCAGATGACCACCGTAGCGGCAAAGATAATGGTAAAGGCCTTGGTGATGAAGTCCTTGGCCTTATCCCATGCCAGCATCACCGTCGTCTTGACGCTCGGCAGGCGGTAATTGGGAAGCTCCATGATAAACGGCACCGGGTCGCCCTTAAATGCCGTGCGGTTGAGCACCAAAGCCGCGATGCAGCCGACCACGATACCGATCAGATAGAGCGAGACCATGGCGGGGACCGTCGCCTGCGGGAAAAACGCCCCGCACAGCAAGCCGTAAACAGGCAACTTGGCTGAACAGCTCATAAACGGCGTGAGCATGACCGTCATCTTGCGGTCGTGCTCGGATGGGAGCGTACGGGTCGACATGATAGCCGGCACGGTGCAGCCAAAACCGACGAGCATGGGCACGAAGCTGCGGCCCGACAGGCCAAAGCGACGCAGCACTTTATCCATGACAAAGGCCACGCGCGCCATGTAGCCGGAGTCTTCCAAGATGGAGAGGAACAAGAAAAGCACGACGATAATCGGCAGGAAGGTCAGTACACTACCCACACCCGTAAGCACGCCGTCGACAGCCAGTGAGCGCACCACGTCGTTGGTACCGAACGCCTTGAGGCCCGCATCGACCGAGGCGATGATGGTAGCGATACCGTCCTCCATGAGTCCCTGCAACGCCGCGCCGATCACGCCAAACGTCAGCCAAAAGACGAGGCCCATGATCACCAGAAACGCCGGAATGGCTGTGTAACGACCTGTCAGGATGCGGTCAATCTTGACGGAGCGCACGTGCTCGCGGCTCTCGTGCGGCTTGACGACGCAGCGCCCGCACACGTCGCCGATAAAGCTAAAACGCATATCGGCCAGCGCAGATAGGCGGTCGGTGCCGGCCTCGCCTTCCATCTGGGTAATGATGTGCTCGATAGCGTCGAGCTCATTGCGATCCAGGTGAAGCGCCTCGGTTACCAGCTCATCGCCCTCGACCAGCTTGGTCGCCGCAAAGCGCACCGGGATGTGCGCCGTCACGGCATGGTCCTCGATCAGGTTAGCAATACCGTGGATGCAGCGATGCAGCGCACCGCCGTCCGGGCCGTCGGGCGCACAAAAGTCCAGGCGACCAGGGCGCTCGCGGAACCGCGCCACGTGCAGGGCGTGGTCCACCAACTCGCCGATACCCTCGTTGCGGGCAGCGCTAATGGGAACAACGGGCACGCCCAACAGGCTCTCGAGCAGGTTGACGTCCACGGCGCCGCCGTTGGCGGTCACCTCGTCCATCATGTTGAGCGCGATGACCATGGGGCGGTCGAGCTCCATAAGCTGTAGCGTCAGGTACAGGTTGCGTTCGATATTGGTGGCGTCGATGATGTCGATGATGGCGTCGGGGTTTTCGTCAAGGATGAATTGACGGCTCACGATCTCTTCGCCCGTGTACGGCGACAGCGAATAGATGCCAGGCAGGTCGGTAACGCTTGCCTCGGGGTGGTTGCGGATGGTGCCATCTTTGCGGTCGACCGTCACGCCGGGAAAGTTACCGACGTGCTGGTTGGAGCCCGTCAGCTGGTTGAATAACGTGGTCTTGCCGCAGTTTTGGTTGCCGGCGAGGGCAAAGTGCAGCGGCGCGCCCTCGGGCACGGCCGTCTTTGCCGCACGGGGCGAATACGTCCCCTCGCCCAGGGCCGGATGCTCCGTCGTGCCGATTGCGGCGTTAGCGCGCGGACCCGTATCGGTGTCGTGAATACCCACGAGCTCGATGCGAGCGGCATCGTCCTTGCGCAGTGTCAACTCGTAGCCACGCAGGCGGATCTCGAGCGGATCGCCCATGGGGGCGTACTTCATCATGGTGACTTCGGTGCCCGGCGTTAGACCCATGTCCAAAATATGCTGTCGGAGTGCCTGATCGTCCGATGCCACCGATGCGACAACGGCGTCCTTTCCAATCTCGAGTGTATCGAGCTTCACGTCCGTGTTCCTCCCCCGGCGCCCACAGGGCGTTGTATTTATGTTCACCATGGCTAACCGTTTGCCATGGCTAACCAATTTTAAGCTTACATGATAGCGTGAACACACAACGACGTTCAATCAGCAGATTGGCGCAATGGGGACAGGCAGGAGAGTTCAAGGGCCATAGTTTCCCGATGAGGCCTCTCGGGGAAACTACATCCCAGAATTCTGGCTCGAAACGGGATATGGTTTCCCAAACAGGCCTCTTACGGAAAATGCATCCCGGAATCCCCACTCGAAACGGGACGCACTTTCCCAGTCGAGGCCCTATGGGAAACTGCGTCCCACCTTGAAAGGCAAAACTGGAACGCAGTTTCCGGGCGGGGCATCAAAAACGAAGTTGCGGTGGAATAGTTCCTGGATGGGCTGGTTGATGCCCCAGATCGGAACTATTTCACCGCAAGTTATTGAAGGGCTGGGATGCCGGGACTCTTACAGATGGCGCTCCAGGAAGCGGAAGGCTAGGCGAATCCAAGGGCGGACCGCCACCTGCTTGTCCTCGTTGTCGACCGCGGTGTTGGCGTTGCCGAGCGAAAGGCCGTGACCACCCTGGTCGAAGACGTGCATCTCGCATGCAACGCCCTCCTCGGCCATGCGCTGCGCAAACGGGTATACCTGCGCGATCGGCGCCGTCTTGTCGTCGGACACGCCCCACACAAAGGTCGGTGGCATCTGACGCGAAACATGCGTGGTGGGGCAGATGTCGGCCAGATGCTCGTCAGTTGCCTCGCCGCCCGTCACCATCGACAGGTAGTCGTCGAGCAAATCGCGTCCCGTCTTGCCGCCCGTCTTGGGCACGCGCAAGTCAATGCGCGGATCGCGCGTCTGCATGTCGCGCACATAGGCAAAGTCGAGCAATGGATAGCCCAGCACCACGGCATCGGGACGAATGTCGTCCGCGCGCGCCCCTGCCAGGCCCGCGAAGGGACCAGTCTTCCATTGCGTTGCCAACGAAGCGCAGATCATGCCGCCCGCCGAGAATCCCACGACGCACACGCGCTTAGGATCGACATGCCACTCGTCGGCGTTGGCGCGCACCGTGGCGACCATCTTGGCAAGATCTGCCTGGGGGTGCGGAAAGCTCACGTCACCCGTAGAACTCGTCACATAGTTGAGCACAAAGGCCTGGTAGCCGCGGTCCAAAAACGCAAACGCCACCGGGTCCTGCTCGTGCGGAGCGATATGCGTAAACCCGCCTCCGCCGCAGATGATCACCGCGGGGCGGCGGCCATTCGGTTTATCGGGCAGCGGCTCGGCACCCAAATACGTAAAGGTCGCCGGATATTCCTCGGTCGGCTCCTCGCCCCACAGCGCATGGTTCTCGACAATCATATGTGCTCCCTTCGCGCAAATTAAGCGCCCTTGTTTTTTGCCTTCAAGCGTACCCCACTTGAACCCGTGGCGCAGAAACACTCCGGCAATAAGTTTCCCTTCAACTGATATATCACATAATCCCAGTTCAGAGGTATCTTTGAGCAGCGTAGAATAGGGGCGTTGACCAAGCCGCGAAACACATATGAAACGTTTCCGGCAAACCAAACGCGCGATATGCGCCTATTTAAGTTGGAGGCAACTATGGGTCTGCTCGATTCGCTTAAGTCCACCTTCACCTCGACCGGCGAGGCGTCCGTTCCGCCCGCAGCAAGCTTCGCCACCCGCGAAGGCGTCATCTATGCCCCCGTTAACGGCGTGCTCGTCAACCTGGACGAGGTTCCCGACGAGACGATCGCCTCGGGCATGCTTGGCCAGGGCTATGGCATCGAGCCCATTACCGGCACCATCTATGCGCCCGCCAACGGCCGCATCGGTGCCACCACTGTCACCAACCACTCCATTGGCATGATCACCGAGGACGGTCTTCGCGTGTTTATCCATGTTGGCCTGGGCACCGTGGAAATGAACGGCAAGGGTTTTGCCCGCTTTGTCGAGATGGGCGATGTGGTCAAGGCAGGCCAGCCGCTCATCAGCTTCGACCGCGAGGCCATTAAGGCCGCTGGTCACGAGGACATCGTGACCGTCATCGTCTCCGAACTCGATCGTCTTAAGAGCATCGACCATGTCGGCGAGTCTGGAACGCTTATCGGCGGCAACCCGCTCGTCAAGCTTGGCGACCCGCTGCTGGTTGCCAAGACCAAGTAGCCAGGCCCCGCGCCACACAGCCAAAAGGCACCTCGTCAAGCGCCCGCGACCATTTGGCCGCGGGCGCTTTTCGTTTGAAAAACCATCCCGCCAATGCTTTATCTGTATAGCCCAAATGAGCCGAGCTGCTAGAATATCGAACTGTATGGATAACTATCATTCAACCGTTATGGGAGGATACGTGAACCGCACCAAAATCGCGCAGCTCTATGCCGATGCCGAGTCGCTCGGCGGCCAGACCGTCACCGTCGCCGGCTGGGTCAAGTCCGTCCGCGACATGAAGAACTTTGGCTTTGTTACGCTCAACGACGGCAGCTGCTTCCGCGACCTGCAGGTCGTCATGAACCGCGAGGCACTCGACAACTACGACGAGATCGCCCATCAAAACGTCTCGGCCGCACTCATTTGCACCGGCACCGTCAAGCTGACCCCCGATGCGCCCCAGCCTTTCGAGCTTTCTGCCACCTCCATCGAGGTCGAGGGCACGAGCGCCCCGGATTACCCGCTGCAGAAGAAGCGCGCAACCGTCGAGTTCCTGCGCACCCAGCAGCACCTGCGTCCGCGCACCAACCTGTTCCGCGCCGTGTTCCGCATCCGCTCTGTCGCGGCTGCCGCCATCCACCGCTTCTTCCAGGAGCAAGGATTTGTCTACGTCAATACCCCCATCATCACCACGAGTGACTGCGAGGGCGCCGGCGAGATGTTCCGCGTGACCACGCTCGACCCCAAAAATCCGCCCCTCACCGAGTCCGGCGAAGTCGACTGGAGCCAGGACTTCTTTGGCAAGCATGCAAGCCTCACCGTGTCCGGCCAGCTCAACGCCGAGAACTTTGCCATGGCCTTTGGCGACGTGTACACCTTTGGCCCCACCTTCCGTGCCGAGAACTCCAACACCACGCGCCACGCCGCCGAGTTTTGGATGATCGAGCCCGAGATGGCCTTTGCCGACCTTAACGACTACATGGATAACGCCGAGGCCATGCTCAAGTATGTCCTCAAGGACGTCATGGCAACCTGCCCCGACGAGCTCAATATGCTCAACAAGTTTGTGGACAAGGGTCTGCTCGAGCGCCTGGACCATGTCGCCAACTCCGACTTTGCCCGCGTTACCTACACCGAGGCCGTCGAGATCCTGGAGCAGGCAGTCGCTGCTGGCCACCAGTTTGATTACCCCGTCAGCTGGGGCATCGACTTGCAGACCGAGCACGAGCGCTTCCTGACCGAGGAGCACTTTAAGCGCCCGACCTTCGTGACCGACTACCCGGCCGAGATCAAGGCGTTCTACATGCGCATGAACGAGGACGGCAAGACCGTCGCCGCCGCCGACTGCCTGGTTCCCGGTATCGGCGAGATTATCGGCGGCTCCCAGCGCGAGGAGCGCCTGGATCTGCTCGAGGCCCGCATCAAGGACCTGGGCATGAATCCCGAGCAGTACAAGTACTACCTTGACCTGCGCCGCTACGGTTCCTGCAAGCACGCCGGCTACGGTCTGGGCTTCGAGCGCTTGGTCATGTATCTGACCGGCGTGGGCAACATCCGCGACGTCCTGCCGCACCCGCGCACCGTGGGCAACGCCGACTTCTAATCGTCGGACGCTAGCTCGCGTCGCCACACGCCAACGCTCATCGCATAAGCGTCTCTCGACATCGGTCGAGAGACGCTTTTTTTCAACAGCATCCGTCAAGCTTTTGGCAAGTTTTTGGTCAGTTGAGCAGGGCTGTTGAAAACTCGACCCACCGTTTGCCGACGACTACCGACCGCCCAGAGCGCCCTGCGCCCCTGGGAAAGCCCCACGTCCTAGGCTCCATACCGTCGCCACCCAAAACGGAAAGGACGTGGGCACGATGACCGAAGCCGCTGTTGAAACCTACGACACCACGACGAGGGGCGCCGCCTCGATGGCAGCCTATCGCGCCGTTCGCATCCTGCAACTATTAAGCGAAAACACCGGCGAGGACAAGGCCATGCTTTCCGATGAGTTGATCCGGCGCCTCGCCCATCCCGACGACCCCGCCCGCATGCCCATCTCGGCGGCGCGGCGCAGCATCTACACCGCCATCTCCGCGCTTCGCCATGCCGGATATGAGATTGAATACAAGCGCGGCGTGGGGTATCGGCTCTTGACCCGTCCACTCACCGACGAGGAGATCATCCGGCTCCACGGTATGGTCATGCGCAACCGCTCCACGCCTATCGCCATCCGCAAGAGCATGGCGCAGCACTTAGTTGCCATGGCGAGTGCCGACGTTCGCGGCTATCTCGATACACCCGAACCTGCTCCAAGCGCAGGCAGCAAGGCTACCAAGGCAACACGCACGCCCATCAAGCGCATCGACACGTGCGAGCTCGTCGAGCAGGCCATCGACCACGGAACCACGGTGAGTTTTGATATTTCGAGCGTCACGACGCGTGGCGAAACCGAAGCAGCACGGATGACACTCCGTCCCTTTGCCATCAGGCAGCGCGATGGCATCTCGTATCTGCTGGGAACGGTCTACGACGCCCGAGGCGCCGATGACACGTTGCGTACCGTAGAGATTGGCCGAATGAGAAACGTCACCACACGTCTCCTCGACGGCAAGAAGCTCTTCGCCGCCCTAGACGAGGACGACGCCTCCTCCGCCGCATAAGACCCTCCGCCGCCCATTCGACTACCCGTACCGCCCATCCGATTCTGTATTAAAAAACCCGCCAGGCTGTTGTAAAAATGGACATCAGCGCTACTATAGTTCCACTTGCACTTTGTCCCAGTGCAGTGTTTCCAGCCATTTTTATACTGGGGGTAATGATATGAAGGACATCACCATCAGCCGCAGGAGCCTTCTGGTCTCCGCCGGCCTGCTCGCGCTCGCCCCGCTCGCCGGATGCGGCGGCAACTCTGGCTCCGGCTCTGCTGCCGCCGGTTCCGACTACACCATCGGCGTTCTGCAGCTCACCGAGCACTCCGCACTCGATGCCGCCAACGACGGCTTTGTCAAGGCCATCAAGGAGAGCGGCCTTAAGGTCAAGATCGACCAGAAGAACGCCCAGAACGACCAGTCCACGTGTAAGTCCATTGCCGACAAGTTTGTGGGCGACAACGTCAACCTGATTTATGCCATCGCCACGCCCGCCGCGCAGGCTGCCGCCGGCGCCACGGCCGATATCCCCATCGTGGGCTGCGCCATCACCGACTACGCCGCCTCCGGCCTGGTCCAGGACAACGACAAGCCCGGCACCAACGTCACGGGCGCTTCCGACCTCACCCCGGTCGCCGAGCAGCTCGAGATGATGCAGAAGGTCCTGCCCGACGTTAAAAAGGTCGGCCTGCTCTACTGCACCGCCGAGTCCAACTCCGACGTCCAGATCAAGGCCGCCAAGAAGGAGCTCGACAAGCTGGGCCTCGAGTACACTGACTTCACCGTCTCGAGCTCCAACGAGATTCAGTCCGTCGTCGAGTCTGCCGTGGGCAAGGTCGACGCGCTGTACTCCCCCACCGACAACACCATCGCCGCGGGTGCCTCGCAGGTCGGCCAGATCTGCAAGGAAAACAAGCTTCCCTTCGTGACTGGCGAGGAGGGTATGTGCATGGCCGGCGGCCTGTTTACCCTCTCCATCAACTATGAGGACCTGGGCTACGCCGCGGGCGAGATGGCCGTTAAGATCCTGAAGGGCGAGGCCAAGCCCGAGGATATGCCGATCAAGCACCTCTCGAGCAAGGACCTGGTCGTCGTCAAGAACGACGAAATGGCCGAGGCCCTGGGCATCGACCTTTCCGCCCTGGACGCGTAATGCCATACGCGGCATGCGTCTAGAGCCCGTGCTCGCGCTTTAGCCGCGTTATTCAATATCTGAGCCACAGGGGCGGGCGCTGTAGACCGGCGTCCGCCCTGCTTGTTTCGGATGAGTCAAAACATCCGGCCGCAGCTCTTTTATGCATTGTTACCGCTATTATGGAAAATCACGTGTCCACCCTATCCTAGGAGGTATGAAGCATGCTCATTGCATTGCAGGGCGCCGTTTCCCAAGGTGTCCTCTGGGGCATTATGGTGCTTGGCGTGTTTATCACGTTCCGCCTACTCGACATCCCCGATATGACCTGCGACGGCAGCTTTGCCCTCGGCGGCTGCGTTTGCGCCGTGCTCATCGTCAATAATAACGTCGACCCGCTGCTCGCCGTTTTGGCCGGCATGTGTGCCGGTGCCATCGCCGGCGCCGTCACGGGCATCTTGACCACCGTCTTTGAGATTCCCGCAATCCTCGCCGGAATCCTTACGCAGATCAGTCTGTGGTCCATCAACCTGCGTATCATGGGCAAATCCAACACGCCCATCCTTGCCAAGGGCACCATCTTCTCATCCGTCAGCCACATGACGGGTCTGCCGCAGTCCACCGTTGCCATCATCCTGGGCATTGTGCTGGCCGTGGCCATCGTCGCCATCCTGTACTGGTTCTTTGGCACCGAGATCGGCTCGGCGCTGCGTGCCACCGGCAACAACGAGTACATGATCCGCGCCCTGGGCGTCAACACCAACTCCACCAAGATGATCGCCCTCGTGCTCTCCAACGCCCTTATCGGCCTTTCGGGTGCGCTCATCTGCCAGAGCCAGAAGTACGCTGACATTGGCATGGGCACAGGCGCCATCGTTATCGGTCTTGCCGCCATTGTTATCGGCGAGGTGCTCGGCCGCCTGCTGCCCGGCGGTCTGACGCAGTTTAGCGTCCGTCTTGCCTCTGCCGTCTTTGGCTCCGTGGTGTACTTCCTCATTCGTGCCATCGTGCTGCAGCTGGGCATGGATGCCAACGACATGAAGCTGCTCTCCGCCGTGATCGTTGCCGTGGCCCTGTGCGTGCCCGTGGTTTGGGAGCGCTATAAGCTCCGCAGCTCCTACACGAAGGGGGATGAGGCAGATGCTTAAGCTCTCGCACGTCAAAAAGACCTTTAACAAGGGCACCGTCACCGAGAAGCGCGCACTCACCGGCGTTGACCTCACCCTTAACGACGGCGACTTTGTGACCGTGATCGGCGGCAACGGCGCTGGTAAGTCCACGCTGCTCAACATGATCGCCGGCGTGTATCCGCTCGATTCGGGCGTTATCGAGCTCGACGGCACCGACATCTCGCGTCTGAGCGAGTCGCAGCGCGCCAAGTACCTGGGCCGTGTGTTCCAGGACCCCATGCGTGGCACCGCAGCCGACATGCAGATTGCCGAGAACCTGGCCCTCGCCAAGCGCCGCGGCCAGCGTCGCGGTCTTTCGTGGGGCGTCACCAAGGCCGAGAAGGATGAGTATGTTGAGCTGCTCAAACGCCTGGACCTTGGCCTGGACACACGCCTCAATGCCAAGGTCGGCCTGCTCTCGGGCGGCCAGCGCCAGGCACTCACCCTGCTGATGGCCACACTCACCAAGCCGCGCCTGCTGCTGCTCGACGAGCACACCGCGGCCCTCGACCCCAAGACGGCTTCGAAGGTGCTCAACCTGACCGAGGAGATCGTCGACGAGAACCACCTGACCACGCTCATGGTCACGCACAACATGAACGACGCCATCCGTCTGGGCAATCGCCTGATCATGATGCACGAAGGTCACGTGATTTACGACGTGGCGGGCGATGAGAAGAAGTCACTCACCGTGGCCGACCTGCTGCAGAAGTTCGAGGAGGTCTCGGGCGGCGAGCTCGCCAACGACCGCATGCTGCTGAGCTAAACCTACCAAAAAGGGACAGGTTTATTTTGGCAGGTTTTACCTGCGCGAACGTCAAAACCGCCGCAAAGGGACAGACGCCCTTGCGGCGGTTTTCGCATATTATGTCGATAATCCGATATTCGACCAGACATTCTGGCTAAGGACTAAGGAAACTGCCATGAAAAGACTCCCCCGCCTTGCGTTAGCCGCCGCGTTGTTTGCCGGCTCGCTCGCAGGCATCCCAAGCCTCGCTTTCGCGGGGAACCTGCCCGCCGCTATTGACGGCTCCGTGGCCGTCATGCACACCAACGACATCCACGGCAGCTACAAGTACAGCTACAACGAAAGCAAGGGCACCGGCACCGTCGGCTTCGACGGACTGGCGGTCCTCTATAGCGCCCAAGGCAACGCCCCCGATCTTTTGCTCGATGCGGGCGACACCTTCCACGGACAGTCCTTCGCCACCATGAGCGAGGGCAAGAGCATCGCCGAGCTCATGGACACCTTCTACGCCGACGGCTACGACGCGACCACGCCAGGCAACCACGACTGGAGCTATGGCGCGGACAAACTCCGCGCCATGACCGGCTACAGCACCACCGGCACGCCCTTCGCCATGCTCTGCGCGAACGCGAAGTCTACGAGCGGCGTATGGAGCTCGAGCATCACCAAGACACTCGATCGCACCTGGGAGGATAGCGAAAATCACTCCACATTCGACTACAAAATCAAGGTCGGCGTTATCGGAGCCATGGATGAGTCGCTAGGTTCCTCGCTGCGCGCGGACCTGGTCGCGGGCACCAGCTTCTCGAGTGCCGCGAACGCCATCAATACCGAGGCAGAGCAGCTGCGCAAGGAGGGCTGCGATGTTGTTGTGTGTATCGCGCACACGCTCGACGCCAAGACCTTTGCCACACAACTCGCCGGCGTCGATGCCCTTATCGCAGGCCACGAGCACATCAACCTTAACGAAAAGGTGACGGGAGCCGACGGCAAGACGATCCACGTTGTCGAGGCAGGCAGCGCCTTTGCCGAGGTGGGGCTGCTTTCCATTCCGTACAGGTACGACACGAATGGCACCGAGACGACCAACGATGACACGGTCACGGTCCCTGCAGACGGCAGCGACGAGAGGCTCTACACCGCCAAGAACGTCAACGACCTTTTGGCAGACCCCGACAAGGGCTCCGACTACCAAAGCCGCCTTGAAGACGTCCGCAACAAGATCAAGCCGCTCGACGAGGCCTTTGAAAACGAATCGAACAAGGTGCTCGGCACATCCGCCACCAACTATTTCTACGGCGAGGACGCCGCAGGCACGCATGGTTGGGAAATGGTGCGCACCACCGATTTCCGCCCCAGCAAGGAGGGCGACACCACCAAGGCCCAGACCATCGGCCACGTGATTTGCGGCTCCTATCTTGCCCTGACGGGCGCGGACCTCGCTATCGAAAACGCTGGCGGCATCCGCGGCGGCATCGCGGCGGGCAACGTGACCGCCGGCAACGTCATCGCCATCTCGCCCTACGGCAACACCGTGGAAACCTGGACCATGACCGGCGCGGACTTCCTCGCAGCACTCGAGCACTCGCTGCAAATCAGCGACGAATGCAATCACAGCTACGAGCTTCAGCAAGCCTACGTGGCAGCCGGCCATACCGAGCAGGAGGCGCAAGACAAGTACAAGTGGCGCGATGACTCTGGCAGCGTTCTCTCCTTTGGCGGCATCAACGTGACGATTGATTGGACGCAGCCCGAAGGCAAGCGCATTGTGAGTGCCACACTCACCAAGGACGGCAGCACGCTCGACCCCGCCAAGACCTATACCGTCGCAACCAACAACTACATCATCACCAACACGACCGACTTCCCCACCTTCGCAAACGCCACTAAGCACACCGAGTGGGGTACCTGCGAGTCAGCGCTAAGGGCGCTGATCGGGCAGAACGGCTGGGAGAGCAAGATGGCCTCACTCGCGGGCACCATCAGCTTTGGCTCCGCTGCCGTGGACCCCGCGCCCTCACCGGCCCCGACGCCTAAGCCCTCGTCTAAGACGGACACGGCGACCACGAAGGTCATCACCAAGAAGACGACCGGTAAGCTTGCCGCAACGGGAGACCGCACGCTGGCAGTAGTTGGCGCGTGCCTTATCGGCGGCATCATCGTCATCATGCTCGGCATTATCTGGAAGCGTCGACGCTAAGCTACACCGCCGGGCCTTACAGCCCCGCCGCGTAAACCTTATATCGAGCACAGAAGCCCGTCCGAATGTGATCGGACGGGCTTCTTGGTGGGTATCATGGTTGAACGATCATTAGGAGGTTTTCCCTACATGGAATTGTTTGAGCCAATTCTTCATTTCTTTGCACAACGATGGGTCCACAACATCATCTGGGCCGGTATCTTGGCCATCGGCACCGCCGTTGCCGCCAAAGTCGCGTCCAAGACCCTGCACCACCTGCTTAACCGCGACGATAACCCACTCCCAGCATCGAGCATCTTCATCAACATCGCGCGTGCCGTCATCTGGATGATCGGCGGCAGCTTTATCCTCGACAACTGCTTTGGCATTAACGCAAACGCGCTCGTCGCCGCTCTTGGCGTCGGCGGCATCGCCATCTCGCTCGGCTTTCAGGACACGCTGTCAAACCTTATCGGCGGCATGCAGGTGACGTTTATGGGCATCATCAAACCCGGCGACAATATCGAGGTCGGCGGCGTATCCGGCGTGGTCCAAGACATCACTTGGCGCCATACAACGATTGAGGATGCCTGTGGACAGACCATCATTGTGCCCAATTCCAACATCTCCAAGAACACGCTCGTGCATTTGATGCCCTTTGGGCGCGTGGCCGTGCCCGTTGCCGTAAAGGACACGTCTAAGTGGGCCTCCCTTGACGTGCTGGCAGACGAGCTCACGAGCGCAACCAAAACGGCCGTCTCGCCCATCTCGGGCTTTGACAAGGAGCCCTACGTACTCTTTAGCGAAATCGGCGACTTTGGCATCAAAGGAAAGATCATCTTTATCGTCAGCGACGACAGCACTACTTTCACGGCAGCCGACGCCTGCATCCGCGCCATCGCCCCCATCATCGCCTAAACCACCGCAAAGGGGACAGGCATCTTTGTAGTGGTTTTCATTCGTGGTACCATGGTTCATATCGTTGTTTAAACGACTAAGGGAGTAGACACCATGGAAGAGGCCTATCGTCAAGCACGCAAGCGCGGCGAGCAGGGACGCCGTCGCGCCATTAGCCAAAGCGAGCATCCATACCTTACGGACCTCGATAGCTTGGTTGCTCAGCTCCCCTTAGGTCAGCGAGTGAGCGTCGGCCTGCGGGATATTCCGCTCGAAATGGTCGTCGGCACGGTCACCAAGGGCCGTCAGTCCGCCTTTTCATGCAACTTTATGCCCCTGCTGCCGTTTAACACCGAGTTCGCCCGCAAGTGGTCCAACCTCTACGACATCCAGGTAACCGAGGGCTATCGCGACCCCATCATCGTCACCGAGTTCATGCATCGGTTCTATGTCCAGGAAGGCAACAAACGCGTCAGTGTCCTCAAATTCCTGGACGCTCCAACGGTTTCGGCCAAGGTCACCCGTCTCTACCCCGGCACATGGGATTCCGTCGAAAGCCGCCTGTACGGTGAGTTCTGCGCGTTTTGGCGCGTCTGCCCCCTATACGAGATCGAGTTCTCACGCGAGGGAAGCTACGAGACGCTCGCCAAGATGCTCGGTCAGGACCTTATCGAAAAATGGCCGCAGAAAAAGGTCGACTACCTGCGCCACACCTTCTTACTCTTTAAGCGCGCCTACCTTCGCGCGGGCGGCGACCACCTGGACATTACGCCCGCCGACGCCATGCTCGTCTACCTCAATGTGTACAACCAGGACCGCCTGCTGGATACACCGACGGATATCGTCGTAAACCGCCTGTGCAAGATCTGGCGCGAGCTGGTCATTGCCGGCAAAAATAACGAGGACAAGGTAGATCTTGTCGAAGCACCGAGCGTCGATGAGGAGGAGTCGCCCGCCAAGTCCACCTCCGGCGTGCTCAGCTTCTTTATGGGCAAGACCGTCTATTCGGCGGCCAACCCCCTGCGCATCGCCTTTATCCATGAGTTCCCCTGTGCGACGTCGAGCTGGGACAGCCTGCACGACCAAGGGCGTCAGTATCTCGATGAGCACTTTGACGGTATCGTGCACACCGAGGCGTTCGAGGACTGTCACGATCCGGACGTGTTCTACGCCGCCGTGGAAACGGCTGTCAAACATGGAGCAAACGTCATCTTCTCGACCTCGCACCGCCTGATGGAATACACGCTCAGGGCTGCCGTTGAGTATCCCCAGGTTCGGTTCCTCAACTGCTCTATCGGCCTTCCCCATCAAAGTGTCCGTTCGTACTTTGGCAAGATGTACGAGGCCAAGTTCCTCCTGGGCGCCCTTGCCGCCAGCATGGCGGACAACCACCGCATCGGCTACCACGCGTCGGTCTTCGCCTCGGGCGCGCTCAGCGAGATCAACGCCTTTGCGATTGGCGCCTCGCTGCTCGACCCCCGTGCGCAAATTATCCTGACTTGGGGCGATGTGCCCGCCGGAGGCCTTACCGAGGCCATGTGCCGCGAAGGTGTAAGCGTCATGACCGGCGCCGACATGTCAAAGTCGCTCGAAGACCCCACGGCCTACGGACTTCACCGCCTGGTCGATGGCAAGGTTACCGGCATTGCCATGCCGGTATGGAACTGGGGCCGATACTACGAGCTTATCGTGCGAAGTCTACTGCATGGCACCTGGGATGAGACCAGTGACGCCAGCCAGGTTCGCGCCGTCAACTACTGGTACGGCATGAGCTCGGGCGTTATCGACATTCGCTACGCTCCGGGCCTGCCCTATCAGACGCGCAAGCTTGTTCAACTCCTCCGCAATGGCATCGTCGAGGGCTCCATCAATCCATTTGGCGGCGAACTCCACAGCCAAGACGGCGTGGTGCAGATCGAGGGCTTTCCCCCACTGCCGAGCACGCAAATCGTTGAGATGGACTGGCTGGCCGACAACGTGGTGGGCACCATTCCGCAACTCGACGATGAGCCGAAAGTCCCTGCCCTATGAAAATCCTTGCCATAGCCGATACCGAAGAACGATGCCTTTGGGAGTGCTTTCGCAAGGAACGCTTTGAGGGAGTCGACCTGATTTTGTCCGCCGGCGATCTGGACCCGGACTATCTTGAGTTTTTGGTTACGGTCATCAACAAACCGCTCATCTACGTGCGCGGCAATCACGATGACCGCTACGCACGTCATGCACCGGGTGGATGTATCTGCGTAGAGGACAGCGTGTACACGTACCGAGGGATTCGCATTGCGGGCCTTGGCGGGTCCATGCGTTATCGCGACGGCGCCAACATGTACACCGAACGCGAGATGTCCAAGCGCATGCGTAAGCTGTCGCGTAAGGTTAGGATGGTCGGCGGGTGCGACATTCTGCTTACCCATGCACCCGCCGCCGGTATGGGTGATCTGGACGATCTGCCGCATCGAGGGTTCGAGTGCTTTAACACAGCACTCGAATCCTGGAATCCCGACTACATGGTGCACGGGCATGTACACCAAAGCTACGGCTACGATTTTCAGCGCGAGCGGCAGCATGTGTGTGGAACGACGATCATCAACGCCTGCGGCTATACGCAGTTTGAGCTCGACCAGACGCGCTACCCCATCCGTGGCTGGCAGGCAGCCTGGCTCAACTCGCAAACCATGCGCCGCGAGCTCAAACGCCACGATGCTATCGAGTCCTCAACAGCCAGAACCCCCTGGTAACCACCTTTAAGGCTTGACGCTGCGCCGGCCCCAAGCACCCCATCTCGCCCCTCAAAACGTCGCTCGCGTACCAAAGTACGCGTCGCTCCTCTTTCGGGGCGACCTGGGGCACTTGGAACCGGCTCGCTGCGTTGCCATAACATGCCAAAAAGGGACAGGTTTATTTTGGCATGTTTTATCTGGGCAAACGTCATTTCCACCACAAAGGGGCCAGGCGCCTTTGTGGTGGTTTTACCCGAGATAGCAAGAAACCCGGTCCTGCACGGGGCAGAACCGGGTTTCTTTAGCAATGCTTGCTTTGCTCAGGCAGTAACTAGCAGTTACTCAGCCAGGAAGTCACGCTGGACAGCGGGATCGACCTTGACGCCAGGGCCCATGGTGGAAGACACGGAGATGGACTTGACGTACTTGCCCTTAGCAGAAGAGGGCTTGACGCGCAGGATCTCGGTGTACAGGGCAGCGTAGTTCTCGACGAGCTGCTGCTCAGAGAAGGACTTCTTGCCCAGGGGCACGTGGCAGATGCCGTAGCGGTCGGCGCGGTACTCAACGCGGCCAGCCTTGAGCTCAGAGACCATCTTGGCGACGTCCATGGTCACGGTGCCGAGCTTGGGGTTCGGCATGAGGCCACGGGGACCAAGGATCTTACCGATGCGGCCAACCTTGGCCATCATGTTCGGCGTAGCGATAGCGGCGTCGAAGTTGATCTCGCCCTTCTGGATCTGGGCGACGAGCTCGTCGGAACCGATGATGTCGGCGCCGGCAGCCTCGGCCTCGCGGGCCTTCTCGCCCTCGGCGAAGACGGCAACACGAACGGTCTTGCCGGTGCCGTGGGGCAGGGAGATGGAACCACGGATGTTCTGGTCAGCCTTACGAGTATCGATGCCCAGACGGAAGTGGGCCTCGACGGTCTCGTCGAACTTGGCGGTGTCGAGCTCCTTGATGAGCTTGGCAGCCTGAAGGGGGGTGTAGAGCGTGGCGCGGTCGATCTTCTCGGCAGCGGCGTTATAGCTCTTACCATGCTTAGCCATGTGCATTACCTCCTGTGGTTAAACGGGCGTGAGCCCTCCCACATCGTATCGTGTGCCCTATTGCACACATTTAACGGGCGCCCCGGTCGGAGCACCCGTCGTTACCATAAGAAATCGCTACTCAGCGATGGTGACGCCCATGGAACGGGCGGTACCGGCGATGATCTTCTTGGCGGCGTCAATGTCGTTGGCATTGAGGTCCGGCATCTTGATCTCGGCGATCTTGGTGAGCTGCTCCTGGGAGAGCTGACCAACCTTGTCGGCCTGGGGCTTAGCGGAACCAGACTTGAGGTTCAGCTCCTTCTTGATGAGGTGAGCCGCCGGCGGGGTCTTGGTGATGAAGGAGAAGGACTTATCCTCGTAGACAGAGATCTCAACGGGGATGATGTCGCCCTTCTTGTCCTGTGTCTCGGCGTTAAAGGCCTGGCAGAACTGCATGATGTTCACGCCAGCAGCGCCCAGGGCGGGGCCGACGGGAGGAGCGGGGTTAGCTGCACCAGCAGGAATCTGGAGCTTAATGACGTTGGCAACCTTCTTCTCAGCCATGGTCATTCCTTTCGAATCACGAGTGTGAAGTACTTGCTATATCGTAAGCACGCACGTGTTAGAAGCACTCCTGAGATGAGCAGTCACAGAAGAAGCACGCTCGCGCGAACGGACGAAAACTTAAGCGATGACAGCGACCTGGTTAAAGTCGAGCTCAACCGGCGTCTCGCGGCCAAAGATCATCAGGGTGACCTTAAGCTTGCCTGCCTCGGTGTTAACCTCGGAGACCTTGCCATCAAAGTCGGTAAGCGGGCCATCGGTGACGCGGACGGACGTGCCGACCTGAATATCAACCGAGGTGCGCTTGGGCGAATCGCCCTTACCGGGACGACGAGTCATCTTGTTGTACTCGTCACGGGAAAGCGGAGCGGGCTTGCCGTTGCCGCCTAGGAAACCGGTGACGCCGGGCGTGTTGCGAACACACGTCCAAGCATCGTCATCCATCTCCATGCGGACCAGGACATAACCAGGGAAGATCTTGGAATCCTTGGTCTCGCGCTTGCCACCCTCTTTGATCTCGGTGACGCGCTCCATAGGAATCTCGATATCAAAGATACGGTCCTGCATGCCCATGGTCTCGATACGATGCTCGAGATCGGACTTTACGCGGTTCTCGTATCCGGAGTAAGTGTGAACGACGTACCAACGCTTAGACATGGTTTAGCCCCTCAATCCAGAGAACAGAGCAAGAGCCTCGCCAAAGCCAGCATCGAGCAGAGCGATGACGACGCCGACGACGACCAGAGAAGCGCAAACGACGACCGAGTAGTTCACGAGCTCCTTCTTATCGGGCCACGTGACACGCTTCATCTCGGACTTGACCGAAGCGAAATACTTCTTGGTGCGGGCGAAGAAACCAGGCTTCTCGTTCTTCTTGGACTTCGCAGCCTTCTCGTTCTTCTTGGCAACGGCCTTCTTGGCCTCAACCTTGGAGTTGGCGGCAGCGCTGTTGGCAGGTGCCGGCTGCTGAGCCTTCTTCTTGTTCTTCTTGTTGGCCATTTGGGTTACCTCCGCGCAATGCGCTTATACATGAGTAAACCGTAAGCCCCCAAGTGGGAGCTTACGGAATAATGACTGGCACGCCAGGAAGGACTCGAACCCTCAACACTCGGTTTTGGAGACCGATGCTCTACCAATTGAACTACTGGCGTATGTGACTAGAGACTAGCGAGTCTCTTTGTGCAGCGTGTGGTGACGGCACCAGGGGCAATACTTCTTGATCTCCATACGATCAGGCATGGTCGACTTGTTCTTGGTGGTCGTATAGTTGCGGCGCTTGCACTCAGTGCACGCAAGAGTAACTAGAGTACGCATGTATCCTGAACCTTTCATTTCCGCCCCGTACGGGCACGAGTTGTTACTTTATCAGCTCCACGTAAGTGCTGTCAATGAAAACCTCGAGTCAATTGGTTCTCGGTGGATCCATTCATATTTGGAACACATCAATGAAGCCATCGAGAGCTAATCGACGGTGCATCCAGGACCATTATCGATCCTCTCGACACCAGCAACGGCTCAATATCCATTGCAGAAAAGAACCCGGCACCCATATAAGTGCCGGGTTCTCTAAGTCAGCTATATCAAAGAGCTAATTTACTCAATGATCGTGGAGACGATGCCCGAACCGACGGTGTGGCCACCCTCGCGGATAGCGAAGCGCAGGCCCTCCTCCATGGCGATCGGGTGGATGAGGTCGCCCTCGATGGTGATGTGGTCACCAGGCATAGCCATCTCGGTGCCCTCGGGGAGCTTGACCGTACCGGTAACGTCGGTGGTACGGAAGTAGAACTGAGGACGATAACCATCGAAGAACGGGGTGTGACGGCCGCCCTCCTCCTTGGTCAGAACGTAGATCTCGCCGGTGAACTTGGTGTGCGGGGTAACCGAACCGGGCTTGCAGAGAACCTGGCCGCGCTCGATGTCCTCACGCTTGATGCCGCGGAGCAGCAGACCGACGTTGTCGCCAGCCTCGCAGAAGTCCATGGACTTACGGAACATCTCGATACCGGTAACGACGGTGTTCTGGGTATCCTTGATGCCGACGATCTCGACGGGCTCGTTGAGCTTGAGCTCACCGCGCTCGACACGGCCAGTAGCAACGGTACCACGGCCGGAGATGGTCATAACGTCCTCAACGGCCATCAGGAACGGGAGGTCGTTGTTACGAGCAGGCGTCGGGATGTACTCGTCGACGGCCTTCATGAGCTCGCGAATGGCGTCCATCCACTTGGCGTCGCCCTCGAGAGCGCCCAGAGCGGAGCCACGGATGACGGGGATGTCGTCGCCGGGGAAATCGTACTCGGAGAGGAGCTCACGGGTCTCCATCTCGACGAGGTCGATGAGCTCTTCATCGTCGACCATGTCGCACTTGTTCAGGAAGACGACGATGTAGGGAACGCCGACCTGACGGGCGAGCAGGATGTGCTCGCGGGTCTGAGCCATGGGGCCGTCGGTAGCAGCGATGACCAGGATAGCGCCGTCCATCTGAGCAGCGCCGGAGATCATGTTCTTGACGTAGTCAGCGTGGCCCGGGCAGTCAACGTGAGCGTAGTGACGGGCAGCGGTCTCGTACTCAACGTGGGAGACGGAGATCGTGATGCCGCGCTCGCGCTCCTCGGGAGCCTTGTCGATGTTCTCGAACGCAGTGAAGTCAGCCTTGCAGCCCTCGGTCTCGGAGAGAACCTTGGTGATGGCAGCGGTCAGCGTGGTCTTGCCGTGGTCGACGTGACCAATGGTGCCGATGTTAACATGCGGCTTAGTGCGCTCAAACTTCTCTTTGGCCATAAAGCCCTCCTCTAAACAGGTCGTCCCCGGACGGGACTTTGCCTTTATACCATAGTGGCCTCTCAACATACTATTGAGAAGCCACCGTGTTACCTATGGTAGCGGTGACTGGATTCGAACCAGTGACGCCACGGGTATGAACCGTGTGCTC
>FR878582.1:23903-37205 GCA_000434535.1 Collinsella sp. CAG:166
GCTCTAACCAACTGAGCTACACCGCCGGATGGAGCCTGCAACCAGACTTGAACTGGTGACCTCTTCGTTACCAACGAAGTGCTCTACCGACTGAGCTATACAGGCACTTGACGGGTGGGAGCTATAGGATTCGAACCTATGTAGGCAGAGCCAACGGGTTTACAGCCCGTCCCCATTAACCACTCGGGCAAACTCCCAATCGTTCAAGTATCCACAGGTCCTTTGGTCTTTTGGACCGCCGCCCCCGCGAACGAAAAAGATAATACGATGCAACCTTGGGGGCTGTCAACGAAAACCTCTAAATACACGGGGCCGGGCGTATCTATATGCTTTTGACCTGCGGTTTTGCTGAGTTTGGATATGAAGGACGGTGAATTTGCATATAGCGGTGACATTTCCCGAGGGAACACTTTTGCGTAGTGGAGTGAGCCTGCAGAATATTACTTCGATAACGCCTCATTTGCACCTATATATAGGTCGAGATCGGACTTCCCTGACTTGACCGAGCGTGGATGATTGAGGCCGGTCCGGCCTTTGTCTCGATCTGTAACATCTGGAGAACATTTTCTCCCCTATCTGTTACAGATTGAGATATTACGCAGAGACCCCCGCTTGCGTCTCATTCTGTAACAGTAAGAACGGTTTTCCTCCCCTTCGTGTTACAGATCGAGACATTTCTCAGCTAGCCCGACTCTATATCTCAATCTGTAACATCTACGCCAGTATTCTGCTTCTACCTGTTGCAGATTGAGACAAATGGGCAGGGCCCAATCTTTCATCTCGATCCGTAACAGGTGGGAGCGAATTGGTCGTCTTGGTGTTACAGATGTAGATGAACCAAAGACGGGATGGACAACTAGTCCGAAGGCGCATCGACTTAAAAGAAACAGGCCCGAGCCTTGAACATACCGAACTTGAGCCTCGAATCGACGACTGGCAGGCCGCTGCACAGGCAAACAAATTCCCGAGCGATAAGATTCACCAGCGGTACCATTTTGATTTAACGGGCAATAGATCTTCAACAAACTTACCGGTCCATTCATTTGGCTTCAGCCCGCGAATCTCGAAAATGGCCTCGAAATCCTCTTCGCTGAGACGATAACCAAAGCGCGTATTCAACCACATCTCAGATTCGGCCCGCCAGATTTTTGCCCGAGCCGGTGTCATCGAGCGGACAATCCGGGAAAACACGTCGTCCCACTCTCCATCTTCATCCTCGTATCGCCCTCTACCGAGAATGCTTTCGATCTGAGGCTCGAGCATGCCGAAGAGGCTCGAAATGTCATGTCGCCCACTCGGTCTCGCGATGGGAACGGGGACAACATCCTCGGCAAAAAGTTCATCAGGAGTAATATCGACCCCGTCCCAGCCGAGACCGATAAAGGGACGCTTCAAGATATCAGCCGGGTCAGAAAAACGAATATGGATACACTCGGTCTCGAGGACCCAATTGCCCACCAAGACAAGCTTCCCGTAATGCGGCATAGGAGAGTCGAGCCACGCCACCACGTGGCGGCGCTCCCCCGTCGACGGAAACTGATCGATATCGATAACTGTCGGCATCTCAATGCCCCAATCAGAAAGCAACTTGAATCTGGGACTACTCCGTTCCCTGAATCACGGTCAGCAGGTCCTCGTAGCTGTGCACCACGTCATAGCGCACATCCTCGTCCGAAAATTCGTTGAAGAGCTTACGGGCGCAGGCGATTTTGCCGCGCTCGATATCGCGCAGCGTGAGACTGTCCATACTGCCCTTGGTCTCCGCAACGAAGAACACGTGGCGCACGCTCCCCTTCTCGAAGGCGATGGCCCAGTCGGGCGCGTAGTTGCCCACTGGCGTCGGAATCTTGAAAGAACGCGGCAGCTTGGCGTAAACCGCGACCTTGCCCTCAGCGGAATCGAGGTCTCGTGCGAAATCGCGCTCGCCCTCGGAATCCCAAAACACGTAGTCCTGGATGCAGCGGCTCGTCTCCAGCGCCCGGCCGACATTCTCGGGCATGCGCTCAGCAAAGATGGTGGAATCGTACCGTTCGTCGAGCTTATGGTACGTGATGTGATCCACCACCATCGTCGCCTTCTCGGCCAAGATGCAACGGGAGACCTTGGCGATAAACTCCTCGGGGTTATCGCGGAACATGCGGAACTTGACGGGGGCTATGCCCTTGAGGATCACCGCCGCGCTCCTACGCGTGATGCGCGCGGCGGTCGCGACTTCGCCCAGCAGGTCGTACGTAACGCCCGAGACATCCTCGCCCACCTCGTAGTCGCGCCTCGTGGCATCGCCGAACGACTCGCCGCGTTCAAGGTTCTCCCGCGTCTGGGTCGAACGTTGCGCGGCGGTCGTCATGACGTAAGACGCCTTTGCAACAAACAGCTCGCGGTTAATGCGGTCGATCGCCTTAGCCCGAAGCTCGTCGTCGTCGAAATCGACGGTGTAGGAGTGCTTGGAGTTAATCTTGTTCCAAAGTTCCTGGAACTCGGCGCGCGCGAAGTTGGCGTTGAGCGGGTTCTCGCGAACCTTGGGCTCGTTGCCGTTGCGGATGTAGTCGTCGAGCGCATGCTCGTCGTAAACGCTCTTCACCAACGCCTCGATATCCTTGCGATAGGCATAGAGGTGCTCGGGCAGGTCATCGTCGGTAACGGACGTGAGGCCCGATTCCTTGAACTTCTGCGTAGGCACGCCCTCGCGATCGATGAGACCGTGCTGCACGAGCGCGAAGTAGACATCGTGTGCATCTTCCTGCGTGAGCGCATAGGTCTTTTCCTCGTCCGCCTGGACGACAAAGCCCTTGAGGAACTCCTCCGTAACGGCCTTGGGGCGCTCGCGAAGCGCGCTCTTGGTGTCCTCCTGCAGGGCCTTCGTGAAATCGCTGTAGCTCTCGCTGGCGATGACGGTGAGCGTGTTGACGCGCTGCACCTCCTGCTCGCCCAGCGCCTCCAGGTCCTGACGCTCGCCGTCCCGGTTCACGCACAGGCGCAGGCCGCGGCCCACCTCCTGGCGCTTGCCGGTCTCGGAGTCGGAGTGCTTGAGCGTGCAGATCTGGAACACGTTGGGGTTGTCCCAGCCCTCGCGCAGGGCGGAGTGGCTGAAGATGAAGCGCGTGGGCTCGTCGAACGACAGCAGGCGCTCTTTGTCCTTGAGGATGAGGTCGTAGGCGCTCTCGTCGTCGGACTCATCGCTGCCGCGCTTGAGCTTTGAGTTGACCGAATGCCCCTTCTTGTCGATGGAGAAGTATCCCTTATGCGTTGTATGGACGTCGATGCCGCGCAGCCATTCCAGATAGCGGCGGCGCACCTCCCCAAGGCCCGCATCGAGTGAGGCGTCGAGGTTCTGCTGCCCGCGACCGTACTCGTCGATGGCGCGCGCATATTCTTCCTCAAAGATTCGACCGTACTCGCCCAGGCCCTCCTCGCCGTCGTCATCGTAGACGCGGTACTTGGCGACCTCGTCGATAAAGAAGAGCGACAGGCACTTGATACCGCGCGCGAACAGCGCCTCCTCCTTCTCCAGATGGCTCTTGATGGTCTCACGGATCTGTACGCGGCGCATATCGCGACCGGAGGAGTCGCCGTAGACGTCGCCACGGCAAAGCTCGATGCCGTTGAGGAACTTGACGTAGCCTAGCTGGGCGTCGCTGTCCGGGACGATCTCGGACACGATGAATCCGTCGCGGTACGCCTCGAGCTCGCCGGACGCGGGATAGATGTCGTCCTGCTCGAAGAAGCGCTGAGCGCGTTTGGAGATAGAGCCCGAAGCGTTGAGCTTCTTGAACTCGATGACCGCCTGGGGTGGCCTGTTCTTGGAGATCTTGATGTCCTGGAGATACAGGTAGCCGTCGGTTCCGCGCATGTTCTTGAGCTCGAAGCCCTTGACCTCGATGCGCTTGACCAGGCGCTGGTTGAATGCATCGAGCGCGTCCAGCACGTAAACTGCATCGTGGCGATCGCGATGTGTGGCCGAATAGTTGAGGCACGCGATGGGACGGAAACGGGCGATGCCCGCCTGGGTGGCCTTGCCGCCCATCTTCTGCGGCTCGTCTAGGATGACGATGGGGTTGTTAGCGGCGATCACGTCGATGGGGCGACGGCTCGCGAACTCGTCGCGCTCAGAGTACATGATGCGGGCCTCCTTGGAGCGCCCGCCCTCCTTCATGGACGCATTGAACGCCTGCATATTGATGACCATGACGTTGATGTCGGAACTCGCCGAGAACCGGTCTATGTCGCCCAAGCGGGCGCTGTTGTAGACAAAGTAGCGAATGGCCTTGCCGTACTGCTCAAAAAAGTGCTGCTCGGTATTTTTGAGCGACTTGTAGACGCCCTCGCGGATGGCAACGGACGGCACCACGATGATGAACTTAGTCCAGCCGTAGAGGCGGTTGAGCTCGAGCATGGTCTTGGTGTAGACGTAAGTCTTGCCCGTACCCGTCTCCATCTCCACGTCAAGGTTTACCGGGGCGGGGCCAGTGGCAAGCGACAAAGATTCAACGATTAGATTACGGCGCTGCACCTTATGAATGTTCTCGAGCAGCGTAGCGGATCCAAGGGCAATCGGGGCATTCGCATAGCCCTCGGACGCCTGGACCTGCGTCTCAAAGCCCGGCAGCGCCGCGGTGCCGTCACCGCCCACCGTACGGCCAAGATCACGCAGATAGAGCGAGGCACCAGAATTGGGCTGACCGGCAAAGACATCGGTCACCGCGCGCGCAGCCTCAGTCTGATAAGGCTGAATTTTGAACTTGAACTGCATCCGGATCTCCTAGATCACCTTACGGATGGTGTCGGGACTGAAGGTTTTGAAGAGCTCCTCGAGGTTTGCCACGGCGGCATCGTTGGAGAAGCATGCGTCGCGGAAGACGGCGTAGAGCGGGCGTTCCTTGGCGATGGCCTCCAATGCCGCGGTATCGATGTCCTCGTCGAAGCAAGCGATAAGCTGGCCGTCGTTGACGTCGAAGCACGCCTTGCCGCCGAGTTCGCGCTCCACAATCTTTGCGGAGTACTCAATGCGAAATGCAGGAAGAACCTGAAAGAGTAGGTCAAGCGGCGCAGCGCCTTCGGCGGCGTTGTCGGAGAAGAGGTCGAGTTGGGCCTGGTCGTACTGATCCGGCGCGGCATACTCATCTTTGAGACACGAGTCGTCTACGCGTAACACGCGGAAGCCGATATCGGGCATGGGTTTGGGCTCAGTGCCGAGCTCGATCTGCTTATTGTCCTTGTCGATTTCACCCTTAATTGTCTCACCTGCGTGGCGGATGCGCTCTTCGCCGATTTCACAGATATTAGAAAAGCCTTCGCGTCGAGCCGCCGAACTGGCATCGCATTCCTCGGAAAGCTGAACCATTATGAATCGACGTCTCCCCGCGTCCTTTTCATTGCAACACATAACTGCATGGGCAGTCGTCGCCGATCCGGAGAAAAAATCCAGAACAATCGAGTCGGCATCTGTCAACCAAGAAACCGACCGCTCGATAATCGCAACGCTCTTTTCGGTATCAAATACCCCCGTTTCGCTCCCGCTAAGAGTCAAATCCATCCAATTGTCGCTTAGAAGCTTTCCCGTCGATGGCGGAACATAGTATTGAACGGTTCCCTCATCATTTTTTCTAACAAAGTTGAGTTTTTCGTTCGTCGCTGTTAGATGGTCCAAGTAGTACTCATCCAGCGTTATACCGCTAGCACATTTAGAAAGATAGCTTTTGTAATTAACCGCCGCCTCGTACGCTCGACCGCGCTCCCAGCGCCATTGGCCTTTGGCCGGAGTTTCTCCGAACAGCTCATAACGCATTGTCGGACGGTCTGTTCCACGCCAAAAAGTATCCCATTTTCCAGGTTTTCCGCCATGAGACATCATTAGTTTCGAAAACCGGGTGTCACCTTTTTTGGAATATAGAAGCATGTACTCATGTCCTTGCGACAATGATGCAATATCGTCAAATTGTGCCTGCACGTTTTTAATGCCTCTACGAACTGCGATACAGTTCTTAAAGCAGTACGCCCCAAACACCTCGTCACATATTGCTCGAAGGTTCTTCACCTCGTTAGCGTCTATGCTGATCAAAATCGAACCATCATCGGAAAGCAAGTCTCTTGCCAGCAGCAGCCTGGGATACATCATCGAGCACCAGTCGGAATGGAAGCGACCGTTTGACTCGGGATTCGAGACCAAGCGTCCGCCCTCCTCATCAAAATCACCGCTCTCGGCATCGTATTCGGCTTTGGTCTTAGAGAAATCGTCATCATAGATGAAGTCGTTACCCGTGTTGTAGGGTGGATCGATGTAAATAAGCTTAATTTTGCCGGCGTAGGTTTCACGCATGATTTTGAGCGCCTCGAGGTTATCGCCCTCGATGTAGAGGTTCTCGGTCGTATCCCAGTCCTTGGACTTCTCGGGGCAGGGACGCATGGTCCTTTTGATGGGGCGGCGTGCCTCGAGCTTGGCCTCGCGCTTGCCGGGCCAGGTGAACTGGTAGCGCTCACGCGGACCGTCCACGACTTCGCTGGAGAGGTCATCGCGAAGGGCGTCGAAGTCGATGGCGAGTCTGACGTTGCCGTCGGCGTCCGTCGCCTCGGTCACCACGTCGGGGAAGAGCGCGGCGATCTTGGCGATGTTCTCTTGCGTGAGATCGGAAGTCTCCCGGCTGATCTTCTCCATCATTGCTACTCCTCCTCAAGCCGCCTAAGCTCGGCTTGCTTCTTTTTCATCTGTGCAAACAGCTCGTTCTTTCGAACAATCTGACGTTCCTTGCGGGCCTTGATATCGAGCGCGGAGACCTCCGCGCGCAGCCCGTCTATTTTCTCACGGCGATCGATTCTCGCCCATACGTTATGACCATCGAATTCTCCAAGCGCGACCTGGGCAAGCATGGAATCCCACACCATATCAAGGTCGAAGCCATTCAAGGCAAGACGCTCGACGTCTCGCGCTCCCAGCAGACGGCCCTCCTCGCAAATCGCGATATCGCCGGACCCGCCGTCGACAATCACGGCCTTGTTGGGCGTCGCCCTGCTCACCAAGCGCACGGCGCGCTCGGGCACCCGCTCGCCCTTGGGATCGATCCTTAACACGAGGATCTCGTGCACCGTCTTGCCGTCCGCGATGTTTGTCGTCACCGGTTTGATGGAGTTCGCGACGGTAATTGCCGCCACGCCGCCCGTAAGGTCGCGACGCGTGGCGGCGTCGACCTCCATATGGCGGTAGAAGGCCTCTTTGGGCAGGCGCCTGTCCACCTCGGTCGTGGCCGGGAGTCCTAGCATGGCCTCTTCACCACCAGGAAGCACACGAGTTCAAAGTCGTCGATGCCCTCGATGTCGTTCTCCAAAAAGCCGGTCGTCCCGCCACTGAAGAAGCTATCGATATCGGATTCGTTTTTGCCCTCGACGATGGAACCGATCGCGCTTACCAGCAGGTCCGCCTGAGCTGTCATATCGCGCCCGTCATTAGTCTGGGCATTGTAGGCGCGGCACAGGTCCTCGACCGGCTCCTTGACGCCTCGACAGATTCGCCTCATCTCGTCCAGGATGTCCTTGGGCGCGGCATAGCCATGCAGGATCGACCCGTCCTCGCCAACGTACACCAGGTAGAAGGGATGGATGGGGTTGCCAGAGAGTCGGTCGATATTGCCGTTCGCGTTGCGCAGTACAAATATCGTGCCCGGCTCTTCGCCGGCAGCGACTGCCTCGATGCCGTATGGGACGTTTTCGATTTCGGGATGCTCCTTCCGGTACTCGACCAGGTCCATACGGAAGTCGTTGAGGCCGAGATCGGTGATGGAGATGCCACCCTGCGCGTCCTCCAGGTCGACGACCTCGTCCTTCATGCGCTCGAGCTGCTGGCGACGGTATTCCAGGTCTCCCTTCTCATCCTCGTTGATATAGTCGTCGTCGCCCGTCGACGCCATGACCAACGCATGCATCTTGTTCTCCACGCGCGCCTTGAGGTTGATGTACTCGTCGAGCTCCACGTCGGGCCAGAAGTTGATGAGCTGGATGCAGGCGTTCTTGGAACCGATGCGGTCGACACGGCCAAAGCGCTGTACGATGCGCACCGGGTTCCAGTGGATGTCGTAGTTGATGACGCAGTCGCAGTCCTGCAGGTTCTGGCCTTCGGAAATACAGTCGGTCGCGATGAGCACGTCGATGTCCTTGCCCTTGAGCCTCGGATACGCGACGTCGCGGTCCTTCGATACAGGGCTGAAACAGGTGATGACTTCATTCATGTCGTTGCGGACGCCCTCGACCGAGCAGCGGGCGCTCTGTGATCCTCCGGCGACCTCCGCCACCTCGAGCCCATAGCGCCCCTCGACGTAGGCGCCGATGTTCTCGTAGAGGTAGTCCGCCGTATCCGCGAACGCCGTAAAGATCAGCAGCTTCTTGTTACCCGGATTAATGGGGTTCTCGACCTTGTCCGCGATAACGCGCCTGAGCTCAGCCAGTTTCGCATCGTGCTCGGCATCGATGGGAGCGATGAGCTGGCGGATGCCCTCGAGCGCCTCGAGGTCCTCGAGCATATCGCGCTCCCAGCTGATCCAGTCCATGTCCTCGAGCGAGAACCTGCTCTTGGTGCCGACCGTAAAGTCGGTGTCCCCCTCCTCATACTCAAAGGACTCGACGCCCTCGACCGACGCGCCGGACGCGCCAGCGCGATAGTCCTCAATAACCTTTAGATTGTGCCTAATGACCTCGATAATCTTGCCCAGCGTGATCTCAAAGGCGTAGACGGAGCTCTCCAGGCGCTTGAGCAGAATGGAGGACATGAGCTTGACCATCCCCTGCTCGCGACCGCTGGTGGGAGGGCGGCCATGCTCATCGGCGTACTTGGACGCCGCGCTGGGATGGAGATAGACCGTGGGCAGATAGACCGCGAGCGTGAGCGACGCGAGCGTGTCGGCTATCTGCGAGTAGGTGCCCGCCTCATCCGAGGTGGCCAGACTCGGCCGCAACGATACCGGCTTAAGCCTCTTGGGGAACGGGCCGATCGCGGATACATCGTAGTAGCGCTGCACATGTCTGCGCGAGCGCGCGACGGTAACGCGATCAAGAATCTGGAAGAAGTTGAAGTCGAGCCGATCCGTCAGCGCCGTCGTGGTCCTATCGGCCGCGGGCAGCTCCGACCAGTCGCGAAACGCCGCCTGCGCGTCGCGGAATACCTGATCGACTGGCTTGTCGAGTCCGAGCTTTTTCGACCATGCGTCGGGGTCGCCCTGATAGGCGAGCTTGAGTTGGTTGTGCAGATCGCGGAACCTGTTGTTGACGGGAGTTGCCGAAAGCATCAGAACCTTCGTCTCGACTCCGTCCTTGATAACCTTGTTGAGGAGCCTCTCAAAGCGATTTCCCTGCGTCTCGTCCTCGACCTTGGACGAGGTGTCCGCGCCGTTGCGGAAGTTATGGGACTCGTCGATGACGACGAGATCGTAGGCACCCCAGTTGAACTTCTCGAGGTCGTTGCCCTCGACCGTCAGTCCCTTGTCACGGGACAGATCGGTGTGGTAGAGCACGTCGTAGCGCAGGCGATCGGCGGCGATGGGGTTGTTGACGTAGTTCTTTTTGTATGTGAGCCAGTTGTCGGAAAGGCGCTTGGGGCAGAGCACGAGCACGTTGCGGTTGAGCAGCTCATAGTACTTAACAACCGCGAGGGCAGTGAACGTCTTGCCCAGGCCGACGCTGTCTGCGAGAATGCAGCCGTTGTAGGTCTGGAGTTTGTTGATGATGGCTAGGGCCGCATCCTGCTGGAAATCGTAGAGCAGGTTCCAGACTTTGCTCTCCTTGAAGCCGGTCCCCTCTTTTGCGAGGTCATCCACCGAGACGTCCTCGAGGAACTCACTGAAGATACGGTAGAGCGCTGCGTAGTAGACCAGCTCGGGTGGGTTCTCACGATACATGGTGGAGATGGAGTCGATTACCGCTTGGGTAACGTCCTCAAGCTCGCCCGAATCCCAGGCGGCATTGAACTGGCACAGGTACTGGCGCGCCATGTCCCCCGGGATACCCATAGTCATGGTGAGCTGCTTGCTGGGCGTTGCACCCAGAGCGGACGTCGTCAGGCCCTCGATAGGCTGAAACGCCGCAGGCTCGGTACCGTCGACGACGAGATAACCACCGGTCGCGCGATTGGCATCCCGGTATGAGCGGAACTCTGCCTTCTGCCTGATCCACTCGGCACATTCGCGAGCGACGGCCTTCTGCCTGAGTTCGTTCTTGAGCTTGATCTCGAGGTCCGTGCCGCCGATGCTGCTCTCGCGGCCCATGCGCGGGATGTAGTATTCACGCTGCTCCTTTTGGGCCTTGACGGATAAGAACGTCGGCTCCGTATAGATAAATCGAAAGGAATCACAAGACTCCAGCTGCTTCTTGAGCTCGCCATATCCATAAATCGAGAACAGTGCCGCGGCAACCGAAATACGGTCACCGTTATTGATTGCTTCAATAAGACCATCTTTAAGCAGCTCGTTTTGGTTATCAAAGCTCTTCAGGTTCATAAAACGCCCTTCGAATGCAGCGTCTGGGAACAAAATGCTCGGTACCGTTTATCGCATCGCAGTCGAGCTTCTTTGGCACCTAGGCTATCAGTCTAAACCGGGATGCGCAAAACACCCTACGGGGATGTCAATTATTCGGTCAGCACGGTACCGCAAGCATGGGGATTGGCGTGCGACTTTCATCTCCATCTGTAACACCTAGACCGATATCCCTCTCCTATCTGTTACAGATCAAGATAAATGGACCGATCCTCGACCTTTCGTCTCGATCTGTAACAGCTAGAAACGATTAAGCCGTCTTGGTGTTATAGATTGAGACAAATTGGGGAACGAGACGGACGTCGAGCCCGATAACTCACCAAAATAAGAAACGGGCTCTGCTCCACAAGGGAACAGAGCCCGAAACTCTCATGGAGCCAGTGACAGGAATCGAACCTGCAACCCACTGATTACATCGTTTTCCATTCTGGTTAATAGCGTCCATCTGCGACTATAGCGACCGTAACCTCGCCTTTTTCTTTCGTTTTCCGCTTATAGTCTCACTTGAGACGTCTCCGAAACAGTCAAATTGCACACTCATTGCACACGCGATTGCACACGGAGGGACAATGGAAGAAAGATACACCACCTCGTCTATTTATAAGTTTAAGGACGATCGCTGGCGCGCACAGTTCCCCTATTTGGAGAACGGCATCTGGCATAAGAAGACTCAGCTCTTGGAACATCGAGGGCGCGATAAAGGCAGAAGCCATAAGCATCGCGATGCCGCCATGCTCGAGGCCGAATCCATCCGCGCATCTCTCAATGAGAAGGCCACCGCAGAAGCAGCTAAACCCAAGGGGCTTGGTATCACCGTTTCAAAGCTCGTGACATGCTATATCGATATCGAGTGCGCGGACGTCGCGCGCTCCACGGCGACCGGATACCACGGCATGCTCCGCCGGAATATCGAACCGTATCTCGGTGATGTCCCATTGGAAGACCTTACGGAAGAGGATGTTCAGGAATGGATAACGGCGATCGCCTCAACCCACGCACGGTCCACCGCCTGCAATTCCCTACGGTTGTTACGAGGCTCGCTCAAATATGGAATGCGAAAGAAATGGATTGACGAAAACGTGGCCTCTTGGGCAAAAGTCCCCAAAAACGAAGACGCGAACTACGGTCTACCGAATTCGCTTACAACCAAAGAGCGAACCAGGGTCTTGAACACTCTGAACGCCTCCATAGATATCCCAGCGATGCTTGCAGCCAAGATAGCGCTCTACACGGGATTGCGGCGCGGCGAGCTTTGCGCCCTGAAATGGAAAAACGTGGACTTTAAATCCTCAACGATCCGAGTCGAGGCCGCGATTGGGCACACAGATAACGAGTTCTATATCAAGGGCCCCAAGAGCATTAGCAGCCGGCGCGCTATCCCCAACTGCCCGAAAGACCTTATGAAAGACCTTGCGAAGCGCGAGGCCGACATGAAGTCCGAATGCGCGAATCTGGGCGTTGAGTTCAGCGACGAACTGTTTGTCCTCGGCTTTCCGGACGGCTCCTTCTTGAAACCGCCCAGGATCAACGACGCTTGGCGGGCCCTGGCAAAGGCCTTGAAGCTCCATGGTGTCTTGAACAAGAACACCGTCACCTTCCACGACCTCAGGCACAGTTTTGCAACGTACGCCGTTTCCAACGGAATCGACCCGAGGACTCTCGCAAGCCTCATGGGGCACTCGAAGGCGTCGATGACACTCGACAGATACGCCAGCGCCGACCCAGTAGCCACCGCATCGGCTATGAGAACTCTTGGACGCTTATATAAAGAGTGATTTGCTTCGTCGCAAGCAAAGAAGTCAACAGTGGCTCGGAGGCCCGGCTTTAACCGGGCCTTTTCTTGTTGCCTCGACCCTTCAACGTCTTTTTTGTCCATAGCGTCCGCCCTGCCCGTACTTTGACGAATGCCGGCAGCGGCGTGTCAGACTGCGAAATAAGAGAAATCGGCAAATTCCAGAAAGGAGACCGAAATGAAATTCAAAGAAAAGCGTATCGGAGTCGACGACTTCCGCAGTATGCCGGATATCGTCGATCCGCTGCCGGTCGCGTACCTGCTCGGCATCAGCGATCGCTCTGTCTACCGCCTCTGCCAGAACGGGACGTTCAAAGCCGTGAAGTGCGGCAAGTTATGGCGAATCAACCGCGACAGCGTGCTCAGCTATATCGGAGTCACTATCGACCGAACTGAATGCCCGTCAACCAACATCAATTAAAAACGACCATTACATGGGGTCCGAGAGGCCCCTCTTTGTTATAAGGAGGCCCTATGGTCGGAACTAAAACAGTCAGCGTGAAGCTCGATTCAAGGCTCTATACCGCCCTTAAGACGCGGGCCGAGCTCGACAAGTCCAACGTCAGCGATGTGATCCGGTCGCTCCTGTGCTCGGCGCTCGCCGCGGAGGAGCTCGACCTCTACGGCAACGAGGTCGCGGGCTTCATCCGCTGCGTCGTCGACGCGCGGATGGACGTCGCCGCACTCGATATCGAGCGCAAGCTCGACGTCACCGAGGACCGCATCGCCGCGGTCCTCTCGCGCCCCATGACCGCCGCCATCATGGCCGGCCTCATGTCGGCCGACGTCCTCAAGGCCTCCTACGCCTCGCTCGACGACGTCCCCGTCGCGGACATCTGGAAGAACTACCTCGCGCAGGCCGGCGAGCTCAGCCGCGCCGGACTCGGCCGAATCGACGAGGTGAAGCTCCACGCGCGCGAGCGCGCCGATGGCTAGCCCGCCCGTCATCGTCAACCACTCCGTCGTCCGCGCGGGGACGTCCGCGAGGGCGACCGC
>FR878583.1:0-6707 GCA_000434535.1 Collinsella sp. CAG:166
TCTTCGTTGGCTTGGTTGGCCCGTTATCGTCTGAGCGCTACTCCTGCGCATCGAAATCGGGGCGTATGGCCAGGTAGCCCGCGAGTGCTTCCTCAGTGGCGGTGTAGTAGGTCATGGTCCCGTCGAGCTTGGCAATCTCGGCCATCTCGTCTTCGGTGAGGGAGAAGTCGAAGATGTTCGCGTTGTCGGCGATGTGGGCGGGGTTCTTGGAGCCGGGGATGATGGAGGTGCCCATCTGCACGTGCCAGCGCAGGATCACTTGGGCCGGGGTCTTGCCGTGCTTCTCGGCGAGAGCGACGAAGACGGGCTCATCCAGAAGACCTTTGTCGCCGTGGCCGAGCGGGTACCACGCCTCGATCACCGTGCCGTACGGCGCGAGGTAGGCGCGCAGGTCGCGCTGGGCGTGGTAGGGGTGGCACTCAACGGTCACGAGCTGCGGCTTGATGTCGGCGACCTCGATGACCTCGGTGATCTTGTCTTGCGGGAAGTTGGAGAGGCCGAGGGCGCGCACCTTGCCCGCGCGGTACGCCTCCTCCATCGTGCGCCACGCGGCCAGGTAGTCGCCTACCGGCTGGTGCAGGATGAGCATGTCGACGTAGTCGAGCCCCAGGCGCTGGAGCGTGGCGTCCACCGCCGGCATGCCTGCGTCGTAGACGCTCGGCCAGAGCTTGGTGGAGACGAAGATCTTGTCGCGCGCGATGCCGCTCTTGGCGATGGCACGGCCCACGGCGCGCTCGTTCATGTAGGCGTTGGCGGTGTCGATGTGCTCGTAGCCAGCCGCGAGCGCGGCGGTTGCGGCCGCCTCGGCCTCGACCGGGGTCATGAGGAAGGTGCCCAAACCTTCGATGGGCATCTCTACGTCGTTATTGAGCTTCAGATACTCCATGGTCTCCTCCTTAATGGTGACTTTTCGAATGCAATGCTACGGCGTTTGCTGACGTGCGAGAAGTTCACGTTGGAATGATGGATATAACCATGGGGTATATACGGCACATAATGCGTGACAGGAGGATCGATGTACAACCCACAGCTTGACACTTTCATCCGCGTGGCGGAGGCGGGCAGCTTCTCCAAGGCGGCACAAGAGTCCTTCATCACGCCCACGGCCGTCATCAAGCAGATGAACCTGCTGGAGTCGCGGCTAGGCCTTACGCTGTTCCACCGATCGCATCAGGGGCTTTCGCTTACGCGAGCAGGCAGGTCGCTGCTCGCCGACGCCCGCCATATCGTGCAGTACTCTCAAGAATCAATCGCACGCGCCCGCGTCGCCGAGCGTGGAGAGAAGCGCATCATCCGCGTGGGAGTGTCGCTCATGACGCCCAGCACGCCGCTCACGAAGCTGTGGCCGAAGGTGAAGGAACGTTGCCCTGGCATGAGCCTTCAGGTGGTCACGTTTGAAAACACACCCTCGGCGGCACGCGGTTTGGCGAACCTCGGGCAAGACATGGATATCGTGGCGGGGATTTTCGACGATGCCTTTCTTAAAGAGCGCGGGTGCCTGGGCCTCGAGCTTTCGCGCGAGCCGCTCTGGTGCGCCGTTCCCGTCGACAACGAACTCGCCAAACGCGACATCGTCACATTCGACGACCTCCACAATCACAGTCTTATGCTTATACGCCGGGGCTGGAACGCCGAAATCGACCGCGTGCGCGACGAGATACTCTTGCATCATCCTCAAATCGCGCTCGTAGACTTCCCGCAATATCGGGCGGAGGTGTTCAATCGCGGCGCGAACGAGGACCTCGCGCTTGCGACGCTGCCGTTGTGGGCCAACGTCCGCCCCATGCTCAAAACCGTTCCTACCGATTGGGACTGTCTCGTGTCTTACGGGCTGCTTCATTCGCCGCACCCCGCCGACCATGTGCGGGAGTTCCTCGATGCGGTGTCTGCCGCGCTCGAGGCAGAGCATCGATAGGCAATCGCGAACAGATGCGCTTATGCCTATGGGGACAACGGGAATAACAGCCTCCGAACCTTCTGGTTCGGAGGCTCTCTTTTTGCATGTCTGCCTAAAACGACTCCTTGCCAAAGCCCCTTGAGCATCGGGCGGCATTATTGAGCGTGGGCGTTATTGTAGGTATCTTTGATCTCTTCCGGCAAATCGTCGGGGATCAGCGCCTTCACTCTATCCTCGTTGCCATCCTGAATCGCCTGCTCGTAGTACCAGCATTTGAACTTCAACATGTCCAGCGCGCGGTTCATCTTCGCGATCTCCGACTCCATGTGGGTCTTCCGCTCCTCGAACATGGCCTTGCGCTTGGGATATGTCGATGGGCCCTCCGCACACCATTCCATGAACAGCCGGATGTCCTTGATTTCCATTCCAGCCTTCTTTAAGCATTCGATGACCCGAAGCGCCTCGAGTTCCGTATCGCCGAATCGGCGAATGCCGGACGTCCGCTCCAGCCCCGGGAACAATCCCTGCTTATCGTAATAACGCAGCGTGGAAACGGGCAGACCGAACATCTCCGCCACCTGTCCGATTGTGTACATGGTCCCTCCGGACAAATCTCGAATTAACTCCTTGACCTAAAGTTAGGTTTAGGTATTACCTTTATTTTCGTCAATACAAATCGGGAGCGCAAGGGATTTTCGCCAAAGGCGCACGCTTGCCGGAACGGTATTCGCCGGCGGCTTGAACGGCGTGGGCGAAATCGGCGGGCATCCCGCTCTTGAGCAGGCGCGACGAATGGGCACAGGAGTCTAGGCGCGGCTTAGCTGGACGGAAGCAGTTTTGCACTCAAAACCATCGACAGGAGGAATCGAACATGACGATTAAGCAGACGGCGGGCAGAGATGCCCTGGGGGATTTTGCCCCCAAATTTGCACAGCTCAATGACGATGTGCTGTTCGGCGAGGTGTGGAGCCGAGAAGACGGGCTTTCCCTTCGAGACCGCAGCGTGGTGACGGTGGTGGCCCTGATGGCGCAGGGACTGACGGACTCTTCGTTCCAATATCATCTGATGTCCGCAAAGAACAATGGAGTGACCAGGACGGAGATAGCGGAAATCCTTACGCACGCGGCGTTTTACGCGGGCTGGCCCAAGGCGTGGGCGGCCTTTCGCATGGCGAAGGAGGTCTGGGCAGATGACGATGCCGCTGATGCAAGAGCTGAGCATCAAAACGAGATGGCCTTTCCCATCGGTGCCCCCAACGACGCATTTGCGAAGTACTTTATCGGACAAAGCTACCTCGCGCCCCTTTCCACAGAGCAGGTCGGCGTCTACAACGTGACGTTCGAGCCCGGCTGCCGCAACAACTGGCACGTCCATCACGCCAAAAGCGGTGGCGGACAGATTCTCGTCTGCGTGGCTGGTCGAGGGTTTTACCAGGAATGGGGCAAACCGGCACAAGAGCTGTGCCCTGGCGATGTAGTAAATATTCCCGCGGGCGTAAAGCACTGGCACGGTGCGGCGCCCGACAGCTGGTTCTCCCATCTCGCGGTAGAGGTTCCGGGCGAGGAGACCTCCAACGAGTGGTTGGAGCCCGTGGACGACGAGCAATACCCTAGAGCGACTGACAAGGAGGCTTAGGCATGGAGCAGTTGAAATTGACGCAGGAATGGGACAAGGTGTTCCCCAAAAGCGACAAGGTTGAGCACAGCAAGGCAACCTTCCGCAACCGATACGGCATCACGCTGGCTGCCGACGTGTACGTACCTAAGAATGCGGAAGGCAAACTGCCCGCCATCGCCGTCAGCGGCCCGTTTGGCGCGGTGAAGGAGCAGTCCTCCGGTCTGTACGCGCAGAAAATGGCGGAGCTGGGATTTTTCGCAATTGCCTTTGACCCGTCCTATACCGGCGAGAGCGGCGGCACGCCTCGCTATGTAGCATCTCCGGACATCAACACCGAGGACTTCTGCGCAGCGGTGGACTTCCTCTCGGTACAGGAAAACGTCGATTCAGGGTGCATCGGCATCATCGGCATCTGCGGTTGGGGCGGCATGGCAGTCAATGCGGCGGCCATCGACACCCGTATCAAAGCTACCGCGGCTATGACCATGTACGACATGACCCGTGTGACCGCCAACGGCTATTTTGACGCCGAGGATTCCGAGCAGGCACGCTTTGAAAAGCGGAAAGCGCTGAACGCGCAGCGCACCGAGGACTATAAAAACGGCAGCAATGCGCTGGTGGGCGGCGTGGTCGATCCATTACCGGAGGATGCGCCGCAGTTTTTAGCGGACTATTACGCCTACTACAAAACTCCGCGAGGCTACCATCCCCGCAGCCTGAACTCCAACGGTGGCTGGAATGTGACGTCCTCGCTGTCGTTCCTGAATATGCCGATTTTGCAATACAGCAGCGAAATTCGCTCTGCGGTACTGCTGGTGCATGGCGAGAAGGCGCACTCCCGTTATTTCAGCGAAACCGCGTACGGCAAGCTGACCGGGGACAACAAGGAATTGCTCATTATCCCTGGTGCCAGCCATACCGACCTTTACGATCAGATGGACATCATTCCGTTTGGAAAGCTGAAGGCATTCTTTGAGGAGTATCTGAAATAAGGCGTGCCTTGATTTAATGCCAAGTCTCCAGCAACGATTCTTCTAAAGAGAGGGAGTAGCTGAAACGAGACGATTGATTAACTCCATTCGTTTTGGTTACAAGAAAACATGCTGCGCGCCTGCAGCATGAAGGAGAGGGAATCCTATGAATATCGTTGTATTGAGTGGTAGCCCGCGTAAGGGCGCCAATACCGACACCATGGTCGAGGCGTTTGCCGAGACCGCGCGCGAGGCCGGCCATACGGTCGAGGTCATCCGCGTTGCCGGCAAGAAAATCGCTGGTTGCCTGGGGTGTCAGTATTGCTTCGCCCACGAGGGCACTTGCGTGCAGAAGGATGACATGGCCAACGTGATTGAGTCGCTGAAAGACGCAGATATGGTCGTCTTCGCCTCGCCTATCTACTGGTTCGATATCACCGCGCAGGAGAAGGCCGCCATCGACCGCCTGTACGCCTTCGGCGCCACGGGCTTCCCGTTCACCAAGACGGCCCTTTTGCTCGATAGCCACAGCGAGGGCGTCTATGATGCGGCGATCGCTATGTACAAGTCGACCTGCGCGTACTGCAAGTGGGAGGACCTGGGCATTGTCACCATCAGCGGTATGACCGAGCGCGACAGCATGGCATCCTCGCCCAAGTTGGAAGAGGTGCGAGAGCTCGCCCGCAAGCTCGCCTAAGGACAAGAGGAGCGTATGGCAATCGGCATTGGTGGAAATGCTTACTATCCTTATCAAGAGATAGGGGTGTATTCCCTCAAGTGCTGTAGAGAACAATTTTTTAACGCAGAAAAATAACTGAAAACAAATTAATCCGCGTTAAAATATTGTCAAACAGAAGTTCATGAGGGAAGGTTGCGTATGCGTCGTAAGGCAGACGAGCTCCTTAGGGAATGGCGAGACAGGGCTGATAGAAAACCTTTGCTGGTCAAAGGCGTACGTCAGTGCGGCAAGACCTATCTGCTCAGAACGTACGCCCAGGATCTTTTCGAATCGGTTGTCTACGTTAATCTTGAGAACGACCGGTCGGCGCGGGCGGATTTTTCGGGCGGTCTCGACCCTCATTCGATCGTACGCGCGATCGAGGCTCGTACGGGACAGCGTATCGTGCCTGGCAAAACCTTACTGTTCATTGACGAGATCCAGGCATGCGAGGAAGCGCTCACTTCCCTTAAATACTTTTGCGAAGATGCTCCCGAGTATTACGTTGCGGCTGCTGGGTCGCTTCTTGGGGTTGCCATTAACCATCAGTCGTATTCGTTCCCCGTTGGAAAGACCGACTTGATTGAGATGACTCCACTCGATTTCGAGGAGTTTCTCTGGGCGATGGGGCACGATCAGCTGCTCGACGAGATACGCTCATCATTCGAGTTAATGGCTCCTCTTGCGCCAAGCCTTCATGAAAAGGCGCTTGGGCTCTATCGACAGTATCTTGTTGTTGGCGGAATGCCCGAGGCGGTCCAAACGTACATCGATGATCAGTCAATCATTGATGTGGCCGAAAAGCATCGGATTATTCTCGACGGATATTCCGCCGACACCAATAAATATGCTGATGAACGCTTGAGCGCAAAGACGCGTGCGTGCTTCGATTCCATTCCACAGCAGCTTGCCAAAGAGAATCGTAAATTTCAATACAAGGTAGTGCGAGCGGGGGGCAATGCGTCTCTCTTTGGAGATGCTCTCGACTGGCTTGTATTGTCGGGTACGGTGGCGCGCTGCAGCCTAGTCGGGCAGATCGAAAGCCCGTTAGAGGCCTTCGTTAACCCTTCTGCATTTAAAATCTATCAGGCGGATACGGGGTTGCTCGTCTCCAAGGCCGGTGCTCAACGCGCCGATATTCTTGCCGGCATCGGCGGCACATTCATGGGTGCACTTACCGAAAACTACGTTGCCCAACAGCTTTCAGCCATGGGCTATCCACTGCATTATTGGGCGCGAGATAATCGTGCGGAAATCGACTTTGTAGTAGAGAAGCAGGGATGCTTGTCTGCGATTGAAGTCAAGGCGGGGGAGAACACAAGATCTCGAAGTCTGTCCTCACTTAAAAAGACCCATCCGGGCGTGCGCCTTATCAGGCTATCGACTAAGCCCTTTGGAATGAATGATGGGCTTATGTCTGTTCCACTTTATGCGGCATTTTGTCTATAGGGATGATGCTGCCGTAATGCATGGGGCCCGGAGCGCAGCATTTACTGCGCTCCG
>FR878583.1:6739-11232 GCA_000434535.1 Collinsella sp. CAG:166
GGCCCCGTTGGTTTGTGGCTTGGACCAGTTCGACTGCCGTCGTTCTAGTCAAACAAGCTCGGCATGTCGTTTTCCTTCATGAGGGCACCGGCAGAGGGGAGGCTCTGTGCGGTGAACTTTTCGGCTGAGACGCCGGCGCCAAGAATCTCCTCGGTTGTGCCGACGGTGGTGACCGAGCGGCCCTTCTTGGCCGTAAAGGCCTGGACGCCCTGCGTGTTGGTGGTCGTCTTGGTCTTGAGCAGCGACGTGTTGAAGTTCATCAAACGATAGTCGCTCGAGACCAGCGCGATGTCGCGGTCCTCCTTGAGCACCTGGGCATATAGCAGCTTGCTGCCGCCGTAGATGGCGTTCTTAAGGCGCTTGCGGTTGGTCTTGGTAACGTATCCGGCAAGTGCGACGCGCACCGCGCGGCCGTTCTCGAAGATGAACAGCACGTCGGCCTTGTAGTCCTCGGGGTCGATGACCCAGATGACACTCTCGTCGGGTTCCATCTCAAGATCGGTCGGCAGGTACGAGCCCAGCTGGGCCGACTTGGTGTCCTCAAACGCCGCGACCTTGCACTTGTACACCTGGCTCTTGTTGGTAAAGACCAGCAGCTCGTGGGTGTTGGAGGACGGGAACTCGATAAAGGGTTTGTCGCCGTCCTTGTACTTGAGCGTGGTCGCCTTCTTGAGTACGCGGTCCGTCATCTTCTTAAGGTAGCCATCGCGCGAGAGCATGATGGTGACCGGGTACTCCTCGACCTCGGGCTCCAAGCTTACCTCGATGACCTCATGGGGCTCGATCCTGCCCGTGCGGCGCGGCATCACGTACTTCTTGTTGACCGCTGCCAGCTCGTCGCTGATGACCTTCTTGATGTTCTCCTCGCTGGAGAGGATCTTCTCAAGCTCGGCAATCTCGCCCTCAAGCTTGGCAATGTCCTTGGTGCGGTTGAGGATGTACTCCTCGTTGATGTTGCGGAGCTTAAGCTCGGCAACAAACTCGGCCTGGGTTTCGTCGATATCGAAACCCTTCATGAGGTTGGGCACGACTTCGGCCTCGAGCTTGGTGCCGCGGATGATGGCGATGGCCTTGTCGATGTCGAGCAAGATCGCCTCGAGGCCGTGCAGCAGGTGCAGACGCTCGGACTTTTTGCCCAGGTCAAAGTTAATGCGGCGACGGGTGGATTCAATACGCCACTTGACCCACTCGTGCAGAATCTGGCGCACGCCCATAACGCGAGGGTAACCATCGACGAGCACGTTGAAGTTGCACGAGAACGAATCCTGCAGCGTGGTCGAGCGATAGAGCTTGGCCATGAGCTTGTCGGGGTCGACACCGCGCTTAAGATCGATGGCGATGCGCAGGCCCGAGAGGTCGGTCTCGTCGCGGATGTCGGCGATCTCCTTGACCTTGCCCTCTTTGGAAAGCTTGACGATGCGCTCGATGATGACATCGGTCTTGGTGGTGTAGGGGATCTCGTAGACCTCGATGATGCGCTCTTCGGGAATCCAGCGCCAGCGGGAGCGGATCTGGAAGCTGCCAAGGCCGGTCTCGACGATCTTCTCCATCTCCTCGCGGCGGTAGATAATTTCGCCGCCGGTCGAGAAGTCAGGCATGGGCATGTACTCGAGCAGGTCGCAGTCGGGATCCTGCAGGTAGTGCATCGTGGCGGTGCAGACCTCGTTGAGGTTGAAGCCGCAGATGTCGGACGCCATGGCGACGCCGATGCCCTTATTGGCCGAGACAAGGATGTTGGGGAACGTGGTGGGCAGCAGGCGCGGCTCCTTCATAGCGCCGTCGTAGCTGTCGACGAAGTCGACCGGGTCCTTGTCGATATCCTTGAAGATCTCGGCGCTGATGGGGGAGAGCTTGGCCTCGGTATAACGTGAGGCGGCGTAGCTCAGGTCGCCCGAATAGTACTTGCCAAAGTTGCCCTTCGACTCCACGAAGGGGGCAAGAAGTGCCTCGTTGCCGGTTGCCAGACGCACCATCGTCTCGTAGATCGCGGCATCGCCGTGCGGGTTGAGCTTCATGGTCTGGCCCACGATGTTGGCGCTCTTCTGGCGCTCGCCCTTGAGCAGACCCATCTTGTACATGGTGTAGAGCAGCTTGCGGTGCGAGGGCTTAAAGCCGTCGATCTCGGGGAACGCACGCGAGACGTTGACGCTCATGGCGTAGGGCATGTAGTTGACCTCGAGCGTCTGCGTGATCGGCTGGTCGGTGACCTCGGAGTGCAGGCCGATGACGTTCTCGGCGTTAACCTGCTTTTTCTTTGGCTGGTTCTTCGTCTTCTTCTTTGCCACGATATCCTCTTGAACTTCTTATGGGCCGTCGTTATCGATTTACTGCTACTGCAGGTCCAGCTGGTCCAGGTATTCCTTGCCGTGCTCGGAGATATGGCGCTTGCGGCCTGCCTCGTCGTTGCCCAGCAAAAGGTTGAACATAGTTTCCATCTTGGCGACGTCCTCGGGCTCCACCTTGATCAGGCGACGCGTCTCGGGGTTCATGGTGGTGAGCCACATCATGTCCGGATCGTTCTCACCAAGACCCTTGGAGCGGTTGATGGAGCACTTTTGGTCGCCGATCTCCTTAAGGATGCCGTTCTTCTCGAGCTCGGTGTAGGCAAAGTAGGTCTTCTCTTTGCAGTTGATCTCGTAGAGCGGCGACTCGGCGATATACACGTAACCCTTGTCGATAAGTGTGGGCACCAGGCGGTAGAGCATGGTGAGCACGAGCGTACGGATGTGATAACCGTCGACGTCGGCGTCCGTACAGATGATGACCTTGTTCCAGTTGAGGTTGTCCAGGTCAAAGGCACCAAGGTTCTTGATGCGCTTGTCTTTGATCTCCACGCCGCAGCCCAGCACGCGCATGAGGTCCATGATGATGTCGGACTTAAAGATGCGCGGGTAGTCCTCTTTCAGGCAGTTGAGGATCTTACCGCGGACGGGCATAACGCCTTGGAACTCGGCATCGCGCGAGGTGCGAATGGCGCCTGCTGCCGAGTCGCCCTCTACGATGTAGATCTCGCGACGGTTCTTGTCCTTGGAGCGGCAGTCGATGAACTTCTGCACGCGGTTGGCCATGTCGGTCTTCTGCTGCAGGTTGGTCTTGATGCTTTGACGCGTCTTCTCGGCGTTCTCGCGCGAACGCTTGTTGATGAGCACCTGCTCCATGATCTTGTTGGCGGCGTCTTTGTTCTCGATCAGGTAGGTCGAGAGGCGTTCCTTAAAGAAGGCCGTCATGGCCTGCTGGATAAAGCGGTTGTTGATGGCCTTCTTAGTCTGGTTTTCATAGGACGTTTGGGTGGAGAAACAGTTGGTCACCAGCACCAGGCAGTCCTGGACGTCCTGCCATTTGATGCCGCTCTCGTTTTTGTTGTACTTGCCCTGTTGCTTAATGTAAGCATCGATGGCACTGGTCAGAGCGCTGCGGGCGGCCTTCTCGGGCGAGCCGCCATTCTCGAGCCACGATGAGTTGTGGTAGTACTCCTGCATCATGAAGGTGCGCGAGAAGCACATGCACGCGGTAATCTTCACGTTGTAGTCGGGCAGGTCCTCGCGGTCGCGACCTCGACGGTCGGCCTCGATAAAGAAAGGCTCGGTGAGGTAGTCGGTACCGACCTTCTCGAGCACGTAGTCTTCGATGCCCTTGGGATAGCAAAAATCCTCTTCGGAAAACTCGCCATCGTCGCCCTCGATGCGCAGGCGGAAGGTCACGTTGGCGTTGACCACGGCCTGACGGCGCATGGTCTCGCGATACCAATCGTGGGGAATGCTGATCGAGGTAAAGACCTCAAGATCGGGGCGCCACTTGATGGTGGTGCCGGTGCGGTTCTCGTCGCTGGGCTCAATCTCGAGTGCCTTCTTTTTGGCGCCGACGACCTTGCCCTTTTTAAAGTGCAGGGAGTATTTGTTGCCGTCGCGCCAAACCGTGACGTCCATGTACTCGGAGGCGTACTGGGTCGCGCACGAGCCCAGGCCGTTGGTACCGAGCGAGAAGTCGTAGTCGCCGCCCTGGTTGTTGTTGTATTTGCCACCGGCGTAGAGCTCGCAGAAGACGAGCTCCCAGTTAAAGCGCTTCTCGGAGGGGTTCCAGTCGAGCGGGCAGCCGCGGCCGTTGTCCTCTACCTGGATAGAGCCATCGCGAAAGGCAGTAAGGGTGATAAGCTTGCCGTAGCCCTGGCGCGCCTCGTCAACGGCGTTGGACAGGATCTCGAAGGCGGCATGCGCGCAGCCGTCGAGTCCGTCCGAGCCAAAGATGACGGCGGGGCGCAGGCGTACGCGCTCCTCGTCCTTGAGCTGGCGGATACTGTCGTTACCATAATTTGCGGTGTTTTTTGCCATACTCGCTCTCTCGGTGCTCCTTTGCTGCGTTTAAGTCATATAGATAGTCAAGGTAGCATAGCCCAGCCCACAGACGATTCCACCCAACACGAAATCCATCGAACAATCGTTCGGAGTTCGATGGAGATTCGTTTACTCGGACAAAACCGAGTCGGCTCTGTCCGA
>FR878584.1:0-6993 GCA_000434535.1 Collinsella sp. CAG:166
GTTCCCTGCAGCAGAATTTACGCCGCCTCGTCGAATTGCGAGTTATATAGGTCGGCGTAGAAGCCGCCCTGGGCGAGCAACTCGTCGTGCGTGCCCTTCTCGACGATATCGCCGTCGCGAATCACCAAGATCACGTCGGCGTTGCGGATCGTGGACAGGCGGTGCGCGATGACAAAGCTGGTGCGGCCCTGCATCAGCGCATCCATGGCGCGCTGAATGAGCTCCTCGGTACGGGTATCGACGTTGGAAGTCGCCTCGTCCAGAATCAGTGCCGGGCGGTCGGCCAAAATGGCACGGGCGATGGTCACGAGCTGGCGCTGACCCTGCGATAGGTTGGTGCCCTCCTCGTTGATCATAAAGTCGTAGCCACCGGCGAGCGTATGAATAAAGTGGTCGCAGCGTGCGGCGCGCGCAGCGGCCTCGACCTCGGCATCGCTCGCGTCGGGGCGTCCGTAGCGGATGTTCTCGCGGATGGTGCCGTTAAACAGCCAGGTGTCCTGCAGCACCATGGCAAACTCGCCGCGCAGTGCCGCGCGGTCCCAGTCGCGCACATCGACGCCCTCGACACGCAGCGAGCCGCCGTCCACGTCGTAGAAGCGCTGCAGCAGCTTAATGAGCGTGGTCTTGCCGGCGCCGGTGGGGCCGACGATGGCGATGGTCTGGCCGGGCTGCGCCTCGCAGCTAAAGTCGTGGATGATGGTCTTGTCGGGCGTGTAGCCAAACTTGACATGGTCAAACACCACGTGGCCGGGGCGCTTCTCGGGAATCTGCGCGTCGGCCTTCTGCTCCTCCTCGGGCGCGGCCAGGAACTCAAACACGCGCTCGGTGGCGGCGGCCATCGACTGCATCGTGTTGCTCACGTTGCCCAGCTGCTGCACGGGTTGCGTAAAGTTTCGAACGTACTGGATAAAGCTCTGGATGTCGCCGGGCGTGGCATTGCCGGTCAGCGCGAGCTGCGCGCCCACCACGACGACGCCCACGTAGCCCATGTTGCCCACCAAGCTCATAAGCGGCATCATCAGGCCCGACAGGAACTGCGAGCGCCAGCCACTAATAAAGAGACGGTCGTTTTGACGGTCGAACTCTTCAATCGAGGCCTCGGCGCGGTCGAACACCTGAATGACGTTCTGGCCGGCAAAGTCCTCCTCGATAATGCCGTTGACGGCGCCCAGAACCTGCTGTTGCTCGCGGAAGTACGGCTGCGAGAAGTGAATCATCACGGTCAGGATAATCGCGGCGGCCGGCAGCGTGAGCACGGTGACGCCGGTAAGCGGCAGGCTGATCGAAAGCATCATGACGAGCACGCCGATAATCTGCGTGACGGACGTAATAAGCTGCGTCACGCTCTGGTTGAGCGACTGGCCGAGCGTATCGACGTCGTTGGTGATGCGGCTGAGCACGTCGCCCTTGCTGTGGCCGTTGAAGTAACTCATCGGAACGACAGCGATCTTGGCGGCGATTTCCTTGCGCATGCGATAACAAATCTTTTGCGTGACGCCGGTCATGAGCCAGCCTTGGATCAGGCTGCAGACAGAGCTCGCCAGATACAGACAGAGCAAAAAGCCGAGCGTCTTGGCGATCCAGTCAAAGTCGACATCGCCGGTGCCGTTGACCTTGGCGACCAGGCCTTCGAACAGTTTGGTGGTGACCTGGCCGAGCACCTTGGGCCCCACAATGTTAAAGATGACCGAGCACACGGCAAAGGCGACGGCGGCAAACACGGCAATCTTGTGCTGACCGATATAGCCAAGCAGCTGCCTCATGGTGCCCTTAAAGTCCTTGGCCTTTTCGCCGCGACGCATGCCGCCCATGCGGCCCATGGGACCACGCTGGCGGGTGGGCTTGGGAATCTGAGTCTTGGTCTCGTCTGCCATTAGCGCTCGCCTCCTTCCGTGACGGCTGCAATTTCTTCTTGGGTAAGCCCCAGCTCCTCGGCGGAAAGCTGCGACTGTGCGATCTCCAGGTACGGCGGGCAGCTGCGCAGCAGCTCCTCGTGCGTACCGGTGCCCACCACGTGGCCGTCGTCGAGCACGATAATCTGGTCGGCGTGCATGATGGTCGCGATGCGCTGGGCCACGACCACGAGTGCGGCGTCGGTAACGTTTTTGGCCAGCTCCTCGCGCAGGCGCGCGTCGGTCTTGTAGTCGAGGGCACTAAACGAGTCATCGAACACCACAACCTCGGGCTTTTTGGCCAATGCGCGGGCGATGGCCAAGCGCTGGCGCTGACCACCCGAGACATTGGAGCCTCCCTGGCTGATGGGGGAGTCGTAGCCGCCCTCGCGCTCGGCGATAAAGTCCTCGGCCTGGGCGATGCGTGCCGCCCGGTGCATGTCATCATCGCTCACCATGTCGCCGGCAAACTTGAGGTTGCTCTCGACGGTGCCCGAGAACAGGCGACCCTGCTGCGGGATATAACCAATACGGCGACGCAGCTCGGAAAGGGTCATGTCGCGCACGTCGATACCGTCGAGCGAAATGCTGCCGCCCGTGACGTCGTACAGGCGCGGAATCAACTGCACGAGCGTGGACTTGCCCGAGCCTGTGGAGCCAATGATGCCGAGCATCTGACCGGCATGCGTGGTGAAGTTCACGCCGCTGATGACGTCGGCACGGGCATCGGGATACTGGAAGCTCACGTCGCGGAAGGTGAGCTCACCGCGCGGCGCGCTGGCCGCGGGCAGTTTGGGCGAGACAGGGTCGTTGATGCTCGTGGGGCAGGTGATGACCTCTTCCACGCGCTCGGCTGCGACCTCGGCACGGGGCAGGATGACCGAAACCATGGTGAGGATCATAAACGCCATGACGATCTGCATGGTGTAGGAGATAAACGCCATCATGTTGCCGACCTGCATCACGCCGTCGGACACGCCCTGCGCGCCAAACCAGACGATAAGCACAGTGATGCAGTTCATGACGAGCATCATGAGCGGCATCATAAAGCTCATGGCGCGGTTGGTGTAGAGCTGCGTGGTCATCAGGTCGAGCGAAGCCTTGTCAAAACGCTCGAGCTCATGTTCCTCGCGGTTGAACGAGCGGATGGGCATAAGGCCGTCGAGCAGCTCGCGGGCGGTAAGGTTCACACGGTCCACAAAGCTCTGCATCTTTTTGAACTTGGGCATGGTGAGGCCCATGAGCACGCCGACAACGGCCGAAACCGCGATAATGGCCACGGCGATGGTCCACTCCAGACCGGTATGGTTGGCCAGGACGCGCATGACGGCGACGATGCCCATGACGGGGGCCATCAGGCACATGCGGATAAACAGGGTTGCGGCCATCTGGATCTGCTGAATGTCGTTGGTGCAGCGGGTGATGAGCGAGGCCTGGCTAAACTTGCCCACCTCGGCTGGCGAGAAGTGCATAACCTTGTTGAAGGTCTCGCGGCGCAGGTCGCGGGCGATGGAGCAGGCGGTGCGCGAAGCCACGGCACCGGTCAGGATGGTGGCGACGAGCGATACCAGGCACAGCCCAAACATCGTGGTCGCCATGCGGCTCAGGTAGGCGTTCTGCACGTCGGCGGGGTCGATGCCCTGTGCCTTGTACTCGTCCTGTACATAGCTCACGGCGCGCTGGGTGACGATGGAGCCCGACATGGAGCCCATTTTGTCTGCCATTTGGTTGGCGCCCTCGACGAGCTTGCTTTGGTCTACCAGACCGCCCTTGACACCCAGGCGCAGGCTCTTCATGGTGATCTTACCGCCGTCGGCATCAATCTGCTTTTGCATGTTCTGCGCCGCCGCGGCTTTCTGCTGCATCTCGGCGAGCTGCTCGGGCGTCATTGCCGCCATCTGCTCGGGGGTGGGCATGGCCTGAGCGGCGCCGCCATCGCTTGCCTCGGTAGATGCGCCGGTCATGTCGCCCATGGAGTTGGCATCGATGCCCTGGTTGAACGAAAGGACGACAGTCTCGGGCAGGCTCATGATGTCGGCAATCTTGCCGCCGTCGGCACGCTCCTCCTCGGTGCCCTTGTACGTTCGAATGCCGTTATTGTCCGCCTTGCTAAACACGGCCTCCACAGCCTTGGCATCCTTGGAGCTCATAAAGAGTTCGAGGTCGTCGAGCGATTCGGCACGGATGGTGTCAGGTACGGGCGAGGCGATACCGCCTTGCTGCACACCCACGTCGACGATGTCGCTCATATACGTAGGCAGCGCCAGATCGGCGTTGCAGCTGATTACGATAAGTACGATAGCTGCGAACAGTGCCAGGATATGTTTTTTAAAGAGCTTGAGAATCCTCATTCGGCATCTCTCCTTTCTTGATTGCGGTCGATAATTTCGTTGGCACGCCTTAGAAGACGCACCATCTCTTGGGTATCTGTTTCGCCAAGCTGCTCGAGGAAGGCCGCGGTGCGGTCCTCGAATTCCCGACGTTTGATTTCGATAACCTGGAATCCTTTGTCGGTCACCGTGACGTGTACGCGACGACGGTCGGTCTTTGAGTGCTCGCGCTCGACCCAACCCTTGGCCTCGAGGGCGCGCAGGATATTGGCGATACGGGCGCTCGAAACCCAGGCACGATCGGCGAGTTCGCTCGGTGTGAGTGAGCCGCCGGCGCGCATGAGGGCGCGCATGACGGCCATCTCGCCGCCGAGAGCTTTGTCCGCAAAGCGCGAAATTCGCTGATGCATGCTGCCAAACTCAGTTAAGAGCTGACGCCCAAGCTCATGGAAATCGGTATCTTCCACCGAAAACCCCTAACACTAGAAACTATTTCCGGTGAAAGATGATACCCTTGCACGCGCACCCTATACGGTAGATTTTTGGGTCATGCCTAGAAAACAATCTTTAGGCGACCTCCGTACACCGTCGGTATCAGCAAAGTTAGGGGTAGATCTCTGGGCATGTCCCAAAAAAAATACCTGGTTGCTAGGTAATATAAAGAGCGTATAAAGAATTAAAATAATTCAATAATTGTAGCGTTTCAAAGAACTATTATGCACGCGGTTAGGCGAGGGGTTGTCACCACCATGACGACTGGGACTCATATAATCGCCACGTGCGATGCTCCAACTTCCCGCGAGGAGACACCTTATATAAAGGGGGATGGAGTCATGGCATTTGACTTCACGGGCAAGACCGCGATTGTCACGGGCGGCACTCAGGGCATTGGCCTCGAGATCGCCAAGGGCATCGTCGCGGGCGGCGGACATGTCGCGCTCATCGCAAGGAACGCTGCTAAGGGCGAGGCCGCGGTGGCCGAGCTTGGCGAGGGCAACAAGTTCTATCAGCTCGATGTCGCCGATGCACCCAAGGCGCGCGAGACTGTCGAGCAGATTTTTACGGACCTGCCGCAAACCAACATCCTGATCAACTGCGCTGGCGTCATCAGCACCAAGAAGTTCGACGAGATCGATGACACCGAGTGGCGTCGCACCATCGACATCAACCTCAACGGTACCTTCACTATGATGAACGCCGTGTACCCGCACTTTAAGGCGGCCCATGCCGGCACTATCGTCAACGTGAGCTCTGTCGCTGGCAAGATCGGTGGCGGCCTGCTCGGCACCGCGGCCTACGCGAGCTCTAAGGCCGGTGTCAACGGCCTGACCAAGGCAGTCGCCAAGGAAGGCGGCAAGTTTGGCGTCCGCTGTAACGCCGTGTGCCCGTCGCTCACCCTTACTGATATGACCTCGATTCTCTCTGACGAGAACTCTCAGCGCATCATCAACGGTATTCCTCTGGGCCGCGCCGCCCAGGCCAGCGAGCCTGCGCAGATGGTGCTGTTCTTCGCTTCCGATCTCGCCAGCTTCGTGAACGGCGAGATCGGTGACTGCGACGGCGGCATCGTCCTGGACGGGTAATACCCCGCGACGATTATTCGGCGACGGCTCCTGCGACTCGGGACCGTCGCCTTCTTTCTGACATAGGCGCGTGCGGCTACGATTCGCATGCATCCAAAGGAGATATATATGAGTGAATCGACTGCGGTGGAGGCGCCGGCGGCAAAGGAGCCGTTCTTTAAGATGTCCTCCATCCCGGGTGCCAATATTTTGGTGCCGCTTTTGCTGGGCTGCCTGCTCAACACGCTATTCCCTGACCTGTTCAAAACGCTCGGCAGCTTTACGCTTGGCATGACCCAGCAGGGCGCGGGCCCGCTCGTGGGCGCTTTTTTGCTCATCGTCGGTACGACGATTTCGTTTAAGAGTGCTCCTGCCGCCGCTGCACGCGGCGCCATCATCATCGCCGTCAAGCAGATCGTGGTCGTTGCCGTGTCGCTGCTCATCCTGTATGTGTTCAACGACAACCTGTTTGGCATCTCTGCCATGGTGATGCTGGCGGCTTGCACCGGCGCCAACAACGCTATGTACGCTGGTCTGATGGGCACCATGGGCAATGAGGCCGAGCGTGGTGCTGTCGCAATCACCACGCTCGTTGTCGGCCCTCCGGTCACGATGATCGTGCTCGGCGCTGCCGGTCAGGCCCCGATCGGCTGGTCGCTCGTGGGCGCCATCCTGCCGATCGTCGTCGGCATTATTCTGGGCAACCTCTTCCCGAGCTTTAAGAAGATGATGGCACCGGCACTTTCCGCCATCATCGTGCTCGTCTTCTTTGCCATGGGCTCGACCATGACCTTTGGCCAGCTCATTAATGGCGGTCTTCCCGGCATTCTGCTCGGCGTGATCTGCTCGGTGGTCTTTGCAATTCCCGTCATCGCGGTCGATAAGCTCACGGGTGGTACGGGTGTCGCAGGTGCGGCCATTTCGAGCTGCGCCGGAGCCAATGTGGCCACGCCTGCTGCCATGGCAAGCGTCAACGGGGCCATGTACGGTGGCGCCGTGCTCGCGACGGCTACGGCACAGGTTGCTGCCTGCGCAATCGTGACGGCTATTTTGACCCCGCTGGTCACCAGCTGGTGCTACAAGCATTTTGAGGGCCAGGGCAACAGCAAGGCAACGACCGACAAGGCCGCTGCAGCCGCCTAATGCCAAGCGGCAATCAAAGCTAAAAACTAGCTACGCCACAGGGCGGCCACGGGGGATCCCGTGGCC
>FR878584.1:7009-9850 GCA_000434535.1 Collinsella sp. CAG:166
CACGGGGGATCCCGTGGCCGCCCTGCAGTTTCTGTAGGGTCTCTGGGACACTTTACCCTGCTAAAGCTGACATAACAGCTAGAGCGAACGTCGTACAAAGGCAAGGAAAAATACCATACAAATCGGTGAACGGTAGTTGTTCGCGCTCGCATTTCCTGCGGGTTTGTAAAAAACGCCTTTATGATATAAAAAAAGAAACATATAACAGCCCAGATGGAGAGGGTCGCTATGTTATCCTTCTCAGACGGGTGAAATCTTGGGTTTTGGGTTGTAGTTCCAAGGTGGACAAACGTTTTTCTCTGCACCAACGTGTGGTGAAGAACGGAAGAAGCCGGTAGTGCAAGCCGAACATTCAAGAATTCAATAAGCAGCGGTGTGAGAGAGCGCCGCATTACACGTAACTAGGAGCGTGGTTACACAATGCAGGAGGCATGGGAAGGCTTCAAGGAAGGCATCTGGACGGGAGAGGTTGACGTCCGAGACTTCATCCAGAAGAACTACACCCCCTACGAGGGCGACGAGTCGTTCCTCGCCGGCCCGACCGAGCGTACCAAGGAGCTGTGGGGCGAGGTTCTCGACCTGCTGCTTAAGGAGCGCGAGCAGGGCGGTGTCCTCGATATGGACACCAAGACCGTCACGGGTATCGTGAGCCACCCCGCTGGCTACATCGATAACGCCCACCGCGAGAAGGAGACCATCGTCGGCCTCCAGACCGACAAGCCGCTCAAGCGCGCTCTGCACGTCAACGGCGGTATCCGCATCGCTTGCCAGGCTGCCAGCCAGCACGGCTATAAGGTCGACGAGAACGTTGTCGAGCGCTACACCTTCGAGCGCAAGACCCACAACGCTGGCGTCTTCGATGTCTACACCCCCGAGATGCGTGCTTGCCGCTCGGCTCACATCATCACCGGTCTGCCCGATGGCTATGGCCGCGGCCGCATCATCGGCGACTACCGTCGTGTTGCCCTGTACGGCGTCGACTACCTGATCAAGGACAAGGAGGCCCAGAAGGCTTCCACCCCGACGGTCATGACCGCCGACAACATCCGCGATCGCGAGGAGCTGCAGGAGCAGATCCGCGCCCTCGGCGAGCTCAAGATGATGGCCGAGACCTATGGTTTCGATATTTCCAACCCTGCTACCAACACGCAGGAGGCCATCCAGTGGATGTACTTCGCCTACCTCGCTGCCGTCAAGGAGCAGAACGGCGCCGCTATGTCCATCGGCCGTACCTCTACGTTCATCGACATCTACGCTGAGCGCGACCTTGCCAACGGTACCTTCACCGAGGAGCAGATCCAGGAGTTCGTGGATCACTTCATCATGAAGCTCCGCATGGTCAAGTTTGCCCGTACCCCCGAGTACCAGGCCCTGTTTACCGGCGATCCGCAGTGGGTCACCGAGTCCATCGGCGGCATGGGTGTTGACGGCCGTACGCTCGTTACCAAGATGAGCTACCGCTACCTGCACACGCTCGAGAACATGGGCACCAGCCCCGAGCCCAACATGACCGTTCTGTGGTCGACCCGTCTGCCCGAGAACTTCAAGAAGTTCTGCGCTAAGACTTCTGTCGCCAGCTCCTCGATCCAGTACGAGAACGACGACCTCATGCGCGTCTATCATGGCGACGACTACGGTATTGCCTGCTGTGTGTCCTCCATGCGCATCGGCAAGGAGATGCAGTTCTTCGGCGCTCGCGCCAACCTGGCTAAGTGCCTGCTGTATGCACTCAACGGCGGTGTTGACGAGGTCTCCAAGAAGCAGGTCGGCCCCAAGTACCGCGCCGTCGAGGGCGATACGCTCGATTACGACGACGTTGTGGCCAAGTACAACGACATGATGAAGTGGCTCGCTGGCGTGTACGTCAACTCGCTGAACATCATTCACTACATGCACGACAAGTATTGCTACGAGCGCATCCAGATGGCTCTGCACGACAAGCACGTGCACCGCTGGTTCGCTACGGGCATCGCTGGCCTTTCCGTCGTGGCTGACTCCCTGTCCGCCATCAAGTACGCCAAGGTCCACCCCGTCCGTGACGAGAACGGCATCATCGTCGACTTCGAGACCGAGGGCGATTTCCCCAAGTACGGTAACGACGACGACCGCGTCGACCAGATCGCTCACGACGTTGTGCACCAGTTCATGGAGTACATCCGCATGAACGACACCTACCGCAACTCCGTGCCCACGACCTCGGTTCTGACCATTACCTCCAACGTCGTGTACGGTAAGAAGACCGGCTCCACGCCCGACGGCCGCAAGGCTGGCCAGCCGTTCGCCCCGGGTGCTAACCCCATGCACAAGCGCGATAGCCACGGCGCCATCGCTTCGCTGTCTTCGGTTTCCAAGCTCCCGTTCCGCGATGCTCAGGACGGTATCTCCAACACCTTCTCCATCATCCCGAGTGCGCTCGGCAAGGAGGATCAGGTGTTCTTTGGCGATATCGACCTTGATCAGCTGGGCGAGTAACTATTGTTAGTGCTATACTAACAATAACGATTACTGATTAGTGCGCCGGTTTCGGCCGGCGCCTATTAATCGAAGGAGACACATTATGAAGGTTTCTGAAGTTTCTGAGACTCAGGCCGATAACCTGGTCCACATGCTCGACGCTTACGCCGAGAAGGGTGGCCACCACCTGAACATCAACGTCTTCAACCGTGAGACGCTGCTCGACGCTCAGGCTCACCCCGAGAAGTACCCGCAGCTGACCATCCGCGTTTCCGGCTATGCCGTGAACTTCCACACGCTCACCAAGGAGCAGCAGGACGAGGTCATTGCGCGTACCTTCCACGACAAGTTCTAAAGGGGTTTAACTCCCGCAGGATCGCCGGGCCG
>FR878585.1 GCA_000434535.1 Collinsella sp. CAG:166
AAGGGCGCCTCGATTTGTAGAACTGCGAAGTTGTGACCGTTACGCTATGCGGTCCACCGTTAGCCGATGATGCGAGGGCGCTCGGCGTTTTCGACTGGTTTATGCACGTAAAGTCTGGGAATATACAAGGCGCATGTCTTATTGTCTAACCAGTTGCGCCAAGGAGGCACCATGGACTACAAGATTACTGGCTACGAGCCCGCCCAGCTGTTCCATTTCTTTGAGGAGGTCAGCGAGATCCCCCGTGGGTCTGGCAACGAGAAGGGCATCAGCGATTTCCTGGTTGCGTTTGCCAAGGAGCGCGGCCTCGACGTGTATCAGGACGAGGTCTACAACGTCATCATTCGCAAGCCCGCTTCTGCCGGCGCCGAGAATGCCCCGACCGTGATGCTGCAGGGCCACATCGACATGGTGTGCGACAAGCTGGGCTCCGTTGAGCACGACTTTACGACCGATGGTATCGACCTGGTCGTCAAGGACGGTATCCTCACCGCTAACGGCACCACCCTGGGCGCCGACAACGGCATTGCTGTCGCTCTGATGCTCACTGTTCTCGATGACGATTCGATCGTTCACCCCGCCCTCGAGTGCGTATTCACCACCGACGAGGAGACTGGCCTGGTCGGCGCCGAGACGCTCGACAAATCCCAGATCAGCGCCCGCACCATGATCAACCTCGATTCCGAGGAGGAGGGCGTGGCCACCGTCAGCTGCGCCGGCGGCGTCGTTGTTACCTACACCTGCCCCATCGTGCGCGAGCACAAGACCGGCAGCACCCTTACGCTCGAGATCTCCGGCCTGCTGGGCGGTCACTCCGGCAGCGATATCCACCTGGAGCGCGGCAACGGCAATCTCATCATGGCCCGCATCATCGACCGTCTGATGGTCGCCGGCGAGCCCGCCATCGTCAGCTTTAACGGCGGCACCAAGGACAACGCCATCAACCGTGAGTGCAAGGCTGTTCTGGTCTACGCCGACCACGCTGCCGCCGAGGCGGCGGCCCAGATCGCAAAGGGCATCATCGCCGACGTCACCGCCGAGCTTGAGGTCTTCGACCCCGGCTTTACCTGCACCGTCGAGATTGCCGACAACACTGCGGTCGAGGCCATGGACGAGAAGTCCGCGCTTGCCCTCATCCGCGCCCTGCGTCTTGCCCCCAACGGCGTGATTCGCCGCAACGTCGCCACCGACGGCTCCGTCGAGGTTTCCTCCAACATCGGTGTGGTTGCCACTTCTGACGACGAGGTCAAGATTATGCTGTCCCCGCGCTCCTCGATCACCTCGCTGCAGAACGAGTTCAAGGACCGCCTGCAGACGCTGGCCGATGTCCTGGGCTTCGACGCCAAGTTTGAGTTCGAGTATCCCGGCTGGAGCTATGCCGAGCATTCGCCGGTCCGCGACGTCTTTGTCGAGAGCTATCGCGAGCTCTTTGGCTCCGAGCTGCGCATCGAGTCCATTCACGCCGGCCTTGAGTGCGGCCTGTTTGCCGAGGCCCTGCACGGCCTGGACGCCATCGCCGTGGGCCCGACGCTCTCCGATGTCCACACCCCGGACGAGAGCATGGAGCTCGCTTCTGCCGAGCGCTTCTACGAGCTGCTCATCGACGTCCTCAAGCGCCTCGCCGCGTAAAGGTCGCGCTAGCAGCAGTTCGAGCCACGTGCTAGCGGATTGCAAATGACATTACGAGAGGGGACACCCGGTCTTTTGCGACGGGTGCCCCCTCTCTTCTTTTGGGAAATGGGAGATTACGGACACCTAGCCCATATCCGCCTTGATGAGGTCGAGGGAGCGCTGGCAGTTTTCGCGGACGGGGCCGAGCATATGCCCGCGCAGGTCCGCCATGCCGGGCAGGTCGGCGTATTCGTCCATGACCTCTTCCATGCAAATGGGTACCTCGTAGGCGAGGTCCATCATGGTCGCAAAGCAAAACTTCTCGGATAGCCCGGCATCGGTGAGCGCCGCCTCCAGCGCGGGGTCGCCCTTACCGTGGTATCGGCGGATAGCGCCTGGACCGATGCGCCCCACACGATTTTCGCCGCCAACGCTCATGGCAAGGCGCGCCCGGCGGCGCATGCGCTCATACGCCAAACCCGACGCGACATCGTACATTCGAGCCATCATGGCTGCGCCGTCGTTTCCAAGGAGCAGGGAATAGTTTTTCGCGTGCGCATCCGGTGCGCCGATAATGGCGTTGAAGAACAGTATCTGCGTAAACAGATACAGGTTAAGTTGATGGTGGCTCGTATTTACGAGGAGCTCTTGAATGTCGCGGGTGGTCGGGCCGCCGTCTGCTGTGTACTTTTGGGCGGGCATCACCCCAAGTGCCTGACAGAGGTCTTCTTGATGTAGGCGCCTGATCATTCCGTCTTCGACTTTCACGCGGTCATAGCGCTCAACAATGAGGGCAGGTTCGTCCTCAAACATACGATATTCGACGTTTGCCGTTGCGATACCGGCGCGCTGGGCGCTTTTCATGCAGACAAACTCATTGAGAGCCTCGAGTTTAAATCCGATAACGCCATTTTTGAAAATATGCGTTGTGGGCGAGGAGCCCATGCATTCGCACCAGCGGCCGTTTATGAACGCGAGCGCGAACTTGCCCTGGTTGCCTCCAAGTGACCAACTTTCATCTAGACCCATCCACGATGCATCGCGGTCATCTCTGATCGACTTGAGACGGAGAGCAATTTCGTGGTCGTCTATAGGGCGGTAGTCGCCAGCGCGATGCAGGACGGCGTCGGCATCTTCTTCGGCACAAAACTGCACTCCGCCCGGACAGTCGAGTCCGATATGGCTGAGCAACGCAACGGGATTGTTGGGCCTAACGTTGAATTCGGCGGCAATCGCTTTTCGTTGGTCCTCGCTGTCGGGTAGAAGGCCAAACAAGTACGGATTCATGACCTGTTGGCCGTATGTGCGATTTGATACGGGTATGTTGGTCGATAGGGTTGGCCCGTCATAGTCATGATCGTAGGTAAAGCTGATAAGACCGTTCTCATCTTGCGTGAGCGTTCCCGCAGGTACGCCGCAAATAATGGTCCGAAGTGATGTTCTGGCCATTGGCTATTTCCCTTCGGGCTTGGTTTGGTTAGATGCGTTTGCGGCAATCGAGACTCCGAGATTGGACATGGCGAAATCGGCGAAGACCTCGTCGTAGAGTGCGGATGTAAAGGGGGCATCTGCGAGAGCCGGAACGGCTGCGCTGCGACGGTTGCGATGGTGAAAACGTTGAGCGTGATGGCGCCTGGGGGTACTACGAGGTTGCAAATCAGCATGCGGGGCGTCGACTGGTTGCTCGTTTTTCGATTCGTCGATATCCCCTTGAGCGGCGAGCGCCAGTCCAAGAGCACCGAAAACTGCCAGCAGCTTGTCGAGCCGAATGCCCGTGGCATCTCCCAGCTCGAGCGATGCGAGCAGGCGCTCCGAAACACCGGCCTTTTTAGCGAGGGTCGCACGGGTGATTCCCTGCGCCTCGCGTGCCTGGCGCACGTAGATGCCAGCTTGGCGCGGTGTGGTGATGGGAAGGGTATCCACGGCGATCTCCTAACGTGCAGACTTTTGCATATCAGTATGACATGCAAAAGTCTGCACGAAAAGGCCTCATGCAAAACTCTGCAGAGGCCTCTATGTTGACGTTGAGCTTATGAGAGGCGTTTTTTATATCGCGAGAATCCCCAGATGCTCAAGCAAAATCTTAAGCCCAATGAGGATGAGCACGACGCCACCCACGATGGTGGCGGGTTTTTCGTAGCGCGCGCCAAAGGTGTGGCCGATCGCTACGCCGGCGACGGAGAAGATAAACGTTACGACGCCGATAAGCGATACAGCGGGAACGATGTCAACCGAGAGCGCGGCAAATGAGATGCCCACGGCTAAGGCGTCGATTGAGGTGGCGATGGCGAGGATCAGGTACTCGCCCAGGTCAATCTTTTCGGCATCCTTGCCGCCGCCTTCATCCTCGTCCTCGGTAAAGGCCTCCCACAGCATTTTGCCGCCGATGAAGGCGAGCAGGATAAAGGCGATCCAGTGGTCGATGGGGCCGATGATGCCCATAAACTGGCTGCCAAGCGCCCATCCGATTACGGGCATGCCGGCCTGAAAGCCGCCAAAGAACAGGCCGAGCACTACGGCGACCTTAAGGTTGATCTTTTTCATGCCGAGACCCTTGCAGATGGAAACGGCAAAGGCGTCCATCGAAAGGCCAACGGCGAGCAGCACGAGCTCTGCGAGTCCCATAGTCTGGCTCCCTCTCTGCGGGCGGGCCCGCGTGTACCTCTTGAGGGAGTAATAAAAAAGACCCGTGGCGTACGCGTTGCGCGCACAGCCACGAGTCTCGTTCATTAAGGCAAGCCAGGCCGCATCGGCCAGTGTGTTGACTTACCGCGCCACCAGAGGCGAATCCGGTCACGCGACTACTCCCTCATTTATGCGAATCCCGATGCTACCACATGAACAGCTGATTTGGGTTGGGCTCTCAGCTGTGTTCGCTCATTCTGTAAGCATCGGATTTCGCAAGCGCCGCAGGGACAAACCGTGAGAAACTATTTAGCGTTTATGGAGCGTATACGATGGGAGCGATGCCTTGGATAAGAACGAGCTGCAAAAGCGTATGGAACAGGCCATCCGCCTGACGGCACCTGGTCAGCCGATTCGCACCGCCCTCGACATGATCATCGCCGGTCACCTGGGCGCCCTTATCTGCGTCGGCGACACCGAAAACGTGCTCGCTGCCGGTAACGACGGCTTCCCGCTCAACATTTCGTTTACCTCGAACCGCCTGTTCGAGCTTTCCAAGATGGACGGCGCCATCGTTATCGATGGCGACCTCACCCAGATCCTGCGCGCCAACTTCCACCTCAATCCCGATCCCTCGCTTGCCACGAGTGAGACGGGCATGCGTCACCGTACTGCCGCTCGCATGTCGGTGCTCACCGATGCCATCGTGATCTCGGTTTCGGCCCGTCGTGCCGTCGTCAACGTGTACGTCCACGGTAAGAGCTATGAGATCCAGCCCGTCACTACCATCATGAGCTCGGTCAACCAGCTCGTCGCCACGCTTCAGACCACTCGTCAGTCGCTCGATCGCTCCTTGCTGCGCCTGACAGCCCTTGAGCTCGACGACTACGTCACGCTCGCCGACATCACCGGCATCTTTTCGAGCTTCGAGATCATGCAGCAGGCAAAGACCGAGCTTAAGGATTGCATTGTCAAGCTGGGCAACCAGGGCAAGCTCGTGCAGATGCAGCTCGAGCAGCTCGCCGGCTCCAGCATGGATACCGAGTACGACCTGATGATTCGCGACTACGCGAGCGATTCCTCCGAGGCCAACGCCGAAAAGATCCGCGCCGAGCTGAGCCGCATGACGCCTAAGGACCTGTCCGACCCGCAGCACGTGGCGGCAGTTCTGGGCTATGACGACTTGGACGAGGACTCCGTCATGACGCCGCTGGGCCTGCGCACGCTTTCGCGCGTGTCCGTCGTGCGCGACGGCGTGGCCGAGAAGATCGTCGACGAGTATGGCTCGCTGCAGGAGCTCATGGACGACATCAGCGAGGATCCGGAGCGCTTGGGCGACTTTGGCGTCAACAACCCTGCCATTCTTGCGGACTCGCTGTACCGCATGAAGGGCACCAAACAGGGGAACGCATAATGGCGCCCGTATGCGCCGTGGTCGTTGCCGGCGGCAGCGGCCAGCGCTTTGGAAATCCCGGCGGCAAGCAGCTCGTTAACGTGGCGGGCCGTCCGCTCATGAGCTGGTCCATCCGCGCGTTCGATCGTAGCGACAAGGTCGGTCATATCGTCGTGGTTTGCCCTGCCGAGCGCCGTGCCGAGATGCGCCGCTTGGCTATCGACCCGTTTGACTATGACACGCCCATCAGCTTTGCCGATGCCGGCGATACTCGTCAGGATTCCACCCGCGCCGGCGTGCACGCGGTGCCGGCGGGTTTCGAATATGTCGCTATCCACGACGGCGCCCGTCCGCTCATCACGACCGAGGCCATCGACCATGCGATCGACGTGCTTGTGGGCGACCGCTCGCTCGACGGTGTCGTGTGCGGCCAGCCCGCGATCGACACGCTCAAGATCGTCGATGGCGACAATATCGTCGAGACGCCGCCGCGTGAGCTCTATTGGGCCGCGCAGACGCCGCAGATCTTTAGCGTCGATGCTATGAAGCGCGCCCACGCTGCAGCCATTGCCGAGGGCTTTATCGGCACCGATGATTCGTCGCTGGTCGAGCGCATGGGTGGGCGCGTCCGCTGCGTCCAGAGCCCGCGCGATAACCTTAAGGTGACGGTGCCCGAGGACTTGCGTCCCGTAACCGCGATTCTGCTTGGCCGCATGGCCGAGGGAGAGGACCTTCCCCATGTTCAGTAACCTGCGCATTGGCCATGGCTACGACGTCCACCGTCTGGTGGAGGGGCGTCGATGTATCATCGGCGGTGTCGACATTCCCTACGAGCGCGGCCTGCTGGGCCACTCGGATGCCGATGTGCTCGCGCACGCCTTGGCCGACGCCATTCTGGGCGCCTGCCGCGGGGGAGACATCGGCAAGCTATTCCCCGATACCGACCCCGCCTATGAGGGCGCCGATTCGATGGTGCTGCTCGCTCGCGTGATGGACTATGCGCGCGAGCTGGGCTTTGAGTTTGTCGATGCCGATTGCACCATTGCCTGTCAGCAACCCAAGATCACCCCGCACCGCGATGCCATGCGCGCCAACCTTGCCCATGCCCTGGGCGTTGACGTCGAAAACGTGGGCGTCGCCGCCACTACGACCGAAAAGCTCGGTTGGGAAGGTCAGGGCGAGGGAATCGGCGCCTGGGCCGTCTGCCTGCTACAGAAAACCGTTAAGGAGTAACGAATGCGTATCTACAACAGCGCTACCCATAAAAAGGAAGAGTTCCAGCCCATCGAGTCCGGCAAGGTCCGCATGTACGTGTGCGGCCCCACGGTCTACGACAACATCCACATCGGCAATGCCCGCACGTTCATCAGCTTTGACGTGATCCGCCGCTGGCTCATCGCGAGCGGCTACGAGGTCACGTTCGCCCAGAACCTCACCGATGTCGACGACAAGATCATCAAGCGCGCCAACGAGCAGGGTCGTACGGCCGCCGAGGTCGCGACGGAGTTCTCCGACAAGTTCATCGGCGTCATGCGCGCCGCCAACGTGCTCGATCCCGATGTGCGCCCCCGCGCCACCAAGGAGATCGGCCCCATGATCGCCATGATCAAGACGCTTATCGAGCAGGGCCACGCTTACGCAGCCGATAACGGCGATGTGTACTTTGCCGTGCGCAGCGATCCCAACTATGGTCAGGTCTCGGGCCGCAACATCGACGACCTTATGGTTGGCGCGCGCATCGAGGAGAACGAGGACAAGAACGACCCGCTCGACTTTGCCCTGTGGAAGGCCGCCAAGCCCGGCGAGCCCAGCTGGCCGAGCCCCTGGGGCGAGGGCCGTCCCGGTTGGCACACCGAGTGCGCCGCCATGGTGCACCGCTACCTGGGCACCCCGATTGACATCCACGGCGGCGGCTCCGACCTTGCCTTCCCGCATCACGAGAACGAGTGCGCCCAGGCCACCTGCGCCTGGCACCAGGGCTTCTCCAACACCTGGATGCACACGGGCATGCTGCTGGTAGACGGCGAGAAGATGTCCAAGTCGCTCGGAAACTTCTTTACGCTGGCCGAGGTGCTCGAGCAGCACTCTGCCGCGGCCCTGCGCCTGCTGATGCTGCAGACGAGCTATCGCTCGCCGCTCGACTTTTCTTGGGAGCGCCTGGAGGGTGCCGAGAACTCGCTCACGCGTATCGCCGGTACGGTCGAGAACCTGCGCTGGGCCGCGAACCATGCGACGGCCGATGCCGATGAGGCAGCATCCGAGGCGTTTGCCGCCAAGGCCGCCGAGACCCGCGCCGCCTTTAAGGAGTGCATGGACGACGACTTTAACACCGCCGGTGCCATGGGTGCCGTCTTTGGCTTTGTCACTGAATGCAACCAGTACCTGGAGCAGGCGGGCGACGCTGCCGACAAGGCCG
>FR878586.1:0-181 GCA_000434535.1 Collinsella sp. CAG:166
TTGGTCGAGGGCTTGGTGCACGACTACTCGCTGCTCGACGGCCTTGCTCATCGCGTGACGACGGAGCTGCCCGAGCGCACCGGCAACCTGGGCCACCTGACATGGAAGAATCCCTTTACCGATGAGGTCTCGACCGAGAGCTTCCCCGAGGTCTTTGAGCGCGCACTGGTCGATTACGAGC
>FR878586.1:275-1826 GCA_000434535.1 Collinsella sp. CAG:166
GGCCGCGTACTCGACGCCGACGAGGAGTTCGACCGCGAGGAGTAGGGTCCGTGCGTACCCCTTTGCCGAATCCTTACCAGCGCTTCTGTGCAATTGGGGTACGATGAACTAACTGCATATTGGGCGAATACGAAAGGGCCCCTGTCCATGAAATACACCAAGCTCGAGCGTAACTGGGTTATGTACGATGTGGGCAATTCGGCCCTCGTGTTGCTCAATACCTCGGTGGTGCCCATCTACTTTAACGCCATCAATACCGGTGCTTCCTCGGCAGACCTGGTGGTCGCTTGGGGCAACGCGCAGACGATTGCCTCGCTGGTCATTGCCATGCTCATGCCCATTCTGGGCGCGCTTGCCGACTACGCTGGCAACAAGATCAAGTTCTTCTTGGGTTTCTTCCTCACGGGCCTGGTTCTTTGCCTGGCGCAGGCTATCCCAATGTCCGCCATGGCATTTTTGACCGTGTACGTGCTGTGCACCATCGGCCTTAACTCTTCTATGACGTTCTACGACGCCATGCTGCCCGACATTACCACCGACGAGCGCATGGACGCCGTGTCCAGCTCGGGCTATGCCTGGGGCTACATCGGTTCCACCGTGCCGTTCATCATCTGCCTGGCGCTCATCATGGGTGGCCCCGCTCTTGGTGTCCCCACCATGCTGGCAACGCGTCTGTCGTTTATCATCACTGGTGCCTGGTGGCTCATCTTTACTCTGCCGCTCATTCGCACCTATAAGCAAAAGTACGGTCGCGAGCGCGGTCCCGAGGACACCATCGGCCACATCGTGGGCGGTGTGTTCTCCGAGGTCGGACACACCATGCGCGAGATCGCCCACAACAAGACCGTGCTGGTCTACATGGTCGCGTTCTTCTTCTATATCGATGGCGTCCACACGGTCATTTCCATGGCCACCAGTTACGGCTCAGCTTTGGGCATCGATTCGACGCAGCTTGTCCTGGCGCTGCTCGTTACGCAGTTTGTGGCTTTTCCGTCTGCCATCATCTACGGCAAGCTCGCCGGACGCGTGGGCACGCTCAACATGATCCTGGTGGCCGTTGCCGCCTACATGGGCATCGTGCTGTTCGCCGCGTTCTTCCTAAAGACCGCCTTTGAGTTCTGGGTGCTTGCCATTATGGTCGGCCTGTTCCAGGGCGGCGTGCAGGCGCTCAGCCGTAGCTACTTTGGCCGCATTATCCCCAAGGAAAAGTCCAACGAGTACTACGGCTTCTTTGACATCTTTGGTCGTTATGCAAGCGTTATGGGCACCTTCCTGGTGTCGATCGTCACCTCGCTGACCGGCAACCCGTCGCTGGGCGTCCTTTCCATTGGCGTGCTGCTGATCGTTGGCTTTATGCTGCTGGTCCGCCTGTCCCGCATGACTCGGGCGGCGGAGCATGCCGCATAGGAGCGAGCGGCTATTGTGCCTGTCCACGGTACTCTTTTGGGGTTATCCGCAATAAACATTGCGACTTGCGAGCAATGATTTGCCCAAGTGGGTATGATGGAATCAGCTAGGTCGCGGGGCGTCGCCTGTGTTTGGCGGCGCCCC
>FR878587.1 GCA_000434535.1 Collinsella sp. CAG:166
CGCGGGCATTCTAGCCGACCTGGAGCGTGAGGGCTTTTGCCGAGCTGAGGGCGATCGCTGGCTGAGCATCTAGCCTGTGCAAATCTGAAGAACAGGATTGTAAGGTTTAGATTTTCGGCATGAGGGCATCCTAGAGACGAGGCCGCTCGAAGCCTACGGGCGGCATGCGTTGAAGGGAAGTACACCTATGGATTTTGAGAATTCCCAAACCAAGAAGAACCTCGAGACCGCTTTTGCCGGTGAGTCCCAGGCACACACCAAGTATCGCTACTATGCATCCAAGGCCAAAAAGGACGGCTACGTTCAGATCTCGAATATTTTTGCCGAGACGGCGGGCAACGAGTCCGAGCACGCCAAGCTGTGGTTTAAGTATCTGCACGACGGCGCCGTCCCCGATACCCTGGACAATCTGCGTGATGCCGCTGCGGGCGAGAACTACGAGTGGACCACGATGTACGACGAGTTCGCCAAGACCGCCGAGGAGGAGGGCTTTACCGAGATCGCCGCAAAGTTCCGTGGCGTCGGTGCTGTCGAGAAGGCCCACGAGGAGCGCTATAACAAGCTTGTCGAGCGCATTGAGTCGGGCGAGGTGTTTGAGCGTGAGGGCGTAAAGGTGTGGAAGTGCCTGAACTGCGGGCACCTGCACGTTGGTGCCGAGGCGCCTGAGGTGTGCCCGGTGTGTAACCACCCGAAGGCGTACTTTGAGGAGC
>FR878588.1 GCA_000434535.1 Collinsella sp. CAG:166
CGCAGCCGTGGTTTTGCCCTTGCCGTCGCCCGTGTAGATCTGAACCTTGCCGACTTCCAGTGATGCCATCTCTGTCCTTTCGTGCCCGGCGTCGGTTTATCGCCGTCCGGGTTGGGTATTCTAGATAGCATTATCAACCCCAGTAGATGGAGTTCAAGCAGATGGAGATGGATGACAACAAACGTAGACGGAACATGATCCTCTACGTGCTCATCGCCTTCGTCGTCTACCTCGTGCTCTCGACCGTTCTGTTCCCCAACATCGGTCACACGCAGCAGATTACGAAGACCGATTACTCGACGTTTGTCAAAGCGCTCGATAAGAAGAGTGTCGACAAGGTCGAGTACAATACCGACGATTACACCATTTATTACACCAAGAAGGGCGAGGACGAGAACATCGCCTACAAGACGACCGGTGTGCCGAATGACGCGGGCTTTACCGATCGTGTGCTTGAATCCGGTGCGTCCCTGGAGTCGGTCGTTCCCGATAAAAACTCGGGTCTGATGACCTACTACCTGCTTACGCTTATTCTTCCCATGGCCATCTTCTTCCTGATCGGTTGGTGGCTCAACCGCCGTATGAAGAAGGCTATGGGCGATGACGGCCCGTCGATGAACTTTGGCGGCGGTGGCTTTGGCGGCGGTGGACTGGGTAAGTCCGGCGCTCGCGTTATCGCCTCCAAGGATGTGGGCGTGACCTTTAAGGATGTCGCTGGCCAGGAAGAGGCCAAGGAATCCCTCAAGGAGGTCGTCGACTTTCTGGAGAAGCCGCAGCGCTACGAGGAAATTGGCGCCAAGCTGCCGCGCGGTGCTCTCCTTGTTGGCCCTCCGGGTACCGGTAAAACCCTGCTCGCCAAGGCTGTTGCCGGCGAGGCGGGCGTGCCGTTCTTTAGCATTTCGGGTTCTGAGTTCGTCGAGATGTTCGTCGGCCGTGGCGCCGCCAAGGTCCGCGATCTGTTTAAGCAGGCCAAGGAAAAGGCCCCGTGCATCGTCTTTATCGACGAGATCGATACCATCGGCAAAAAGCGCGATGGCGGCGGCTTTAGCGGCAACGACGAGCGCGAGCAGACGCTCAACCAGC
>FR878589.1 GCA_000434535.1 Collinsella sp. CAG:166
TTGTAGGGGCAACATCGAGGTATCGAGGAGCAGGAGCTCGATCGTCAAACAATCAAAAAGACAGGCTTTACGTACACGTATTCCGAGGGAGCCATGAGCTTCCCGGATGCCACCGATAAACCGAGCCGCACCATCCTCACAGGCGAAGGCGGCACGGGCGCCAGCCGTTTTAAGCATGTCATTGAGTGCCCCGACGGCCGTTTCCGCCGCCTTGTTCCCGACGAGCTCGATCAGCTCCAAGGATTCCCGAAAGGCTGGACCGATACGGGCATGACTGACGGCCATCGAGCCTTCTGCATGGGCAACGCACTCGTCACCGGCGTGCCCCATCGCATTGGCGAAGCTATGGTCGAAGTGTACGGCCTCTAAGGCAAGCAATCCGGAGCCGGCAGCTCACGCTGTCGGCTCCGTTTTTCCACCCCACTCCCCTGTATACTGATGTAGCACGTGTTTCATCCGGGCTTGTTGGGCCGAATTGTTCATGGGAGGGTCTTATGGCTGCTTCGAATCCGCCTAAGGGGAGCGTTTCTTCTTCGTCCATCAAGCCGGTTACGCGCAAGGCCGTGCGTTGCCAGCGCGAGGTCGCTTGGCTTGTCACGCAGGCGGCGGGCAGGCTTGTGGCGACCACTCAGGACGTCAATGCTCCCACACCGAGCTTTGTGCTGGCAGCGGCGCTGGATCGAGTACACCAGCTGGAACTCGCCGCACAAGAAGACGGCAGCCATCTTGGCTACCAGGACGTTATGACGCCCGACCTGTTGACCTTTTGCCGCACAGCCAAGTTGCCCGCCGCACCCAATGCGCTTTCGGACGCAGGCTACATGTTTACGCTTTCGGGCGCGGACCTTATCCGCGACATCTATGCATACTGCAGCGAGCTCGCCGAGCGCCACGTCTTTGACGCGGCAGAAGTCAAACCGGGATATGTCATCAAGCTGGTTCTTAGGCTGTTCTTGATGGACGGGTTCGGGGCCATGCCGGCGTAAGCCGAGTCTTTAGCATCACCGTCGACTGAGCAACAACCGCTTTATCTTAGTGGGCGCCAATTGAGGGTCGATTATTGGTTCGCCTCGTCCACTAACGCATCTATCCCACGCGCTCCGACAGTCGATACTTGCGGTTGCGGCTCGTCGCCGGCGCCGTGGGCTCAAGCTCGCCTTGAGCAATGAGCGCGTTGACGCGCGACCTAACCTGGGAAATTGTGAGCCCTGTGTGCTCTGCCAGCTCGCGCGTCCCCAGCTCGCCGTAGTGTTTGAGTGCCGTCACAATTAAGCCCCCGCCATGATCGACCGGCTCGATCTTTGAACGGTAAAGTACGACCTTGAACCGATCGAATCCCGGGCAGAACAGGGGCTCGGCCAGACCATGCGCGCGCATGGCATCAATCATCATCGGGATGCCCGAGCCATTTCCGTCAGCCGGCGAGCCTGCGCCATCCGGCAGTGGAACAATCGACATGAGTTTCACGAGCGTCGCGTTACGGCATCGGGAGCTGCCGTCAAACAAGTTCTCGCGAGTCTTTCCCCCGTAAAGGCCGCCAGGATTCGTCACCTCGACACGATCGTCAAAGACGTCGACGGCAATCGATTGTCCACAGAACCGATCCCCGTATTCTCGATGGATTACGGCGTTTGCGATTGCCTCGCGCAGAACCTCCTCGGGAATCTCAAGCGAGTCGACACGCGAGACGCCTTGGACGGTCGAGGTTCGCCGCAAATTCTTGGCGACGGCCACGACAGCATCCGAGATCATCTCGCCCGACGTTCCCTCACAGATTGTGCGGTCCATGAACCTCAACGAACCCGCGGCGCCCTTCTGCGTTCCGGCATGGACCGCCACATCGATAAAGAGCTTGGGATAAAACTGCTGAGGGTAGGTGCCCGCAGCCAGGAGCCCGGCCTTAGTCACATTACCCTGGGAGTCGAGGAAACTCAGGCGCTCCAGCTTTGTTTTCTTGTCCGTCGCGCCACGCATAGCTCGGGGCGTCAGCGAGAAAGCACGCTCTATCGTGCGGCCAATCAGGGCCTCGTCGAGGTCGCCCACGCCCGCGCCCGGCACTGCATCGCGATCACTGGGGCTCGTTCGTTCATACGACGACAAGGACAGGACTTCGGTCGATGAAAGCGGCACATCTTTGTCATCGATGCGCTTGTAGCTGCCGCCCTGGGCGCCCCGCTCTATGACATAGCAGGGCTTGCTCGACGGATCGAGCTCCTCAATGGTAATGACGAGAACGATGGCGCCCTGAAGCTCCACTCGCTCGATCGTGTATTTGGGCGGATTGGCCAGCTTTCCTCGACCTCCCGCATCACCCATGCCTGCCACAAATTGGTTGAGCACTTTCTCGGTCTCGAAGTTCTCAACCGGGACAAAACCTGCGCGCTCACTCACTCCGAGCACGATGATTCCGCCGGCAGTGTTCGCGAATGCGCTCACCGTTTCCCACACGTCGCGGGAAAGCGTCGTGGCGCTCTCCTTCACTTCGACGTTAAGATCATCCGAGCCCATACGCCTTAAAGACTCAAGCAGACCGATCAGCTCGTTTTCGTTCATCTGCACGTCCTTTCGCTCGGTCCTGCGGAGAATGCCGCGGATAGATTTCCCTCGTCTCTCAGTTATCTCTCGTAATTATCTCTCGTCTTTCTGCTATCTCTCGTATTAGTGACGAATGAGAGATACGTGAGTGATGCATCGGCGTGGATTATTGGACGATCGGAAAATCCCTCAAACAAAAAACGGGGCCGGCCTTACGCCGAGCCCCGTTTTCAAACGGTCAGTTAGTTATCCAACGCGCGAGCATAGCAGTCAACATTACGCCGCCGCGAACACTCCCAAGCCCGTTCCGATGATGCAGATCGCGAAGATACCAATAATAATCCAAATGGTCTTGACGCCCTTTTTGTACAGGGCGACGCAGG
>FR878590.1 GCA_000434535.1 Collinsella sp. CAG:166
ACAGTGCTCAAGCGAGCAAATACTCACTCATCGATCTCATCGTTCTCGCAATTGGTGTCTGTTATTTACGATAACAGTAAATTTTAATACCACTAGCTGGAATAAGTTGGCGCTTGTTGGGACTGCATGTTTTATATCAGGACTTCTCTTGCTGTACCTTCCGTATCATTCGCAAGGAATAATTCACGACTTTGCTGTGAATCTATTTAACGGGTATGTTTATTCATCAGCTAGCATTCTTTCAATGGGTCTCTCGTTTGCAGTATTTCTATCAGTATTTAAATTGTGTCTGAAATATTAATTTAATTCTGCCCGTGTCAATTGGCTTGCGGGATCCGCTTTTGCCGTATATCTGATTTCCGACAATTCACTTGCTCAAAGCTGGCTCTGGAAGCGTCTGTTTACCTTTACCAATCTGGGAAATCAACTTGGAATACTGTTAGTGATGGTGATTCCATCGCTGGTGATGGGTTTTAAATACGCCTTTGGAATAAGATACTCTCTGACTGTCGAGTGAAGGACAACTTATCACAATAGGGGAATCGAGGGTTAATCCTCGATTCCCCTATCTAGCCTAGACACATGCTAATTTGCCTAGATTGAATATGAAAAGAAATGCAAACTTCTTATAAATGATA
>FR878591.1:0-929 GCA_000434535.1 Collinsella sp. CAG:166
GAACTCGTCTACCTGAGCTCTTCGGGCAGCGCGGATCTTTACCCCACGCTATCGGCCATCGAGCACCTTGCTTTCGTTAGGGAGGCGTGGAAATCGGCCGCCGACATCGACTCGCTCTGCGACTCCCTCGGAATCTCCCCATATCTCGACAAGCCGACCCGTAAACTCTCGACGGGAATGAAGCAGCAGGTAAAGCTTGCCATGGCGATAGCGACCGATTGCCCGTACCTCATCCTCGATGAACCGCTGAACGGCCTCGATCCGGGAAAACGGAAAACCTCCTGCGACGCGATGCGCAGCGAAGTGGCGCGGGGACGCAGCGTGCTCATTTCAAGCCATCTGCTCGACGACCTGGCAGACCTCACCGACTCGTTCTACTTCATCGAAGCCGGCACGCTCGTGGAAAAGATCGAGTCGTCATCGCAGACGCTCAAGCAGGAATACCTCGATACATACGAGGGAGGTGAATGACATGATAGGCAAGAGCTATGCAAAGATAGCGATTGTTGGCTTTGTACTTTGTCTTGCAATGGTGCTATGTGCATCATTTGCGAGGTATAGGTCCGAGCAGTCGTTCATCGATGGCGCTGAAAATGGGTTTGGCATAGACGGGATGTATGTCAACGATGGCGCGACCAGGCCGTCAATGGCGATTCTTGCAGGCGAAGACATGGAATGGCAAATCTGTAATGGCGATGGCTCTTGTATGAGTGGTCGTTTGGCCGCAACGAGCGACCCGAATTCGTTCGATCTTCTCGACGATGATGGATCGGATTGCGGTTCAGTTCACCTTTCATATGCATCGCGAGACGGGATGGACGGCATTCTCTACGTCTCCCACGAAACTGGCGATTTCAAGATGCGCAGGACTAACCGGGTGCCGGCTTTTATCGAGGAGTGAGAGTTCCCGGCGGCCTGCCGATCAGGCC
>FR878591.1:981-2149 GCA_000434535.1 Collinsella sp. CAG:166
ATTCATCCGTACACACACGGATGAATGCGGGAAGTGTCCGGATAAAGTTGATAATCAAGGAAACAAAGCCGTTCTGCCTGGGACGGCTTTGGCCTGGACTTTAACTACAACATCGCAATCGACACTTATCAGCTCGCGCAACGCGCATGGCCAAATCTCGGACGCTGGTGCATGGAGGACCTTCGAGATTTACTGGACATCCAAAACGACGACGCACACCGCGTGCTCGCCGACAGCGAAGACGAGATGGCTGTCTACAATGCGATCAGAAACAGTGTGAAGTCCGGAGAGCTTTCTGTGGAACCGCCGCGCCGTCGCGCGAGCCGACCGGGCAACCCGGGCAATCTGGTCCCGGCTCTCCCGGTCGTATTCCTACGATATCGCTCCTAGATCACCAATGTGTCAGATAAAGAATGAGGCAATGGCTATGATCACGCCTACGGCAGATGCAACGACTGCGCCTTTTTTCCTCTCCTTTAGTCCGACGAATAGGGTTGCCGTAAAGTAAAGGGCGGAAATGCAGGCTATGGCAAGCGAAACGAGTTCCTTGGGCGGTTTCAGCAAAAGGTCGCTAGCAAAGAGTAATGCAAGCAGGGCAAAGCCGATTGTGGTCAAGTATCTCGATTGATTTTGCGACAACATGGCAACTTCCTTTCAGAACATGCAAGTGAAAAGTCGGTACGATGTCATTGCGGTTGCAAAAAAGCCGCCGCTAGGACCGGTTGTCACGAGACCGGCGATAACTTCAGCGGTGCCAGCAAGCTGGAGATCGCGCAGGCAAGCCTCCTCCTTCGCGTTCAGCTTGACCTTGTGAGGGACGGGGCGGTTATTTGCAAATCCGTGAGAATCGCACCACGCCTTGGAATATGAATCCGTGCAGCGTCCGCGCTCAAAAAGGGATATATCGTAATTTTCGTCGTAGTTGTCTCCGACGTAGATTTCGCTGCTCTCGGCGGGAGATCCATCGTCGGCATAGGCTGCCGCAACGGGCACAAATGGTGTCATGACAAGGGAGAGGCAAAGAGCTGCTGAGACGATGGAGGGCAGGCAGTTCTTCATGGCTGGCTCCTTAATCTGGCCTTTGATAGTTACTTGATGTCGCCTCCTTCCGCTTTATATCCGTTGTATTTGGCGTATTTCTTTAATAAGGCAAGAGGTTCTTCCTCTC
>FR878592.1:0-13097 GCA_000434535.1 Collinsella sp. CAG:166
CCGCTGACCGGTGGACGGCACCGAGCCGTCATCGAACTTGGAAGGGGGAGGCCTCGCGGCTCCCCCTTTTTTGCGTTTACGGGGCATAAATGACTCATTTACGCCAGACGATTTAATTCTTTTTGGTATTGAGCTTTTATTTAAAGAAAATAAAACGAATAACAAGGGCAACTGCTATGGCCGCAATGATCAAAAGCAGGATTGCCAGTCGATGTTGCTTGCGTCGTTTACTTGATGAAACGAAGATTGATTTTCCCTGTTTTGGCGTTTCGAGATAGCGAGCCGAATGCGTCAAGGTTTGCTTTGGCCGAGGACCTCTTTGTTGATGAGTGGCGGATGCTTTCATCGGTTCATCACTAGCTGCGCTGTTTTTAGATAATGGTGCGTCTTTCAGATATACAGGGTCTCCCGAGGCGACGCCCATATGTTTACGTCCCGTTTGGGCATCCTCGAGCGTTTGATATCGATTTCTCGTCACATACTCGGGCTCCGGATCATTAATGGGCTCTTGCGAGATGTGGGGGCGATGGAACCGTGGCGGCTGCGTGGAAGTATCTTCCCCCTGCGTCGGCATAAACATTTTGTTCTGGTTTTGGTCGTCCATGATGCCCTTTAGCTCGTTACCAACAACGTGTACGCGCTCATTGTAAGCCCCTTGCTATTTGTAGCTGCGAACATACTCCTTATTTAAGCTCTGGTTCAAAGAACCTTAACCTTACTAAAACCTTAGTCATGCACACTTAGATATGCTTATAGTACTGGACTCAAAAAACTTTATAGTCGATGTATATATAAGCACTGTGTGGGCATAAATAAGAGCGTCAAAAGAAGTCCCAGTCACCTAGAAGATGGCTCGGCAGTCCTAAAAGGAGTGGTAAACATGGCAAGCATGGTTCCTTATCGTTCGGTTTTTGGCGTTCGTCCTTCTGCTAGCTCGCTGTTCGATCTGTTTGATGATATGACCGACCTTGCAAACAACTCGATTGCTTCCAAGGCGTTTCCCGTTGACGTTGAGGATAAGGGCGACGGCTATGAGGTCAAGGCCTATCTGACCGGCGTCGCCAAGGACGATATCGATGTCGAGCTCAATGAGGGCCGTCTGTCCATTAGCGTGAATGTCGAGGAAGACGAGGAGAACGAGGGCAAGAACTTCCTGCAGAAGGAGTTCAGCTCGTACAGCGCGACGCGTGGCGTGTATCTAAAGGACGCTTCGAGCGAGGGCCTCTCGGCTAAGTACGCTGACGGCATCCTGACCGTTACGGTTCCCAAGATCGTCGAGAAGAAGAACGCTACGAAGATCTCCATCGACTAACTTCGTTGGTGTTCTGCGCTATTAAAAGACAGCAAAAGGGGCTGGGAAGCGATTCTCGGCCCCTTTTGCTGTCTAGGACAGTCTATTGAATGGTTGCCGGCTGATACTGACTCGCAGGGCGTATCGAGAGTTTTCGCGATCCTTGGAGAAGGGTTGCGGAGCTGCCGACCTCGTCATCCAGGGTTGCGGCCAGAGCTTTGGCATAGCTTTTGACGGTAAGGCTCGGACGATTGTTATCTTGGCTGATATGCATGGCAATGAGCTGTTCGGTGCGATCGGTAACAAGTTCGCGCGCGGCTTCGGCGGCTTGGCCATTGGAGAGGTGTCCCCTTGCAGACAGGATGCGCTCCTGAAGAAAGCGGGGATATTCTCCCTCGCGTAGCATGGTCACATCATGGTTGCTTTCGAGCGCGAGGACTCGACAATCTTTGAGGGTGTTCATGGCTTGGCTCGATAGCTCTCCGGTGTCGGTGGCAAAGCCGATGGAATCATCGAGGGCGTCGAATCGATAGCCGACTGGATTTATGACATCGTGTGATGTTGAGTAGGTTTGCACCTGGATGCCGGCAATGGATAGGGTGTCACCGGGATCGAATTCCTCGACAGGCAGATGCGAAAGATTTTCTTTGCTCGAAAGTGTGCCCCTGCTGGCAAAGAGGGAGCCGTGCCAGTGCTTGCACCAGACATCGAGGCCCTTGATGTGATCGGTATGCTCATGAGTAATGAGAAGAGCCGAGACGTTGTCTGCCGAGAGCCCCAGTTCTGTCATGCGCTTTAATGTCTCGCGGCGAGAAAGACCGTCGTCAATCATGATGAGCCCCCGGGGGCCTTCGATGAGCGCGCAGTTGCCTTTTGAGCCGCTGCCAAGGATATGAAGGTGCAGACGAGACTTAAGATTCCAAAGGATACAATGGGTGCGGACGAATAGAGGAGGAAGCAAATGCCTACGGTATCTCAGCATTATGGACACCATTCCGTGCCTGGGGCAGTCGATGAGACCCGGACGAGGCAGCAGGCTGCTCCTGTCGTGCTCATGGTATCAGGCGGCGCGGACTCGACGGCACTGCTTCTTATGGCGTGCACATCAAAGCTGGATATCCAAGACGGACGCGGTGTTGCCCCCATTGCTCGCGAGCGCCTGCATGTGCTGCATGTAAACCATCATCTGCGCGGCGAGGCGTCCGATGGCGACGAGGCCTTTGTGCGTGAGCTCTGCGCGAAATATGGTTTACCGCTGTGCGTGGAGCACGCTTATTTTGATGGGGAGTCGGGCAATATTGAGGCCGCGGCCCGCGAGGTGCGCTATGCCGCGGCGCGGAGGTATGTTCGCGAGCTCTGCGCCCAGACGGGGGCACCGCGAACGGCGGCTCGTATCTGCACCGCGCACACGTCTTCGGATCGCGCGGAAACGTTTTTGATGAACGCGATTAAGGGTTCGGGGCCCGCTGGCCTATCGAGCATTCCTCGCCGGAGGAATATCGTGGTGCGTCCCTTGCTCGACCTAACTCATGGCGAGCTCGTGGGCTATCTACAGGTACATGGTCAGCCGTGGCGTGAAGACGAGAGCAATGAGGATATCTCGTATCTGCGAAACTACGTGCGCCATCGAGTGATGCCGGTGGTGGCGCAGCGCAACGCGAGCGTCTGCAAGACGATTGGCGCCGCCTGCGAGATCTTAGGCGATGAGGACGCGTTTTTGTCTCAGCTTTCGGCACAGGCGTTTCGAAGCTGCCTGCGTAAGGAGGCGGCGGGTGCGCTGGTCCTTGACGCTCGCCGACTGGCCGCGGCCGAGGTGGTGATTGCTCGGCGCATCGTGCGACTGGCGATTAAGCGCATCGATCCGGACGCTCGTCCCGAGATGCGACATGTGGAGCGAGTCCTTTCCTGCGTTGCCGAAGGCACAGGCTCGGTCACGCTTCCGGCGGGAATTGACGCGCGCGTCGAGTTTGGCATGCTAGCGTTTAAGGCGCCGGCGGCTCGTGAGGGGCTGGTTGCGGACTGGATTACCATACCCGGTCGTTTGCCGTTGGGCGGGGGGCGCATGCTGGTCGCAGAGCCGATGGCCGTTGAGCCGGGATGCGATATCGTGCGCCGCGCCCGTGAGCTTGCGGCTGCCGGGGAAGTGACAGCTTTGGTAGACGCGGCTGCCTTGGGTTTTGCCGACAGCGATAGTGAGCGGATCCTGGCGGGCTCGCGTGGCGAGATCCCTGTCGAGGCGCGATTGGCGCGCCTGTGGGTGGACGGTCCCGCACCGGGAGACGTGATGTGCCCGTTAGGGATGAGTGGCCGAAGCAAGAAAGTATCCGACTTGCTAGGCGAGGCTCGCATTCCCGTTTCCGAGCGCGCCGGCGTGCCCATGGTGAGGACGGCGCCGGGAGGTGCCGTGGTGTGGGTCGCCGGAGTTCGCGCGGACGAGCGTTTTAAGTGCACGGCCGCAACGCGCGTGGCATATCTGCTCCGCGTGGTCGATGCGGAATAGCGTCCCACGCCTGCTATTCTGTGCGACGTTGACGGTATTCCCGCGCTGATGGCGCACGGGCTGGTAAATTTACCCCGTGCGCTGCTAGAATGTGTAGTTCGCGTCCATACGGCGGTGTGTGGGCGATAAGCACAAGAAAGGGTTGTCATGGCTTCTCAACATCCGGATATCGAGAAGGTTCTGTTCACGCAGGAGGATATCGACGGTATCGTCTCTCGCCTGGGCGAGGAGATCACTCGCGACTACGCGGGTAAGGATCTGGTGCTGATTGCGGTCCTGCGCGGTGCCGTGGTCTTTATGGGCGACCTGATGCGTAAGATCGAGCTGCCGACCAACATCGATTTCATGGCTGTTTCGAGCTACGGCGACGGTGTGAAGTCCTCGGGTATCGTGCGTATCATTAAGGACCTGGATATCGACATCCGCGGTCGCGACGTGCTGATCGTCGAGGACATTCTGGACTCGGGCCTGACGCTCAAGTATCTGATGAAGAACCTCGAGAGCCGCAAGCCCGCTTCTCTGGAGGTCGCCGCCTTCCTGTGGAAGGACGTTGAGGACCGCGTCTCGGCCATCACGCCCAAGTATGTTGGAACCCATTGCCCCGATGCCTTTGTGGTGGGCTACGGCCTCGACTATGCCGAGCGCTATCGCAACCTTCCGTATCTGGGCATTTTGAAACCGGAGGTTTATTCGTAAGATGCCCGACGACCGTAACGACAACAATTCCCAGACTCCCCGGGACCCAAAGATCCCGGGGATGCCCGGAGGCAAGAAGCCCACGCGTACGGGCTGGCTGTATTTTCTTTTGGCTTGCGCGCTTCTGGGCTATGCCTTCTTTAATATGGGTTCCGGCTTTGCCAGCTCCAGCAATACCGTTAAGCTCGCGACGAGCGAGATGGTCAGCGCCATCAAGCAGGATCGCGTCGAAGATCTGACCTATACGGTTCAAGACGGAAGCGTGACGGGTCATTACTGGAAGACGAAGAAGGACAAGGGCGATACGAGCGAGCTCAAGAGCTTCTCTTCGACCTATGTCGGCTCCGATTCGCTTGCCGAGCTCATGGCGGAGCACCCCGATACCAAGTACATCGTCAACACCAACGATCCCGATTTTTGGGGCGACTTGGCGATGAGTGTGCTTCCGACGATCGCCCTTATCGCCATCATGTTCTACTTTATGCGCCAGATGATGGGCGCCAACAACAGGAACATGCAGTTTGGCAAGACCAACGCCAAGACCAACGAGGCCACACGCCCCAAGGTCAAGTTTGAAGAGTTTGCCGGAGTGGACGAGGCAGTCGAGGAGCTCGAGGAGATCCGTGACTTTTTGAGCGATCCGGATCGCTATCGCAAGCTGGGCGCCAAGATCCCGCGTGGCGTGTTGCTGGTTGGCCCTCCGGGCACCGGTAAAACGCTGCTGGCCAAGGCCGTTGCCGGCGAGGCGGGCGTGCCGTTCTTTAGCATCTCGGGTTCCGACTTTGTCGAGATGTTCGTAGGTGTCGGCGCCAGCCGTGTGCGTGACCTCTTTAAGGAGGCCAAGTCCCAGGCCCCGTCGATCATCTTCATCGATGAGATCGATGCCGTGGGACGTCAGCGCGGAGCTGGCTTGGGCGGCGGTCACGACGAGCGCGAGCAGACGCTCAACCAGCTGCTGGTCGAGATGGACGGCTTTGAGGAAAGCGAGTCGGTCATCCTGATCGCTGCGACCAACCGTCCTGACATCCTGGATCCGGCATTGCTGCGTCCCGGCCGTTTTGACCGTCAGGTTACGGTCGACCGTCCGGATGTGAAGGGCCGCGAGCAGATCTTGCGCGTGCATGCCGAGAACAAGCCGATGGACGAGGACGTTAAGTTTGAGAAGCTCGCCCAGATGACCGTTGGCTTCACTGGTGCCGATCTGGCAAATCTGCTCAACGAGTCTGCGCTGTTGGCTGCCCGCCGCCATCGTTCCGTGATCTCGATGGACGAGGTCGAGGAATCGATGGAGCGCGTGATTGCCGGACCGCAGCGCAAGGGTCGCGTGATGACCGAGGCCGAGCGCACCACGATTGCCTACCACGAGAGCGGTCACGCCCTGGTGGGTCACATCCTGGAGCACTCCGATCCGGTCCACAAGATCTCGATCGTCAGCCGCGGCCAGGCGCTGGGCTACACGCTGCAGCTTCCGCAGGAGGACCACTTCCTCAAGACCAAGAACGAGATGCTCGACGAGCTCGCCGTGTTCTTGGGCGGTCGCGTTGCCGAGGAGCTCATGTGCGATGACATCACGTCGGGCGCGAGCAACGATCTGGAGCGCGCAACCAAGATGGCGCGCGAGATGGTCACGCGCCTGGGCATGAGCGAGGAGCTGGGCACGCAAGTGTTTGGCGAGGCGCAACATCAGGTGTTCCTTGGTCGCGATTACGCCGATCACCAGGATTACTCCGAGGAGACGGCGCGCCGCATCGATATCGAGGTCCAGCGCATTATGCGTGAGGCCCATCGTCGTGCGGTCGAGATTCTGGACGCCCGTCGCGATCAGCTCGATCTGATGGCGAAGGTGCTGCTTGAGCGCGAGACCGTCGAGGGCGACGCCGTGAACGCCCTGCTCGACAACGAGTGGAATGCCTACCTTGAGCGCGAGGGCGATATCCTGGCGGCCAAGGAGGAGCGCAATGCCAAGGCGGCCGGCATGCCGACCAAGAAGCGCGCGCCTCGTATGAGCGAGGAGGAGCTGGCGGCTGATGCCGCGGCCTTTGCGCAGGCGGCCATGCAGGAGGATGCCGAAGCCGCATCCGATGATGCTGACGATGACCATGCCGTCGTCGATGCCGACACCGACGCCGACAAATAGTCTTTGTGGCGAAAGCCTCCGCGGGGAAACCTGTGGAGGCCTTTTCTTTTGAGCGATATGGGGTCGTCTGTTGATTGGGGACAGACTTAAATGAGCGTTTTCACGCATTTAAGTCTGTCCCCAATCAACATTGCCGCGGCACTTTGCTCGGCTAAAGCGTACAATAGCGCCTATGCGAAAGGGGAACAGATGATCAACGAAACTATGTATGCTCGCGGTGCGGAAAGCTCCATCATCCGTGAGATTTTTAGCTATGGCCTTGAGCGCAAGGCGCAGATCGGTGCGGAAAACGTATTCGATTTTTCGCTGGGCAATCCGAGCGTTCCGGCACCCGCTGCTGTGGCGGAGTCCATTAAGAAGGCCCTGGAGCTGCCGAGCGACCAGCTGCACGGCTACACGCCCGCACCGGGCCTGCCGCAATGTCGTGCCGCTGTGGCCGAATCGCTCAACCGCCGCTTTGGCACGAGCTATGAGGGCAAAGACGTCTTTATGACGGTGGGTGCCGCGGCTTCGCTCACCTGCGCGCTCAACGCCGTTACGAATCCGGGCGACGAGGTTATTGTTATCGCCCCGTACTTTCCGGAGTATCGCGTTTGGATTGAGAAGGCCGGCTGCACGTGTGTCGAGGCGCTTGCCAACGAGGACACATTCCAGCTGAGCGTGGATAACGTATTCAAGGCGATCACCGACAAGACGGCAGCCGTCATTATCGACTCGCCCAACAACCCGACCGGTGCCGTATATACGCGCGACACGCTGACGCGACTGGCCAATGTTCTGCGCGAGGCCAACGCTCAGCGCGATCCCGAGAATCCGATTATGCTCATCTCGGATGAGCCGTACCGCGAGATCGTGTACGGTGCCGAGGTGCCTTGGGTGCCCTCGATCTACGAGCACACCATCGTGTGCTACTCGTATTCCAAGTCGCTGTCGCTGCCGGGTGAGCGCGTGGGGTGGATCTTGGTTCCCAACACCAATCCGCAGGCTGCCCGTCTGATGCCGGCCGTTGCCGGTGCCGCCCGTACGCTGGGCTTCGTGTGCGCGCCGGCGCTCTTTCAGCGCGTAATTATCGACTGCATCGATGAGCCGAGTGACGTTGAGGCCTATGCACGCAACCGCACCGCGCTTACCGACGCACTAGCGGAGTATGGCTACACCTATGTTGAGCCGGATGGCGCGTTCTACCTATGGGTGAAAGCATTGGAGCCCGATGCGAATGCGTTTTGCGAGCGCGCAAAGAAGTATGAGTTGCTTGCGGTTCCCTCGGACAGCTTTGGTATGCCGGGTTGGTTCCGCCTGGGCTATTGCGTGAGCTACGAAACGATTGTCAATTCGCTACCCGCTTGGAAACAGTTGGCGGACGAGTATCGTTAAAAGTAAAGCGCTCTGCCTACAATGTTTTACGTGAAACGGGGTTTGGTGTTAAGCCGGACCCCGTTGTCATGGACGTTGTGTCTTTGGGATGGAGTGGTTTTACGACTATCGAAGGCTATGCGTACAATGAATATAAGCGACGGCCGTGCCAGATAAGGAGACCTGATGCCCTACCTGCTTTCTTGTGACATTCATACCCATACGATGTTCTCTGCGCATGCATATTCGACCATTGAGGAGAATGTGTACTGGGCGGCAGAGCGTGGTCTGCAGGTGCTCGGATCTGCCGACCATTTGAGCTCTATGGTTACGGCTTGCCCCAATGACCTGCGCAGTTACCAGTTCTTTATCAACCAGGATATCTGGCCGCGCATTTGGAGCGGCGTGCTGGTGCTGCGTGGTGCCGAGGCCGATATCGTTTCGCTGGACGGAAGCCTGTTTGGCGAGGACACTCCTGTCACGCTCGATATTGCCGGCGATTCGTACAGCCGTCAGCATTCGCTGTTCGATTTGGTTACGCGTAATTTGGATTATTTGGTTGCGAGCGTGCATAATCCGCAGATTGCTGAGGGCGCGACGCTGGCCCAGACGACCGAGATGTATATCAATGCCCTGGAGCACCCCAAGGTGTTCATGCTGGGTCACACGGGGCGTTCGGGCGTGCCGTTCGATATCGACGAGGTGCTGTTGGCAGCTAAGGCCAAGCACAAGATTATCGAGATCAACAACCATAGTCTTGAACACGGTGTCGACACTGAGCATTGGGCCGTATGCCGCAAGATTGCCGAGCGCTGCGCCGAGCTGGGCGTGGGCATTGGCGTGTCGACCGATGCCCACATTGGCATGGCCATTGGCAAGCTCGATCACGCGCGCAAGATGCTCGACGAGATTCACTTCCCACTGGATTTGATCGTGACGCGCGACCGCGAGACGCTGCTGTGCGAGATGGCGGCAGCCGGCGTGTGCGATCTGCGCAATGGGATGTAGCGGAGTTTATAAACCAAGCGAAGGGGGCGGCCCAGGCGGGTCGCCCCCTTTCTTGTCCCAAAAATCTACTGAGGTTGGTTAGCGGCGTTCGAGGACCGCTACGGTTTCGGTGTGGTCGGTGTGAGGGAACATGTCGACGGGCGTGATCTTGAGCAGGCGATAGCCTCCGTCGAGGAGCTGGTGCAGGTCGCGCTCTTGGGTCACGGGGTTGCAGCTGATATAGGTAATGCGGCGCGGCTTAAGTGCGCAGGCAGCTTCGAGGAACTCGGGCGTGGAGCCGGCGCGCGGCGGGTCGATGGAAAGAACGTCGACGCGTTCGTTGTTGTCGGCGGCATCCAGGATGTAGTCGGTGGCGTCGTCGGCCATAAACCAAGCGCTGCGGGTGAGGCCGTTGAGCTCGGCATTGCGACGTGCGTCGGCAATGCCCGCCGGGTTGCGCTCAACGCCGAGCAGCATAATGCCGATACCCTTGTTCTGGGCATCTTTAGCTGCGCAAAGACCGATGGTACCGCTGCCACAGTAGGCATCCATGAGCACATCGCCCTGGTGCAAATCCATGCCGTCGATAGCGAGCTGATAGAGCAGCTCGGTCTGTTGCGGGTTGGTCTGGTAGAACGCGGTGGGGGAGATATCGAACTCGCAGCCGAGTAGCTGGTCGCGCATGCACTTGGCGCCATACACGATGCGGGTTTCCTCGCCGAGGATGGCGTTGCCGGGGCGTCCGTTGATGTTTTGGGCGACGGTGACGATGCGCGGATCGAGTGCGGCGACAGCCTCAAAGAACTCCTGCGCATGCGGCAAGTCGCGCTGAGCGGTCACGAGCGTGACCATGACCTGGTCGGTACGCCAACCGCAGCGGACGACGGCATAGCGAAGCAAACCAAGATGCTTGTCCTCATTAAAGGCGGGAATATGCAGCCGCTCAGCTTCGCGTGCGATGCCGTTGAGAATCTGACGGGCGCCCGGTGCCTCGACGGGGCATTCGGGTACGGCAACGATCTTGTGCGTGCCGCGCTCAAAGAAACCGCAACGGACAGCGCCCTCCTTACCGGGAGCAAAGGGAGTGGCGGCCTTATGGCGAAAACCGCGCGGCGCAGGATATTTGCCCGGGTCGCCCAGGGTGACACCCATGCCACGAATAGGATCTACAGCAATGCCCTCACGCTCACAAAGCGAAGCAAAAAGCTCCTCCATAGCAGCCTGCTTAGCTGCCAACTGCTTTTTATAAGGACGATTGAGCGCCGTGCACCCACCGCAAGATTTCATGATCGAACAGGGAGACTTGGGGTCCACGGCCTTACGCGCAGACGAAACCCGATCTTTATGCGAGTGCTTGGAGCGAGTCTGAGATGCCTTATCCTCGTTCCGACGAGAGCCGGGACGCTTGGCCTTAGCCTTGCCCTTGGCCGACTTACCCTTCGCGTCCTGAGACGACTTGGATTTCTTAGAAGATTTTTTCTCCTCTGACCCCTCAGCCGCCTCGATCAAAGCACGACGAGCCTTACGCTCCGCACGAGATTCTGCCATGAATTAACCCCACTAATTTACAAATTGAAATCTGAAAGCATTGTACCGTGCCAAGTTAGCAGACGATATGCAAGCGCCCATTTCATGTCAGCGATAAGTCCAACGATGTTTGCCCGGCGTGGGCGGGGAGCGGCGCGTAATTAAGTTTATCGCGAGTTCCGCACGCAAAGGAAAGCACTTAATGTGCTTTCCGTCTTGCGCAGGACTGTAGAGCAGGAAACTTAATTACGCGCCGCTCCCCGCCCATGCCGGGCAAACCCTCCCTTGTACTTTATCAAGGTAGAGTGTATGATTCTGAACGTTACATGACTCACTTTACCTAACTAAAGTGTCATCAAGGGGGAATACCATGAACACCGATATGTCTCGTCGTCAGTTTGTTGGTCTAGCCGGCTCGCTCGCCACGGTGCTTGGCCTTGGTCTTGTCGGTTGCGGCGGTGGTACCGGCAAGGGCTCTGCTGCCGGTTCTGCCGCAGCCAAGGATGTGAAGGGCGCTGCGGAGTCCAAGAAGCTCGTGGTGGGCTTTGATAAGTCCTATCCTCCGTACGGCTTTGTGGGCGACGATGGCGAGTACACCGGCTTTGATCTCGATCTGGCCAAGGCTGTTGCCGATAAGCAGGGCTGGGAGGTCAAATACGAGGCCATCGACTGGGATGCCAAGGATACGCTGCTTAACTCGGGCGCCATCAACTGCATCTGGAATGGCTTTACCATGGAGGGCCGTGAGGACGACTACACGTTCTCCGAGCCGTACATGCTCAACGAGCAGGTGCTGGTGGTAAAGAAGGATGCAGGCATCAAGAGCTGGGACGATCTTGCCGGCAAGACCGTGATTACCCAGACCGATTCCGCTGCGCAGGATGTGCTTGAGGGTGACCAGAAGGATCTGGCGGCGACGTTTGCCACGCTCGACACCATCGGTGAGTACAACACGGCGTTTATGCAGCTCGAGAGCGGCGCGGTCGATGCCGTGGCTTGCGACCTTTCGATTGCCCAGTATCAGCTTGCCGCCAAGCCCGATGCTTATACGCAGCTTGATGAGCCGCTGTCCAGCGAGCACTACGCCGTCGGCTTTAAGAAGGGCGACACCAAGTCGGCCGACGCCGTGACCGAGTCGCTCAAGGCACTCTACGATTACGGTACGGTTAAGGATCTCTGCGACAAGTATTCAAGCTATGGTCTATCTTTCGATAATTGGGTGCTCAAGTAATGTCTATTCAGGTCATGATGCAGATGCTTGGCCAGGGATTCTTGGTCAGTTTGCAGTTGTTTGTGCTGACACTGCTGGGGTCGATTCCGCTGGGAATCCCCGTGGCGTTTATGCGCATGAGCAAAATCGCGCCGCTTCGCTGGATTGCGCGCATCTACATTTCGGTCATGCGCGGTACGCCGCTCATGCTGCAGATGTTTGCCATCTACTTTGCCCCGTACTACGTGTTTGGCATTTCGCTCACGCCCGATTCCAAGTGGACGGCGTGCGTCGTGGCGTTCATCATCAACTACGCCGGTTACTTTGCCGAGATCTATCGCTCGGGCTTGCAGTCCATTCCGCGCGGTCAATACGAGGCTGCCGAGGTGCTGGGCTATTCGCGCGTGCAGACGTTTCTGTATATCGTGATGCCGCAGGTCGCCAAGCGTATTCTGCCGGCGATGGGCAACGAGATCATCACGCTGGTCAAGGACACGTCGCTGGCGTTTGCCATTGGCGTGGGTGAGATGTTCTCGACGGCCAAGGCGCTGGTCGCCTCGCAGGTGAACATGGTGCCGTTTGCGATCGCGGCGCTGATTTACTGGGTCTTTAATTTCGTCGTCGAGATGCTGCTGGGCGCCGCCGAGAAAAAATTGGATTACTACCATGATTAATTCGGTAATGAATATATCGAACGCGCGTAAGGCGTTTGGCGGCAATGAGGTGCTCAAGGATATCTCGCTTGAGGTGAAGCGTGGCGAGGTCGTGGCGATTATCGGGCCTTCGGGTGGCGGCAAGTCCACGCTGCTGCGGTGTGCCACGCTGCTCGAGACACTCGACGGAGGCTCGCTCTCGTTTGGCGACCTTGCCGTTGCGACGGATGCGGGTTCGGGCGCGGTCTATGCGAAGGGCGATGTGCCCAAGCAGGCGCGCTCGCGATTCGGCCTGGTGTTCCAAAATTACAACCTGTTCCCGCACTATACGGTGATGAAAAACATCACCGATGCGCCGATTCGCGTGCTTAAGCGTCCGCGCGAGCAGGCGGAAGCCCGCGCTCACGAGCTGATTGCACAAATGGGGCTGACGGGCAACGAGAACAAGGTGCCGTGTGAGCTTTCGGGCGGTCAGCAACAGCGTGTGAGTATCGCCCGCGCCCTGGCGCTCGATCCGGAAATCTTATTCTTTGACGAGCCGACCTCGGCGCTCGATCCCGAGCTAACGGCCGAGGTGCTGCGTGTCATTAAAGACCTGGCGGCGCAGAATATGACGATGGTGATCGTGACCCATGCGATGCAGTTTGCGCGCGATGTTGCCGATCGCGTGGTCTTTATGGACGGAGGCCGCATTGTCGAGGAGGGCCCGGCCGAGCAGGTTATCGATCATCCGCGTGAGCAAC
>FR878592.1:13107-18122 GCA_000434535.1 Collinsella sp. CAG:166
ATCATCCGCGTGAGCAACGTACCCGTGAGTTCTTGAGTCGTATCGAGGGCTAAGCTCAGCTATGTATTGAGAAGAAGCCGCCGCGGGTCTTATGGACTGCGGCGGCTTTTATTTGTATCGATGGGGTTTAATAATCGCCTGGCATACTTGCTCTGTCCTCTCGCCGCCTGTATTCATACGTGCGCCGAAAGGTATGCATGGACAGCCGCCCGTGAGGGTAGGGTGGTGGCATAGGACATTTGGAGGGTGAGTCGGCTCGGCTGCCGACCATGCTGCTCCCGGGATGGCACCGACCGCGAACTCTCCCCGTTGGCGTCGCGCATTGCGCGCGGCCCTGCAAGGAGGTCATCATGGGTGCTCCCAAGACCGGTAACGTAAGGAACGTGGTGCTCGTAGGCCAAGGCGGGGTGGGCAAGACTTCACTCGCCGAGGCCATGCTCCACCTTTCCGGCAAGACCGCCCGCCTGGGCGGCCACGACGGCACCAAGCCCACGCTCGACTATGACCCCGAAGAGGTCAAGCGTGCATTTTCCATCTCGACGACCATCGCGCCGATCGACTGGAAGGGCGCGCGCATCAATGTGCTCGATGCCCCGTGCTACCCCGATTTTATCGGCGACGCCTTTGCCGCGATGAGCGTCTGCGAGACGGCTCTGTTTGTGGTCGACGCCGAGGCCGGCCCGCAGCCTACGACGGTTAAGCTCTGGTATGCCGCCGAGGACCTGCGACTGGCGCGTGCGGTGTTCGTAAACCGCCTGTCGCGCTCCGAGGCCAGCTTTGCGACCACGATGGACCTGCTGCAAGAGCGCTTTGGCACGCGCCTGGGCGCCGTGACCCTTCCCTGGGGCGAGGGCGAGGACTTTGACGGCATCATCGACCTGGTGCGCATGAAGGCGCGCCATTGCAACGGCACCGAAGCCGTTGAGTCGGAGATTCCCGAGGAGTATCGTGCCCAGGCCGAGGAAGCCCATGACCATCTGTGCGAGCTGGTGGCCGAGGCTGACGATGAACTGATGATGAAGTACTTGGAAGGCGAGGAGACGCTGACGCAGGAGGAGCTTGAAGGCCTGCTGTCGAAGGCGATCGCCGAGCGCATCTTTGTGCCGGTCTTTGCGGGCGATTGCATTAAGGAGCAGGGCGTCAACTCGCTGATGGACGACATCGCCACATACTTCCCGGCGCCGACCGACTACGGCGAGATGCCGCTTATCGACGGCGATTCGCTCAAGATTTCAAGCGACGATGATCGTCCGGTGGCGTTTGTGTTTAAGACCCTGGCCGATCCGCAGCAGGGTCGCATCAGCTTTATTAAGGTGCTGACGGGTACGCTTGAGCCGGGCCTTGAGCTGGTCAACGCGCGCACGCGCAAGGGCGACCGTCTGGCTCACCTGTATGTGATGTGCGGCCGCGACATGACCGAGGTCGGTCACGCCTATGCCGGCGACATTATCGTGGCACCCAAGCTGGCGGCCGAGACGGGCGATACGCTCTCGATTACCGGCAAGGTCGAGGCTGCGGCGTTTAAGTTCCCCAACTCGCAGTACCGCATCGCCATCGAGGCCGAGAATCGCGGCGACGAAGAGAAGCTCTACACGTTTATCGAGAAGGCCTGCAAGGCCGATCCGACCATGAGCATCGATCGTGACGAGGAGACGGGCCAGACCATTATCTCCGCCGTTGGTGAGGCGCAGGTTTCGGTGCTGCTCAACCGTTTGGAGGATCGCACCAAGGTCGTGGCCAAGAGCGTGCCGATCCGCATTCCGTATCGCGAGACCATTCGCCGTACGGCAAGCGCGCAGGGCCGCCACAAGAAACAGACTGGCGGTGCCGGTCAGTATGGCGACTGCTGGCTGCGCGTTGAGCCGCTCATTGGGCCCGACGGCACGAGCGATGGCTATGAGTTTGTAGACGAGGTCGTGGGTGGCCGCATCCCGCGCTCGCTCATCCCCGCCGTGGACAAGGGTGTCCAGGAGACCATGAAGGACGGCATCATTGCCGGCTACCCGCTCACGGGCATTCGCGTGGCTGTGTACGACGGCTCGTATCACAGCGTCGACTCCAACGAGATGGCGTTCCGCGCGGCGGCTCGCATCGGCCTGCGCAAGGCGTGCGCCGATGCCGACCCGGTGGTGCTGGAGCCCATCGAGGAAATCACGGTGACTATTCCCGAAAGCTACGCCGGCGCTGTGATGGGCGACATCTCGGCATCGCGCGGTCGCGTGACGGGTATGGAGACCGATGAGCGCGGCGACACCGTGGTCATTGCCCAGGCGCCGCTGGCAGAGCTGACGGATTATTCGACGCGCCTGCGCTCTATCACGCGCGGCACGGGTGACTTTACCATGAAGCCCGCTGGCTACGAGCAGGTTCCCTACGATGTTCAGGCCAAGCTGGTCGAGCGCTATGAGGAGGGCCGCGCCAAGTAGCGTGTGGTTTTGCCTGCAATGTGGACGCTGACGAAAAGGCCGCCCTGGGTAATCCAGGGCGTGGCGCAGCGAGCGCATTGCCTCAACGAGGATGACACCGGCGATAGCAACCGTAATTGCCACATCGAGCGGTGTGCTCACAAACCACAGCAGCCCCATGAGATACGACCCGGCATTAAACGCAAAGTGCAGCAGAATCGTGTAGCGAAGCTTTCCGGTGGTCACGAGTACCCAACCAAAAATGAGGCCGGCAGCGCCCGCGTAGCAGCCCTGCACCCAGTTCATGTGCATAAAGCCGAAGACCGCCGCCTGCAGCACGATTGCCGCGGCGACGCCCCAGGTACTCGGGGCCGCCCAGGGCACTATAGCGCCGTCTTGCGCGTTCGCGCGGCGCCGGCGTTTCCAGAGCGGACGGCACTGCGGATTAAACGCACGCAGCGAAAACTCAAAGATGATGCCGCGTACCAGGAGCTCTTCGCAAAACGGCGCGCCGAGCACCGTGGTCAGGACGGCAAGAAGGCTGGTATCGCCCATGCCCGTTTCCTCGACGAGCTCGCTATAGTCTGCCGCGACCTCGGGCAGCAGCGACAGCACGCCGTCGCATAGGTAGCTAATGACCACCTGCATGGATAGGCCGATCACGACAACGCAGACAATGCGCTTCCATGCCGCGCTTGCTCCCCCACCGAGCGGGCGCTCGCCTTGCCGGCGCGCCATGAAGGAGCGGGGCCACAGATAACGCCACCACAGCAGCGCCATCAAAAATGACGCCGTCTGAGCGGCAGCCTGGAACCATTGGATATCGAGATTGTCGATCGGATAGCCCGTCAGCACCGACACGGCATCGAGAACTGAAAACAGAACCACGCTCAGGGCAATATCGGCAGCGACGACGCCAAAACAGGCAAGCGCCCAAATCATCGCATTGAGCATGCCAACCTCCTCCCGACGACTAGTCATTGGGGACGTTCTTCAACGACTAGCTGTTGGGGACACTCTTTGCCAAAAGCCCCGCTGGGCGAGATGTCGAACGGGAAGGTGCCGCAGCGATTGAACGCGGCGATAAACATGCGGATGGCGTTGGACGGCGTGGTGCCCACGAGCTGGGTTGCCGCCGCGAAGGCTGCCTTCTCCTCGGGCAAGACCTTCGCGACTACGGGGGTCATGTGTTCTGCCATGGCGCTTCCTTTTTGAAACGACGGTAGTGCGGATAGATGCGGGCCACGCGGCTGGGCGACGGGCTGTGAAGGCAACCCGATTGGCCCGCATCCGGAGTTTGTTTCTGCGGCGTTGGTATTACTTGGTATTCCTAAGTATTACCCCGCAGATAGAATACCACACCCGACCCCATGGGGACGGAGGAAAACGAATCATTTTTGGGTTACGGGCGGTGCGGTCGGCACTAGTCTCCGGATGCCTGGTTGCGGCCGGTGGCGTAGTCGATCTGCACGTGCGGCTGCAGGTTGTAGCAGTACACGTGGAAGCAGAGGGTCTTGCCGTGGTCCTCGACCGATTGCGCCTCAAGGCGCACGCCGCGGCAGACAAGTTCCTCTTCGTTATACATGGGTGTGACGCGATAGAGCACGTGGTTGCCCGTCTCGCGGATGTAGCCGAGAATCTGCTCCTCAAACGGCAGCATGCCTGTCTCGTTGAGATAACGCGTGCCGGTGAGGAGATTCTTGCGGTTGGCGTTTTCGCCGCAGAGCGACCAGGCGATGAGATGGCAGCGGTTGTAGAGGCTCTGGCCCGGAATAAAGTCGTAGCGCTGCTGGCGCCATCCAGCGGGATGGATACGCGAGATATCGCCGCGCTCGCCTTGACCGAGTGATTCGGGGCCCACGCAGGCGAGCGCTTTGCGGGTGCGGCCCAGGCTGTCAAGCTTGGAGAACTTCTTAAAGCAACCCTCTTCTGTAGCGCGCTCGTATTCATCGAGCGTGAATGATGGTGTGCCGAGCGGGTGCGTGCTGTCGGCGCGCAGGGCAACGTAGGGGTTGCCGGCGTAGTCGGGAATGCTGCTGAGATAAACACCGCGGGCGCGGTTGAGGTCGGGGTTTTCGACCTCGTCGATGGGGGTGGCGGCGCTGTCCGCGGAAGCGCCGTCGCCGGTGTCGGTTGTGGCGGAATCGGAGCCATCGCCAGAGTCCTGGCTGTTTTGAGGGTCCGGGGAGCTCGCCGTTCCTGATTCGAGCCGATCGACCAGGTCCGCCTCGTCGTCGGTGCGGCTGGGACTTTCGTTTTGTTTTTCGGCCAGAGCTGCCGCCTGTTCATCACTTTGCGGCGACAACAACTTGGGCGCTCCGTCGAGCGACCCTGTGAACAGCGCAAACCCCAGCACCACGGCGGCGCCGATGGAAAGTACTTGCTTGTAGGCGGACTTGCGCGACATTGCGGCTCCTGGATGGACGGTTGGGAATCTACCAGTCTAGCAGGAGCCGGCAGGGGCCGTTCTGTCGAACAAATACTCAAGATTTGGGATAGACGCTACTGATTCATTTGCCTCATATGGAGCTGCGGTGGTTGTGTATGTGGGGCTATTTTGCGTTTCCCCAGATAAAACCCGCCAAAATAAACCTGTCCCTTTTTGGCAGG
>FR878593.1 GCA_000434535.1 Collinsella sp. CAG:166
TTGGCAGGTGCGCTAGTATAGGGAACAACAGATTCGATGCGGGAGTGCCGGCGGTGCAAACCACAAGGCTGAGAGGGCATGGGGCCCAATCCTTTGAACCTGTCAGTTAATGCTGGCGTAGGGAGCATGCCGCCTTTACAGGGGCGCTGTCTATGCACAGCGCCCCTTTTCTATGCCAAGGAGGCATGTGCAGTGATTGATTCGGAACAGCTTAAGCAACATGTGGTCAAAGCCGTGGAGGAGATTCGCGCCACCAATCCGATGGCCGGCTCCATCACCAACACGGTGACGATCGACTTTGTCGCCAACGCCCAGCTCGCCGTGGGCGGATCGGCCGCCATGGTCTATCTGCCCGACGAGGGCGAGGCGCTCGTTGCCGGCGGCGGCGCCATCTATCTCAACATGGGCACGCTCTTCCCCATCTACGAGCAGACGATTCCCCGCGCGGCCAAGGCGGCACACGACGCCGGCAAGCCCTGGGTGCTCGATCCGGTGGGCCTGGGCATCGGCAGCCTGCGCACCCAGCTGGTAAACGAGCTCAAGCAGTACAAGCCCGCCATCGTGCGCGGCAACGCCTCCGAGATCATCGCGCTCGCCGGCCTGTGGGGTCTTGAGGGCGAGGCGGCTGATCTGAGCCGCGTGCGCGGTGTCGATACCACCGACACGGTCGACGCCGCCCGCGATGCCGCCGTGGCGCTCGCCCGTTACACCAGCGGCGCCGTAGTGGTCTCGGGCGAAGTCGACCTGACCACCGACGGCACGACGGTGGCCAAGTCCCACGGCGGCAGCCCGCTCATGTCAAAAATCACCGGCTGCGGCTGCTCGCAGGGCGGCGTGCTGGCCGTGTACGCCTGCGTCACCGATCCGTTTACGGCGGCAGTCTGCGGCACCGCGGTCTACAACGTGGCCGGCACGCGTGCCGCCGCTGTAGCCGATGCCCCGGCAAGCTTTAAGGTTGCCTTTATCGACGAGCTCTACCGCGCAACCGCCCAGGACATTGCCGATAACCGACTCGAGCTCGAGGAGGCATAGGCCATGTCCGAGCCTGCAACCAATACCGGCATGAACACACTCGTCGCTGTGGCCATCGCCCCGTGTGGCACCGGCGATGAGCTGTCCGCCGAGGTCGCCGAGGTCGTACGTGTTATTCGCGAGAGCGGCCTTCCCAACCGCACCACCTCGATGTTCACCGAGATCGAGGGCGACTGGGACGAGGTCATGCAGGTCGTGCGCGACGCAACCTTTGTGTTGGCGAGCAAGGGCATCCGAACCGAAGTCGTGCTCAAAGCCGATATTCGACCCGGATTTACCGACACCATGACCGGCAAACTCGAGCGCATGGAAGCGCAGATCAAAAAGCAGGAGGAAGCACGATGAGCATCCGCGACAACCTTGATATCTCGGCCTATCTAGTACTCGGCCCCGAAAACACGCTGGGACGTCCCGTGGGCGATGTGGTGGCCCAGGCGCTCGACGCAGGCTTTACCTGCATCCAGGTGCGCTCCAAGGTGGCAAGCGCCCGCGAGATCATTGCGCTGACCGGCGACGCCGCGCAGGCAATCGCACAGGCCGGCAAGACCGGTCAGGTCGCCTTGCTGATCGACGACCGCCTTGACTGCGTACTCGCCGCACGCGAGCAGGGTATTGCCGTCGACGGCGTGCACGTGGGCCAGAGCGATATTCCCGTCGAGGTCTGCCGCAAGCTTCTGGGCCCCGATGCCATCGTGGGCCTTTCGGCCCGTTGCGAAGAGATGCTCGAGTACGTCAAGACCGCCGACATGAGCCTGGTCGACTACCTGGGCATCGGCCCGCTCCACGAGACCGAGACCAAGCGCGACTGCGGACGCGCAGCCGATGGCTCCATCATCACCAAGAGCTTTGAGGATCTGGCCGCACTCCACGCGGCAAGCCCCGTGCCCATCGTAGTGGGCGGCGGCGTCAAGACGGCCGACCTGCCGCAGCTCAAGGCCACCGGCGTCGATGGCTTCTTTGTGGTAAGCGCCGTCTGCAGTGCCGACGACCCCCACGCTGCCGCCAAGGAGCTTGTCGACACCTGGCAGCAGGCATAAGCCTAGGCCGAGCAGCTGCTCCGCAGCCTCATATCTTCAATAGCGGAAAGCGCATCCCAGTTTGGACCTCCATTCCGGGATGCGCTTTCCGCATGCGACCCTTACCCCGCCAGATACGCTTCCAACGCCGGCAAAGTCGCCTCCGCATCGCGACGACCGATCTGGTAGATGCGCTCGAGTTCATCGGGCTCGCGGCACAGCGACGGCACCTTCACCGATTCGCTCGGACGCACCACAAAGATATCGCCGGCGGCCTCACGACGTGCCAGGTCATCGAGCGTGGCATTGTAAACCTCATGCCGATGCTCAAGCGCTGCGACAAACTCCGGATAGTGACGGAACACGCGCCGCAGCATGGGCATCACGCTGTTGGGCTGCTTCACAAAGCCCGCCGGCTGCGTGAGCACCACGATATTGCAGTCATATCCCTGCGCAAACAGCCATGCGCTGGGAATAGAATCGGCCACGCCACCATCCAGATACTTATGCCCGTCAATAGCAACGGGACGCGTCGCCACGGGAATCGCCGACGACGCCCGGATCCACTCGATATCCCGCTCGTCGCCATAGGGCAGGTCGTGGTAGACGGCCTTGCCCGTCTCGATATCGGTGCACACGCACGTAAACCGCATGGGACAGGCGCGATACGCCTCCAAGTCAATGGGATCGCGCTCGATGGGCACCTCGTGATAGGCAAAATCGGCATTGAACATATCGCCGGTCCGCAGCCAGCTTGCTACACCCGCATAGCGCTTATCGGCACAATAGGCCTTGTTATAGCGAATGGCACGGCCGATCTGGCGCGATTTAAAGTTGTAGCCAAACGCCGCGCCCGCCGAGACACCCACCATATGGTCGCAGGTCAAACCGTGCTCCATCCAAACGTCGAGCACGCCCGCCGTATACATACCGCGGTAGCCGCCTCCCTCGAGCGCCAGCCCCACCGTGCGCGTCATATTTGGCTGTGCCATGCGACCATCTCCGTTCCTGCGTTTAAAACCGGGACAAGTATACCCGTCAACATATATCGTCTCAGTCGCATTTTTATCGGACATCGCATCGTCGCGCTACCATTTGTCGAATAATAGCCGCCCACAGCATGTGCACCCATATATAATTCTGCACTGTTGTTTATACTACTCAGCAGTTATCAACAGCGAACATTAGCCGGTAAATTAACCCAACAACGCAGCGAGGCGGGGGCTTGGATACACGCAAAGCGCCGAACAACAACGCGTGTGCACAACGAGCTCGCCCGACGCAATTCGCCCGACCTCAGAAAGCCGCTTACGACATGGATACTGTCAGCAATTACACCGAAACGCTCGAAAAGACCGTTCGCGACCTTCTCGAGCGTCAGGATGATCTGATTAGGACCGCCTTTACCGACCAGCTTACCGGACTTGGCAACCGCGGCGGCTTTGCCCGCTCCCTCGAGGAGCTCTGGGAGCAGGACACCCCCGTTACCATGGCGTTCATCGATATCGACAATCTCAAGCACTGCAACGACGTCTTTGGCCATGACGAGGGCAACCGCTATATCTTGCAGGTAAGCCTTTATCTCAAGCTGTATATGAAGGTAGACGAGGCGGCATTTCGTCTGGGAGGCGACGAGTTTGCCATCCTATCTACGATTGCGACCGAGGACGACCTCGCCGAACGTCTGGAACACTGCCGAACGGTCCTGCTCAAAACAACGATTCCGAGATGCCTCACTCGTTTAGCTACGGAGTGTCACATGCCGACCCCGCCCTGGGCGAGGCCCCCAATCGCATGACACTCGATGCCGACCATCGCATGTACGACTACAAGCTACGTCATGCCGTACACCTTGATCGGCGCAATATCTCGCAAGTCCACACCGACGACTTCGAAATAAGCGATCGCATTTTCGACGCCTTTTCGATGCTCAACGAGGGCCGCTATTTCTTTATCGAGAACTTGGACAAACATCGCACCCTTTGGTCGCAAGGCGCCTTGCGCGATCTTGGCCTTCCCTCGGAGCACATAGACAACTGTCGCGATTACTGGAAAACGCGCGTGCATCCCGATGACCTTGAGGCCTACATCAACGACATCGACCAGGTCTATAACGGCACCAAGCACCGTCGCGTCATGCAGTATCGTGTGCGCAATGCCGTCGGCGACTACGTCCTCTGCCGTGCTCGCGGGTTTCGCATCGACGGCGACGAAAATGTCCCCTCGCTCTATGTCGGCGAGCTCGTCAACCACTCACTTGCCGAAACCGTCGACGCCGCGACAGGCCTCGGCACCCAGCGCATGTTGGTCAATGCCATCGACGCCTGTCGTTGCGACCGTTGCGAGACGGGCCTTATAGCGGTGCGCGTTCGTGGCACGACAAAGCTCAACGAGCTCTACGGAGCCGAGGCTGTCGACAACATGCTCGCCGAATACGCAGGCCGCATGCTGTCGATCACCCGCGGCAGGAGCAGGGTCTACCGTTCACGTAGCGTCCAGTTCGTCGTGCTCAGCAATGACCTGGACCACGAGGCATTCGAGCAACTGACCCGCCACCTTAAAGAGGCCGTTTTCGCTCCTGTGCAAATCGCAGGCGACACCATTGCTCCCGTCTGTCTTGTCGTCCCGACCTTTTACGAACGCCTGGACTCCCAAGCATCGACTGTTTTGGGCGAACTCGATCGTCGCCTTCGCACGGCCGGCGGACTTGTTCCCAACGACAGTCTGCCCATACCCGAGATGGAACGCAAAGGCGCCGTCGCCGAGCACCTCGACATGCTCACAGGCCTCTACCGCCCCAGCGAGTTTATGCGCCGTGCCAATGCCTTCATCAAGGCAAGGCGCGACGGCGCTTGGTGTATCGCCACCGTCGACATGGGCCACATGCGCCTATTTAACGAATGGTATGGACAGGCCGAAGGCGACCGTATGCTTGCCGATGTGGGCACGGTGCTCAAGGATATCGAGAACGCCGACATGGGTGTCGCGGGATACTGGGGACAAGACGACTTTTGTCTGCTCATACCCTTTGAGCACGATTTCGTTCACCGAGTCTATGCGCGCGTGCGCGAGGCTGTAGCCAAGCACGACGACGGCGTAGGCTTTTGGCCGTCCATGGGCGTATGCCCCATCGACGCTAGCGAGGAAATCACCATCGATGCCCAGGCCAAGGCCATGTTTACCAATCGACGCGCCAAAAACGACTTCAAGGAGCGCATTGCTATTTTCCGCCCCGAGGAATATGAGCACGAGATTGCGTTCCACCGCACGCTGACCGAGTTCCAATACGCGCTCTCAAACGGCCGTATCACGTACTACCTGCAGCCCCAGGTCGATATGGAAACCGGCGAGATTATTGGCGCCGAAGCACTCACCCGCTGGATTGACAAGGACGGCTCTCTCATTTCGCCCGCAACGTTTATCCCCGCACTCGAGGAAAGCGGCTTTGTGGTGACGCTCGACAAGTACATTTGGCAGGGTGTCGCCTCGTGGCTGCGCGAGCGCATCGATCGAGGGCTTCGTGTGGTTCCGGTTTCGCTTAATGTGTCGCGCGTGGATATCCTTGCCTGCGACGTTGCCGAGCATATGGGGGCGCTCGCCGCCCAATACAACCTACCGCCCGAGCTCATGCGTATCGAGATTACCGAGACGGCTTATACGGGAGAGTCCGAGGCCGTGGACAAACTGACGGCCGACCTGCACACCCGCGGCTTCTCGACCTATATGGACGATTTTGGCACCGGTCAGTCCACGCTCGCGATGCTCAAGAACGTCAACGTCGACGTCATCAAGCTCGACCGCGCCTTTGTGCCCACCGACCGCGATCAAGGCCGCAGCACGCAAATCATTTCATCGATGCTCGAAATGGCGCAGTCGCTCCATCTGCCCGTCGAGGTCGAAGGCGTCGAGACAAATGAGCAGGCGAACATGCTACGACAAATGGGTGCCCGCTACGCTCAGGGCTTCCTCTACTACCGCCCCATGCCGGCGAAGGATTTTGAGGCATTGCTCGATGGTGGCAATAACAACTGATACGCTCGCGCGCAAAACGCCACCGCCGAAGGGGGAATTTGCCTCCATTAGCTGACTTATATCCCCAATTCAAACCGAATTGGGGATATGATACAAACCATTGTTCCGCCCAAGGAGGTTATCCATCATGAACGAGTCATATCGCCTGGGTGAGCAATTGATTATTGCCTATCTCCAACGACTTGCGAATGGCATCTCGACCGCCGAACTCGATGTTGCCGCGCTGCCTGCTGAGCTACGCGCCGTTGGTGAGCAACTGCAAAAGACGCATGCCATCCTGCAACAAGAGCGCCGGCTGCTTGAGCGCAACGCCTATATCGATCCGCTCACCAACTTGGGCAACCGCAGCGGACTCGACCGTCACGTCGAGCAGCTCTGGCGCAAAGGCGACCCCTTCACCTGCGCCTATATTGACATCGACCATCTCAAGCATTGCAATGATAGGTTTGGCCACGCCGAAGGCAATCGCTATATTCTGAGCATCTGCCGCACGCTCTCCGAAACCATGGAGCACGATGAGATGCTGTTCCGTATCGGTGGAGACGAGTTTGTGCTTATCTCGCTCTCCGCAAACGAGACTGAACTCGAGCAGCGCTTGGAGCAGGTACGTGCCGGGCTGATCGAGGCGAGCTCAGATGGCAAGGCGCCCATGATCGCCAGCTTTAGCTTTGGCTGCTCGCGCGTCGATCCACTTGCCGGCGACACGCGTCGCCAGATGACGATGGATGCCGATCGCAAGATGTATCGCTATAAGCTTATGCATCGTGTACAGCAACCGGAAAACAATGACGCGCCGCAACGCCCAATCGTCGATCAGCTTCCCTGCAACGACCGGGTGTTCCAAGCGATCTCCATGAGCTCCGAGACGCGCTATCCGTTCATCCTTAACCTCGATACTGGAGAATCGCAATGGTCGGTTAACGCCGTGCGCGATTTTGACCTGCCTTCCCAGCACCCTTTTAACTCACTCGACATGTGGCTCGCCCGCGTTCATCCCGAGGACCGCGACAACGTACGCGCCGAGCTCGACATGGTGATAAACGGCACGTGGCACTTCCACTACATGCAGTATCGCGTAATGGATGCCACCGGAAAATACGCGCTTTGCGACTGCACGGGCTACCGCTTGGACGGCACCGATACCGAGCCCAGCATGTATGTGGGCATTATCATCAACCGAAGCCTAGCGGATACGACCGACTCGGTAACGGGCCTGGGCGATGTCCACGCGCTGGTCAACGCTATTGGAGAGATGCGCCGCGTGCCGCACGAGGCAGGCTTTATTGCCATTAAGGTCGACGATATCGCCGAGGTCAATGCCCGCTTTGGATTCGATGCAGGCGACCGCGTGCTCGCCGAAAGCGCCGCCTGCCTCATGGATTGTTCGCGCGGCAAGGGCCGCCTGTTCCGCTCGACGGGGCCGACATTCGTGGCACTCTTCGATGAGCTCGGCCCCGAGGCAATCGATGAGATCGCAAGCGACATCGAACGGTTCCTGGGTTCCCCCGTGCTCATCGGCTCGCTTGAATATCAGCCGCCCATTCGCGTGGCCACGCTCCATCTGGACGGCGTCGACCGTCAGCCCGTTTCCATTTTGAACGAGCTCAAAGCGCTACTTGAAGAAGCACCGCAGGTACCGGGCACCAAGCTGGACTAGCGACGTGGGGCGCATGATAGTTAATTTCCGATCTCAGGCGAACACATTGGGCAAATAGGTCGTACCCGCAGTTAGCCGAACGCCCCCGCAGTCTTTCCAGAGCCCGGGGGCACCGTTTTCGATACTCTTGGTTTCCTTTACCCGATGCAAATAAGTGCTCAACAACATAAAACCTATCCCCCGCCACGGATATGCCGTCGAGTAAATCTGTTAAGCCAACCCTATCAAATTCTTTTGACAATTGGCTGCATTGGTCCATTTTGTCGTCCATCCCGCTTCCGCTGGCTATCGCCTCATAAACACAAACCTAACGAGCCGCACGAACGACAAAGAGGCCAAGCTGAACAGAAGTAGAACCAAAACTTCAAAAACACTGGTATTCCAATCGCGTACCCAGCCCTCTACCGCCCACAAGAAAAACAGCAGCCCCATCCATAACGTCACAGAAGAAATCAACTTTGCGTAAGGGCATATATCAATCCCGCTCTCCCTTTTTGTGACATCATATCCAGCAATTGAGCTGAGCCATCTTCCTCTTCTGTATTGGATTGAAAGAAGAATCAGGGCAATCGAAGTTATCAAACAGGCAGCATCCTCTGTTTCCATAGAACTTCCTTTGCTTTCCGTCCTAGCTGCGCGTTCACAATCGAATCAAACCAAGTGTGAATTACTCGATAGCAGCCGCCTTAGTATAAATCATAGCCTCCGCAGCAGCCCGCCTTCCAAGACCTCAAAGCTCACCATCGAGGGCGACCCGCCCAGACCCCTTACAATCTGCTCGCACGAGGCCCCGCACTCCAACATCCTCTGGACCGTATCCCGCACGTACCTGGTGAGCGAGCCTGCCGTGGGCCCTCGGAGCCGGCATCGCGCCCCACGCCATCCGCCCGCTCATGCGATAATCCTCTGCATAAGTCATCGACAGCAGAGGGAGTTTGTGATGAAGGTTCTTTTAGTCAACGGTAGCCCCAAGGCAAACGGCAACACCGCTCGCGCGCTTGCCGAAGTCGCCGAGCAATTGCATGCCGAGGGTATCGATACCGAGGTGTTCCAGCTGGGCGCCAAGCCCATTCGCGACTGCATTGGCTGTGGCCGGTGCGGCAAGCTCGATTACCGCTGCACCTTTGACGACGACGTGGTCAACGAGCTCATTGCCGCCGCCGAGCAGGCAGACGGCTTTGTCTTTGGCTCGCCCGTCTATTACGCGCACCCCAGCGGCCGCATCCTCTCGGCCCTCGACCGCGCGTTTTATGCTGGCAGCAAGGCCTTTGCGCACAAGCCGGGCGCCTCTGTCGCCGTTGCCCGCCGCGGCGGCACGTCGACCACGTTCGATGTACTCAACAAGTACTTCACCATCAACCAGATGCCCGTAGTTGCCTCCACCTACTGGAACAACGTGTTTGGCCGCGTGCCCGGCGACGCCGATGGGGATGCCGAGGGCCTTGCCACCATGCGAAACATCGGTAAAAACATGGCCTGGCTCCTGCGTTGCATCGAGGCAGGCCAGGCCGCCGGCATCAACGCACCCGAGGCAGATCGCGCAACGACCAACTTCATTCGTTAGAACGGCGGGACCATGAATATTCAAATCTTCGGGACTAAGAAGTCCTTCGATACCAAGAAGGCCCAGCGCTATTTTAAGGAGCGCCGCATTAAGGTGCAGTTTATCGACCTTAAGGAAAAGGAGATGAGCAAGGGCGAGCTCACGAGCGTGATGCAGGCGGTCGGCGGCATCGACAAGCTACTCAACCCCAAGGCCAAGGACGAGGAGACGCTCGCGCTCATCCAGCACCTCACCCCCAGCCAGCGCTTTGACAAGCTGCTCGAGAACCAGCAGGTTCTCGCCGAACCCATCGTGCGCAACGGCAAAAAGGCCACCGTCGGTTATTGCCCCGATGTATGGGGAGCCTGGGAGTAGCTTGTGTTATTTGCCGGCTCGTGGGTATAAGAGCAGGCGTTTGGCATAAGATTCAACTGTAAGCCATGTCTAACAAAGGAGGGCACATGCCCAACAAACCCGTGAAGATCATCATGCTTACCGGATACCTCGGTGCCGGCAAGACCACGCTGCTCAACCACATCCTCGCTAACGACGGCGGCATCCGCGCCGCCGTGATCGTCAACGATATCGGCGAGATCAACGTCGACGCCAGCCTTATCGCCGACGGCGGCCTTTCCGAGACCGACGACCTCATCCCGCTCACTAACGGCTGCATCTGCTGCACGCTTTCGGACGACCTTGCCAACCAGCTGCAGGGCATCGCCGATTCGGGCAACTTCGACTACATCATCATCGAGGCCTCGGGCATCTGCGAGCCTATCCCCATCGCCTACACCATCTCGAGCTTCTGCGACGAGGCCAAGGTGGGCGGCGAGCCCAAGCTCGCACTCGACAACATCGTTGCCGTGGTCGACTGCGCCCGTATGTACGACGAATTCAACGGCGGCCGCGACCTGCTGGCCGAGGATATCGACGAGGACGATATCGAGAGTCTGCTGATCCAGCAGATTGAGTTCTGCTCCACACTCATCCTCAACAAGACCGATACCGTGAGCCCTGAGCAGATCGCCGAGCTCAAGGCCATCGTGCGCAGTCTGCAGAAGGATGCCGTGATCGTCGAGGCCCAAAACGGCGAGGTCCCCATGGAGGAGCTGCTCGACACCGACCGCTTCGACTTTATGCGCGCCTACAACTCCGCCGCCTGGATCGAGGCCATGGAGCATCCCGAGGAGCACGACGACCCCGAGGTGCTCGAGTACGACATCGAGACCTTTGTGTACTCGCGCCGCAAGCCGTTTGACCTGCAGAAGTTCACCAATTTTGTTGAGCAGGAGTGGCCCGACGAGGTCATCCGCGTCAAGGGTCCGCTGTGGCAGACCGGCGATCCGGACATGTGCTACATGTTTGAGCAGGCCGGCCACCAGATGCGCCTGATGGAGAACGGCCTGTTTGTCGATTCGGCGCCCGAGGGCGAGAAGCAGAAGATCATCGACGAGAACCCCGAGATCATGCAAATTTGGGACGACGAGACGGGCGACCGCATGACGAGCCTGTGCATCATCGGCCGTCACATGGACAAGGACGCGCTCATCGCCTCCCTCGATGCCTGCCTGACCGACTGGCACCGCGCCTAGGTTTATCCAAGCGGGCATTTGTCCGAAAAGTAGTCGCCAACCACCACGAAGGTGCCCTTCGTGGTGGTTTTTCGTTCTGAGCCAAGGAGATTCATGTTCAACATTGTGCTGTATGCGCCCGAGATTCCGGCCAATACGGGCAATATCGGCCGTACCTGCGTGGTCACCGGCGCTCGCCTGCATCTGGTGGAGCCGCTGGGCTTTTCGCTCGACGACAAGACGGTACGTCGCGCCGGTCTGGGCTACTGGCAAAACTTGGACGTGACGACCTATGCCAGCTGGGAGGATTTTCTTGCGCGCAACGGCCTCTCCCCTGCCGATGGTCGCCTGCATCTGCTGACCAAAAAGGCACGCCGCACCTATGCGCAGAGTACCTACCGCGATGGCGACTACTTGGTCTTTGGCAGCGAGAGCTCGGGCATTCCCGAGCCACTGCTCGCCGCGGCGCCCGCGCGCTGCGAGCGCATCCCGATGCTGCGCGATTGCGACTCGCTCGATAACGCCGAGGCTTGGGAAGCTCACGAGGAATCGCTGGGGCATACCGAGGACGGCCACGAGGCCATCCTTCAACAAGACATCTGCGGCAACTTCGTCAACCCGGACGACTACCGCATCAGCGCACTCAACCTCTCCAACAGCGCCGCCATCGTCCTCTACGAGGCCCTGCGCCAGGCAGGCTTTCCGGGAATGTGACAAAGCGACTGTCCCTTTGTCACATTCGGTTATAGGTAGCGGCCAGTGATGCTTGCAGAGCAGGCTGCGATGTCGCCCGGCGTGCCGGTGCAGACGATTTGCCCGCCCGCGTCACCACCGCCCGGACCCATGTCGATCACGTAATCGGCGTTACGGATAAGGTCGAGATCGTGTTCGATCACGATAACCGTGGCGCCCTTGGCAACAAGGCCGTCGAACACGCTCAATAGCACCTGGACATCGAGCGGATGTAGTCCGATCGTGGGCTCGTCGAACACGAATACAGCATCATCCTGCACGCGGCCCATCTCGCTCGCGAGCTTAAGACGCTGTGCCTCGCCGCCCGAAAGCGCCGGTGTGGGCTCGCCAAGTGTGAGATAACCCAGGCCCAGGTCGCGCAAGGTTTGCAAGCGCGTCTGAACTTTCTTGAGTCCCAGTGTAGCGTCGATGGCCTCGTCCACACTCATGTCCATGAGCTGCGGCAACGTAAGCAGGCTCCCGTCCTTACCCTCGCGATGGATATGCGAAGCCGCGTCTGCATAACGCGAACCACGACATGCCGGGCAGACAATCTCGACGTCGGGCAGAAACTGCACGTCGAGCGATATCGATCCCGTGCCGTCGCACGTAGGGCAGCGCAGGGCACCGGTGTTGTAGCTAAAGGCGCCCGCCTTATATCCCGCCGCCTTGGCCTCGGGCGTACGTGCAAAGGCGCGGCGCAGCTCGTCATGAATGTCGGCATAGGTCGCTACCGTCGAGCGGACGTTGGCACCGATGGGCGTGGCGTCAATCAGGTTGGCGCGTACAATACCCTCGGCGTCGATCCAACGCACGTGCCCCGGCAGGCGCTCGCCGGCTGCCTGCGCCTTGAGCGCAGGAATGAATGTCTCAAGCACCAGAGTCGTCTTGCCCGAACCCGAAACGCCCGTAACCGCGACAAGGCGGCCGCGCGGGATATCGACTTCGAGCGGCTTGACGGTATGGATGGCACCGGTCGCCATGCGGATATGGCCTTGGTCGAACATTTCGTCGTCAGGCACCTGCGGACGCAAGCGCTTGGGCTCGGCGCGCAAAAACGGCGCAATACGGCTGTCCTGCGATTGCTCGACCTCGTCCACCGTACCAGCGGCGATCACGTTACCACCGCCCGCTCCGGCAACGGGGCCCATCTCGACCAGATAATCAGCCTCCGCCAGCACGCGCGTATCGTGGTCGACAACGACCACGGTGTTGCCGTCATCCACCAGGTCGCGCATTACGCCCACCAAGCCGTCGACATTGGCAGGATGCAAGCCAATTGAGGGCTCGTCCAGCACATAGAGCACGCCTGTCGATCGGTTGCGCACCACGCGGGCGAGTTGCACGCGCTGGCGCTCACCCGTGGAGAGCGTGGCACCGGCGCGATCGAGCGAAAGGTAATCGAGACCCAGGTCGACCAGACGACGAGCCGTGCTCAAAAACGATTCACAAATGTCCGATGCCATGGGCCGCATCTCGGCCGGCAAGGATGCGGGCACCCCGCGCACCCACTCAATCGCCTCGCCCAGCGTCATGGCCGCAGCCTGTGCCAGATTGATACCGCGCACCTGGGGCTGGCGCGCAGCCTCGGAGAGACGCGTGCCGCCACAGTCACGGCATGGCCCCTCGCGCAAAAAGCGTGCAACGCGCTTGAGGCCCTTGTCGTCCTTAACCTTGGCGAGCGCATTCTCAACGGTATAGACGGCGTTGTAATAGGTAAAGTCGAGCGGCGTGGCGCCCTCGCCGTTTTTGGGAACGTAGAGAATGTGCTTCTTAACCGCCGGGCCGTGGAACACGATGTCGCGTTCTTCAGGCGTGAGCTGGTTAAACGGCACATCGGTGCGCACGCCCATCTCGCCAGCCACTTGCTTCATCAGATCCCACATAAGCGTACCCCAGGGAAGCACCGCGCCCTCGTTGATAGTCTTTGACTCATCGGGCACCAGGCTTGCCTCGTCCACCTCGCGCATGACACCGGTGCCGCCGCAGGTAGGGCACGCACCACCGCTATTGAAAGCCAAATCCTCGGCACTCGGCGCGTAGAACTCGCGGCCGCACGTCGGACACGTGAGCGACAGGCCCGCAGCCACGTTAAGGCTCGGCTCCACACGCGCCCCGCAGTGCGGACACACGTGATGGGCGCAACGGCTAAAGAGCAGGCGCAGGCTGTTGTTGAGCTCGGTCATGGTACCAAAGGTCGAGCGCACGCCCGGCACGCTGGGGCGCTGATGCAATGCGAGCGCCGCCGGTACGTGCAATACCTCATCCACCTGGGCGTGTTCGGCCTGCGTCAGGCGACGTCGAGTATAGGTGCTGAGCGCTTCCAAGTAGCGGCGCGAACCCTCGGCATAAAGAACCCCCAGTGCCAGCGAACTCTTGCCCGAACCCGATACGCCGGCAATACCCACCAGCTTTCCCAGCGGAATATCGATATCGACGTCCTTGAGGTTATGGACACGTGCGCCACGCACCTCGATAGTCTGCGGGCTCATCTTCTGTTCCGTCACCTTTATCACCCTACTCATGCCATAAAACTCGATCGCGAATGTACGCGCCCAGCATGGGCACGGTAAACCGGACGAGACCGTATCCGGCAGCCTCGATGACGCGCTCGCGAATCAGGCTTGCGCGATATTTACTCGCCCAGCTCTGGGTGCGATCGCAACGCTCAATGATATCCGCCATGCGCGTCGGTTTGCCCTCGTCAACCGCCATGGCCTCGATAAAGAGGCGCTGTGGACTGCGCAGCCCATAATACAGGGGCGCGTCGACCGCTTCATAGAACTCGGAGACGGCATCGGCGTAGCCAGCCTCGACATCGCGCCTTTCGATGACTTGTGAGCCACATCGGACAGCAGACCTCCACATGTAATATCCCACCAGCTGAACCATGTAGGGATGCCCCATGCTCTTGCGCGCCGCAAGGTCCGCCGTCTCCGCGTCAACGTAAAGACCAGCGTCTTTGACCGTCTGGATATACGAATCGCGCACTTTGGGCAAAGATATCGCCCCCAACGTACGCTGCTGGGCACGCCGCAAAAACGTCACGCTCGGCTCTTCGAGCAGATCGTCAACCATACTGGGCAAGCCGGCGAACGTCAGCGCAAGACCGCGCTGGTCGCTATCGGGCAAGCCCGTGGCATCCTGGTCTCCGAGCACCTGCTGATAGAGAACGGCAAGAGCCGCCAGTTCCTCGATAGACGCCGATTGCGCCTCGTCAATCGCAAACAGTATGCCCTTGCCTGGACCGAGCCTCTTGAGGCGCTCGTTGACCAGCCCTCGCAACGTCTCGCCCTTTGCTCGCGCCGCCTCGACCGACATCCGGTCAAACGACGGACCGAACTCCATTGACGTCACAACGGGTTTATTCGAACGAAGCGCGTTGGCCAAGCGGTCGCATAAGCCAAGCGAAGCGGAATCGGAGACAACCGCCCATCCGCGCTCATTGGCTAGACGTTGCAGCTCCCGTAGGAGAACCGTCTTGCCACAGCCGCGGTTTCCCGTAATGAGCATGAGCCTACCCGGCGCTCCGGCGCCGTTATCGAGCCCTTCCTCGAAATCTTCGATGACCGACTCGCGGCCGATGAGTATCGGAGGCCGCTTGCCAGCCGTGGGCTTAAAGGGATTTGGGTTCATGTCGGCCTCCTCGGATTGGCAAACCCTGGCAATAGTTATACCAACTTATACCGAGTTATACCAATAGCATGTGACAGAGGAGCTGTCCCTTTGTCACATGTGGCCGAAAAACTCGGCGTCTGCTGCTCGCCAGGGGCGGAAGGTGGTGGGATCGATCTTTACGTGCGCCGCGGCGGGTACGTCGTACCATTTGACCGTGTAACCGGCGCCGTGAGAGCAAAAGACCGAGTCGGGCGTGTTGGGCAGATCGGCCTCGGGCTCATAGGCGGCCGTCTCGATTACGCGCTCGGCATCATGGCAAGCCGAATAGCCGGCGAACTCTAGGTACAGATGTCCGCGACCACTCGTGTAGGCAGCCACCTCCAGCGCGTAATCCTGCACCTCGGATGCCGGCACGCGACCCACAAGCTTCGCCCGGTCTCCCGCCATCGTCGGCGGCTCGTACTCGGCACCCATGCGCGTGGCATCCGAGAGCGCCCGACCCACGCACTCCCCCGGCACCTCGAGCTCAAAGCGATACCACGGCTCCAACAGCACCGCCGCGCCGGCCTCGCGCGCCTGCATCAAACTCTGGCGAATCGCGCGGTACGTGGCCTGGCGAAAATCGCCGCCCTCGGTATGTTTGGCATGCGCACGGCCGCCCATGAGCGTAATGCGCACATCGGTGATGGGCGAGCCGGTCAGCACGCCCAGGTGATCGCGCTCCATGGCGTTGGTGAGTGCCAGACGCTGCCAGTTAAGATCGAGCTCGTCGGTCGAGGCCACGGTACCAAACTGCACGCCCGAGCCCGCCGGCAACGGCTCCAGACGTAGATGCACCTCAGCATAGTGACGCAGTGGCTCAAAGTGGCCCACGCCCTCGACCGGCTGCGAAATAGTCTCCTTATAGAGGATGCCGCCGGGCTCAAACTCGACCGCAAGGCCAAAACGATCGGCCAGCACGCGCTGCACGACCTCGAGCTGCACGGTGCCCATCAACTGCAAATGAATCTGCTCAAGATGCGTATTCCAGCTTACGCCGAGCATGGGGTCTTCGTCCGCCAGCTCAGTCAGTGCTTTGAACACCGCGTGGACATCGTGTTCGCCCGGAAGCACCGTATAGGTGAGAACTGGCGCAATGACGGGCGCATCGCCCGCGGGCTCCGCGCCTAGGGCGTCCCCTGGGCGAACGTGTGCAAGACCCGTCACGGCACAAATACCGCCAGCAGCAACTTCTTGGGCAAGCTCATACTTCTCGCCGTTATAGATGCGTACCTGGTCGACCTTCTGCTCCCACGCCTCGGCACCGGAACGTCCGTTAATCATCTGCTTGGCATGCAGCGTGCCGCCGGTCACTTTAACCCAAGCCAAGCGCTCACCGCGATCCCCGCGGCTCACGCGGTAGACGCGCGCGGCAAACTCCGGGAGCCATGCCTGTTCACGCATCAGTGTACACATGCCATCTAGCAGCTCGTCCACGCCTTGGTCCTTGAGCGCCGAGCCGGCAAAGCAGGGAAAGAGCTTGCGCTCGGCAACCATGCGCGACAGCGTCGCGACGGAAAGCTCGCCCGCCTCAAGAAACTCCTCGAGCGCCGCCTCGTCTAACGCAGCAGCATCCTCCTGAACGGTGCCGCCCGCCAGCAGTTCGTTGGCATCCAGGCAGCCCTCGGAAAGACGCTGCCCAAGCTGTGCCAGCAAAACATCGCGGCCGGGATTCTCCAAATCGATCTTGTTGATAAAGATGAACGTCGGGATGTCATAGCGCGCAAGCAGGCGCCACAGGGTTTCGGTGTGCCCCTGTACGCCATCGTTGGCGCCTACCACCAGAATCGCGTAGTCCAGGGCACGCAGCGTGCGCTCCGCCTCGGCAGAAAAATCGACATGGCCGGGAGCGTCCACGAGCATAACGTGGGTGTCACCATGGTCGAGCACAGCCTGCGACGAGAAGATCGTGATACCGCGCTCACGCTCAATCTCGTTCGTATCCAGATGCGAGTCGCCATCGTCAACGCGGCCGCGCTTGCGAATGCGGCCCGCGTTAAACAGCATGGCCTCGGCCAGCGTGGTCTTGCCGGCATCGACATGCGCCAAGATTCCAACGACCGCTTGCTTCGACATGGCTCTCCTCTTATTGCAAGCCCATCGCACGCGGCAACGGGCACCCTCGTTCCACACTGGATGATACAATTTACGGGCCGGCGGGCGAAGCGGGCCCTATCCCCCGACCGAGCTCATCGCCCCGCGTTGCCGCGCGGCGATTTTCGTAGGTTCGCGCCTTGCGAAAGCCGGCTTTCAAAACGGCGCAGCGAACGAAAATGGCCCCACCCGGAGCCATTTTCGTTCGCGCGAATTGTTGATACGCGTCTCCGCTCTTATGCCTCGCGCAGCCAATCGAACGCGACACGCGCCGTGCCGTCGGACACATAGACGATACCAGCGCGCTCAAAGCCGGCCTTTATGATGGCACCTTGCATGGGCAGGTTGTCCTGATGCGTGTCGATGCGCAGGTGATCGGCACGCTCCTTGGCAAAGGCAAACATCGCAGCCGCGATACCGTGCACGGTGCCATCGGACGCCACACGGTGCAGCACGGCGTACGGAGTGTCGCTGCGCCATTGACCATCCTCAATTACGTCATAGCACTCGTCCGGGCCCGGCAAAAAGGCAAACGTCGCCACCACGCGGCCATCGACTTCGCACACATAGCTGCCACCGGCGGCGATATCGGCAGCCAGTTGCTCGGCAGAAGGCGTGCCCTCGGGCCACTGTGTGGCGTTGCCATGCGCGCGCATAAAGGCGCGGGCCGCGTCATAGATAGCCATGACAGCGGGAATGTCGGTATCGAGGGTTTTTCTGATCATCACGCGGCGACCTCACGTTTATTGGTATCACTTTGATTGAGCAATGATACCAACGTTTGGAGAGGGGCGCGATGCAGATGGGGAGCAAAAAGCGAGCCGCCTGGTCAAAGGCCAAAAGCGAGTTTTTGGGCGCTGCCACCGGCGGCGATATGAGCGACCTGTTTGCACGCGAAGACGAGCGCCGCGACGCCCTGGACGCCGAGCGCGATGAGGCCTGGCGCTACAAGTCGTGCGAACGCAAAAACCGTTACGACACGCGCGCCGAGGCCGAGGCCGTTATGGCCGAATGCGAAAACCGCGGGCGGCGCGGTTTGGCCTGCTACAAATGCGAATACTGCGGCGGATGGCACCTGACGTCGCACCCTTGGAAATAGGCGCCGCTTCGACACGGCACTGACGGAGCGCCAGCTATCGCGCGCAAGCTACGGGCGCGGCGGCACCAAAACATCGTAACGAACGGCCTTGCCCGCAAGTTGATAGCTCGGCTTAACGCCGGCAAGCAGCGGGCCCTTTACCGGCCGCTTGATAACGACCTTGCGCGGACGCGCCGCAAGCGCAGCTTCGACCAGCGTCTCCTCATCGGCACATGGCTGTTCCAGATGATGCAAGAGTTGGAACTTCTTTTTCACCGCCGCGCTCTTGGTGCGCTCGGGAAACATGGGGTCCAGATACACCACGTCGGGAGCCGCGAGCTCGCCCTTCCCGATCAGCTCAGCTGTATGGCGAAGGCCGGTAATACTGTCCTCGCCCGCATGTAAGCGCATGCGCGCCACGGCTGTCGCAAGCGCCGGATCATCTGCCGCGCGATCCAAAGCATCCTTGAGGAGTGCCGCGATCACGCAATCCTGCTCATACAGATCGACGGTAAAGCCCGCGGCCGCCAACAGCAACGAATCCTCGCCAAAGCCTGCCGTGGCATCAATCGCCCATGGGCACTCGACGCCTTTTGCGCGCGCAGCCTTTACCAGCAGCTCTTGCCGCAGACGGCCCTGCTTGAGCCGCGGCAGCATGCGGTCAAAATCGGCGCGCAGCTCCATCGTGCCGTCAGTGAGCGTGAGGCCCTCGGACTTCCCGATTAGCTCAAGCCCCGCGGACCGAGCAACAGAAAAGGGATCGACGACGCCCATGGGTACTCCTTAACAAGCAAAACGAATACGCGAGCGCCGTTTATGTCGGCACCCAACCGTCCGCTATTGTCCCACATGCGACATGGCCCACAGCATCCCAATGCAAAGCACCGCCATCAATCCCGTGCACACGGCAGCGATCACAGAATCACCCATGCGCCTTCCCAACGACCGCGGCTCATGCACTTGCCCTGCTCCGTACATCATGGCTCCTCCTTGAGACCAGCTCTTACCATGGACCCATCATCGCAGCGCCGCGCATACGCTGCCATCGATTTGACTTACGCCCAGCTTTCCTTTTTGAAAGGTTGGGTTTGGCTGCGCGGGCTCAATGCGCTTTCAAACGCATGCATCGCCGCGTTGAACTACAATGTGCTTCACCATATGTGCAGTACATTGGGTGCGCCAAGTTGGCGTACTCGTATCGAAAGGACCAGCCATGAGCTTCACTCGCAAGACTCTCAAAATCCTTGCTCTCATCTACTTTGTTTTGGGCATCGCCAGCCTCGTCACCGCCGGCGTCGGTATCGCCACGGGCGGTCTCGATTCCACGTACGGTTCGTACGCCACGCTCGCAGCGGTCATGCTTATCGCCAAGGGTCTCGTCGACCTTGCCGCAGGCGTCGCCGGTATCAAGGGCGCCAACAAGCCTTCGCAGGTGGACGGCGCGTTTAAGCTCGGTATTGTTGCCGCGGTCGCCACGCTTGCCCAAGCGGTGCTCACGCTTCCCGCGTTTGGCGGCGACGCCATCAACTTTGGCGCCTTTGTCATCGTGGTGTACGACCTGTTCTTTGTTCAGCAGGCACACGCCGTTAAAGCCGAGAACAAGGACCGCCTATAAGCGCTCGCTTCTCATAACCTCTGCAGCCAAGCAACTAAAAAGGGCCGATCGCGCATCTCCGCGGTCGGCCCTTTACGTTTGCCCAGATAAAACCTACCAAAATAAACCTGTCCCTTTTTGGCAGGTTGTTAGCTGTGGCGGTACTCGGCGATGATGAAGTCGATGTCGGTTTGAAGGGTGTCTAAGTTTGCCAGTCGCTCTTTGTCGGCAGGGCGTGTGCGATAGTAGTACGGCGTCATCTGGAACACCGCCTCGATGTCGGCCTGGGTCTGGAGCGTAATATTCGCAGATACCCGCTGCGTTCCGACCAACTCGAGCTCGGTAGTCTTCGGCAGTTTCTCGTCATTGAGATATGGCGTGTCGTAGAGCACCTCCTTGAGCCCAAAGAGATGACGGGCACCCGGCACCACGATGTAGAGCGAGCCCTCTGGCGCCAGCACGCGGGCAAACTCGCGCTCGTTAAAGGGAGCAAAGAGCTCGGCCACCATATCGAAGGCGCCATCGGCCACGGGGATATCCTTCATGTTGGCCACAAAATAGGTCGCATCGCCGCGCTTGGCGGCCAGGCGCACCATCTCTTTGCCCAAGTCGAACCCGTAAGCGTCCACGCCCGGCACCGCGCCCATGGCGCTGGTGTAGTAGCCCTCGCCACAGCAAATATCGAGCAACGTCATGGGGCAGTTCGCAGACGCGGCACGTCCAGACACCCGCTCGCGCACCAGCTCGACCATCGCATCGCGCAACGGCGCATAGTATCCGCGGTTCAGAAAGTCACGACGGCTGCGCGCCTGCGACTTGGGATCGCCCATGGAGTCGCCGCTCTTGGACGAGCGCAGCAGATATAGATAGCCCTCGCGCGCACGGTCAAACCGGTGTCCGCTCGCGCATGCAGCACCGCGTTCATTGTCCACCAACGGCTCATGGCAAACGGGACACAACAACATGGCAACTCCTTAGCGCGAACAACACAACGCACACCATTGTCGCACGCCTTCCCCACCTAGTCATTGGGGACGTTCTTGAATGACTAGTTAGAAGAGATAAGGAGTGTCCCCAGCTGCCGACAGAAAAGGAACGTCCCTAAGTGCCGACTGGTTGCATTAGGAGTATCATCGTCTGCGCAAATAAGCACGATATAGCATGTTAGAGATTGAGAGCGTATGGCTGACACCGTATCTAAGCACATTGACATGACCACCGGCTCGCTGTGGCGCAATATTCCCCTGTTCGCCTTCCCCGTGGCCGCCACGAGCATCTTGGAGCAGCTGTCGAACCTCATCGCCACGGTCATCATCGGTAACTTCTCGGGCGACCAGGGAACCCTCGCCATGGCGGCGGTCGGCTCCAATGTTCCGCTTACCAGTCTTATGCTCAACCTGTTTATTGGCATGTCGCTTGGCTCCAATGTGGTCATCGCCAACGCTATCGGCCGCAACGATCAGAACATGGTCAAACGCGCCGTCCATACCTCGATTTTAATGGCACTCGTGGGCTTTGTCGTCATCGCGCTGGGCGAGATCTTTGCCGAGCCCATGCTCGCCGCGCTCAACGTTCCCGCCGAGACCATGCCGCTCGCCTCACTCTACCTACGCGTCTTTTTGCTCAGCATGCCCTCGATTTTGCTCTACAACTTTGAGGCCGCGATCTTCCGCTCCGTCGGCATCACCCGCATGCCGCTGCAGGCGCTTGCCGTGTCCACCGTCCTCAACATTGGCCTGGACCTCATCTTTGTCCCAATACTCCACTGGGGCGTCGCGGGCGTCGCCATCGCCACCGCCATCGCCTACACCGTCAGCGCCGCTACGCTCTTTATCCGCCTGCTCAAGACCGACTCCGTCGTCCGCGTCACCCTACGCGACCTAGCTATCGACCCCGTCGCCCTCAAGCGCATCGTCAAGATCGGCCTGCCCGCCGGCATCCAAAGCGCCGTCTTTGCTGTCGCCAACATCATCATCCAGTCTGCCATCAACAGCCTGGGCACCGAGGTCATGGCGGCATCGAGCGCCGCCATGAGTCTGGAGTACGTGTGCTACAACCTGCTCAACAGCTTTAGCCAGGCTTGCACTACCTTTGTGGGACAAAATCACGGCGCCCGCCAGATCGACCGCTGCACCAAGACGCTCAAGGTCTGCCTGGTCGAAGGCGGTATCGTTGCACTCACCACGATCATCGTTATTGTCGGCCTGGGGCGCGAGATCTTGTCGCTCTTTAACAGCGATCCCAACATCGTCTCGATCGGCTATATCCGCGTGTGTTCGATCTTCCCGGCGTACGCCTTTAGTATGTTCTACGAAAACATGTCAGGCTACCTGCGCGGCTTTGGTATCTCGCTCACGCCCGCCCTCATCACCATGATCTGTGTCTGCGGCATCCGCTTCTATTGGGTGTTCTGCGTGTTCCCGCATTTCCGCACCTTTGCGAACATCATGATGGTCTACCCCATCAGCCTGGGCACCACGGCGTTCTTTATGGTCGTGGCGGTACTACTTTGCCACCCGGCACGCACCTATCGCGCCACCCAAGCCAAAGCAACAGCCCGCTAAACACCGCACTCAACGCCACGCCAGTCATTAATTGACAATATGAGAGCTCATATAGTCGATAAAGCGCCTCGTGGCGATGGGCATGGTGTCCCAGCTGCGCCAAGCGGCCACCACGTCGCGCGAGGGGGCATGCATGATGGAACGTACGCGAATATCGGCACGCATGCCCTCCACAGTACGACGGTAGAGCATACTCACGCCTAGGCCCTCCTCCACCATCGCCATGATGGTGTAGTCGTCGGTGACCTCGCTCGTCACGTGCGGCGACAGGCCATGCGCCGCGAATGCATCGAGCACCAGGCTCTGTTCGCCCTCATCCAGAAGCACAAACGGATCGGAAGCCAGGTCGGCGAGCGTCACCTTTTCCTTTGCCGCCAGCGGATGCGCGGCCGGCAGCAATGCCACCAACTCGTCGTGATAGACCACGCGCTTCTCGAGCCCCGCGGTAAACCCGCGTGCCGTAAAGCAAAAATCGACCACGCCATCGTGCACCCACTGGGCGTTGCGCGTGTAATCGCCCTGCTTGAGGGTAAAGTGCACGCCCGGGTGCAGGGCTCCAAAGTCGCGAATCACGCGCGGCAACACGGTTCGGCTCACGTTGGTAAACGTCGCAATGCGAATATCGGTCGACGAAAGCCCCAGCAGCTCCTGGCGCTTGCCCTCAAGCTCAGCCTCGGCAGTTACGATCTGTCGCAGATACGGCAGATACTGCTTGCCATCGCGCGTAAGCGACACACCCCGCTTACCGCGCTCGATAAGCGTGGTACCCAGCTCACGCTCGAGCGCCCTGACGGCCTGGCTCACCGCACTTTGCGTATAGCCCAGCTCGTCGGCCGCACGTTTCAGGCTGCCGCAATCGACCACCATACATACAATCTGATACCGCGATGCCATCGTGCCTCCACATCAATGCAGCCGTAAAACGTTTTGCCAGCGCTTTTTCTGCCTACATTAGCATTTCTTAATCATAATGAAGATACATTCGCTTTACTACATCCAAATCTGGGAGCAGAATCCTTTTTGCGAAACCGTTCTGTAACAAAAGGAGTCCCATGGATCGCAAAAAAGCAATCGCGCTCTCATTTTCCGTTCCCGTCGCATGGGGCTTTTCGTATCCCCTCATGAAGATCGGCATGGACAGCATGAACGCCACGAGCATCGTCGCGCTACGCTGCATCATCGCCTTTGTGGTCTGCCTGTTGCTCTTCCACAAGCACGCGTTGCGCATTAACCGCGACCTTATGGTCCGTGCCGCCATCATCGGCGCCATTATGGCAACCGAGCTCACCTGCATGTGCCTGGGCTCCAGCCTCACCTCTGCCTCCACTGCCGGCTTTTTGCAGAGCCTGACGGTCGTGATCGTGCCGTTTGCCAACGCAGCTCTGCTGCGCCGCGCCCCCGAGCGCAAAGTGCTCGTCGGCACCGCCATCGTCACCTGCGGTATGTTGCTGCTCTCGGGCGCTGACTTCACCAGCCTGAACCCGGGCGCGCTCATCATGCTGCTCTCCGCCTTTGTCTACGCCGGACACATCATTGTCGCCAAGCGCTTTGTCGAAGAAGTCGATCCGCTGGCTCTGGGCGTTTGGCAGCTAGGCTTTGGCGGTTTGTTCTCGGGCGTCGCGGCATTCACCTTTGGCGGCTTCACGCTTCCCAGCACGCCGGGCGAAATCGTGGTCGTCGTCGCGCTCGCACTCATCTGCTCTGCCTACGGCTTTATCACCCAGACGCTCGTGCAGCCCCACGTGCCTGCCGAGACCACCGGTTTCGCCTTCTCGCTCGAGCCGGTATGCTCCGCCGTCTTTTCGTTCTTCCTGGTCGGCGAGGTCCTGAGCCCCATCGCCTTCTTTGGTGCCGCCCTCATCCTCACCGGCGTCATGGTAGCAACCGTCGAGCTTCCGCGCCTCCGCGCACATGGACAGGCTCGCATGGCAGGAGCGCCCGAGCACGTCTCGTAGACCCCACTCTTCATACAGCCGCGGCATAAAGGCAACCGGTGCGCCTTTACAATAGATGCCAGCAGAGCATCTGACGTAAAGGAGCCCCATGGACGCCGCGACCCGCGACCGCAACATAGCAACTTGGTTGGGCGATGCGCCGCAGCCGGTACGTGACACTACGAACCAGCTGCTCGAGCGTATCGCCCTTTTGCGTGCCGAGCAGACCATCTACCCGGCACAAGACGACATCCTCAATGCCCTCGCCTACACGCCGGCCGACCAGGTCAAAGTTGTCATTTTGGGTCAGGACCCCTATCACGGACCCAACCAGGCAATGGGGCTGTCGTTCTCGGTCCCCGTGACGCAAACCAAGTTGCCGCCGAGCCTGCGCAACATCTATAAGGAACTCAAAGCCGATCTGGGTTGTCCCATTCCCGCCACGGGAGATCTAACACCATGGGCACAACAGGGCGTCCTGCTCCTCAACACTACGCTCACCGTGCGCGAGCATGCCGCTAACTCGCACGCCAAGCTTGGCTGGAACACGCTCACCGACTACGTTATCGAACGCTGCTGCCAGCTGCCCCAGCCGGTAGTCTTTTTGACATGGGGTCGCTTTGCCCAGCAGATGGTCGAAGGCAAGATCGTCGCAACTGGTGCGGGCAAGACAACCGGCAAGTTCTGCCTGGCCTCTACGCACCCCTCGCCGCTTTCGGCCAACCGTGCCACGGCAGAACTCCCCGCCTTTATGGGATCGCGTCCCTTCTCGGCAGCCAATCGGCTACTCGAACAGCACGGCTCGACCCCCGTCAACTGGACTTGCCTCGGCTAAAAATCGATACATCAAAAACGCGCCCGACGGCTTTCCATCGGGCGCGTTTCCTATTCGGGCCAAATAAATTGTGTGCGGCCGGCCTCGCCGCCATCGATCAGCAGACTCTGCCCGGTCATAAACCGGTTGGTCACGCCCACAAAGTAGATCCACTCGGCAATCTCTTGGGCGGTGGCCCAGCGCTTAAGCGGCGTGAGCTCCATAATCTGGTTCCACAGGTGTTCGTCTTCCATCACGCAACGGTTGAGCGGCGTGATAACGCCACCCGGGTCCACACTGTTGGCGATAGCCTGCGGCGCCAGACGGTTTGCAAGGTTCTTGGTGTAGGCGATAACGCCGCCCTTGCTGGCGGCATAGTCGGGAAACTCCGATCCCGTATGCCCGCTCGCCGACCCCACATTGACCACGGATTTGATAGCCGGCGCCGGCTTGGCGGCAAGCCCCTCCCCCGCAAAGGCGTAGCGCTCGGTCACGTTGATGGTGCCATACAGGTTGGCGGCGATGTCGTCAGCCGAATCCTGCGTACCGGCAACGTTCACGATCACCTGGGGTTCAAGATCGTCTGGAAACGCGTCCGGCTTGCGAACATCAACGATCAGATGGCGGTAGCGCTCGTGTTTGATCGCCGCCGGTAGCAAATCAAAGCCCACGACCTCGTGGCCCTCGTCCAAAAATCGTTGCACGCATGCGGCTCCGATACCGCCCGAAGCACCCGTGATCAAAACCCGCATACTTGCTCCTTAGGCGGTTGCGTGGCGCTCGAGGTACTCGGAGCCCACATTCTCGCGCTCCCAGCCGCGCACGACCTTGTAGCCCACGGGGCTCAGGAAAACCTCGCACAGCAGCTCGGCAACAGCGCCGGTCAGCGAGCACATAAGGACCTGCACCCAGGTCCAACCAAAGAACGTGTGGCTCACCACAATGGCAAAGACCAAGTTGTCGATAAACTGGCCAACACCCGTGGACACATAGGAGCGGAAGGCAAAGCTCGCAAAGTTATTCTTTTTGAGCATGCGGCCGAGCGACTGGTTGAGCGTGGAGTTAACCACGGCAGAAACGAGCATTGCCAGCGAAGAGCCCAGCACCACGTACCAGGTGCCGCCGATGGTGGCGTTAAGGGCAGTGTTGACCTCGATCATGCCCGTGTCGTAGTAGGCGCCCCACATGCCGGGCGTGAGCGAGCATGCCCAAAAGCACAGACTCACGGCCAGGTTGACCAGCAGCGCGAGGATAGAGATTTTGATGGATGCCTTGGCGCCAAAGCGCTTGCAGATCATGTCCTGGCACAAAAACGAAACCCAGCTCACCACAAAGCCACAGTCGAGCGCCAGATACGGCAGGCTGATGAGCTCTTTGTTGGCCAGCAGGTTCATCATGATGACGCTCACGAAAAACAGCGAAACCGTTGCCGCGGGAATGCTCCGCAACAGGACCTTGTAGTCCTCCATGACCTTCTTGATCATTATGTACTCCTTTGGTTTTAGGTTTAACGAGCAGGATATCGGACCCGAACTGCTCGGACGCCCCGGTCTTGAGACGACGGTGGGTATGATAGCCGCTCACGCGGCATCAGGCAAGCAAACGGCGCGGCAGCCCCGCAGGGCCACCGCGCCGATGCGTTAAAACGCTACGTTGCCAAACTCCGACAGGATAAGGTCGGGGTTGTGGTCGGTTGCCCAATCCACGTTCCACGGGCTCGTGAACAGCAGCAGCTTGCCGCCGCGCATGTCCTCGACGCGCAGCGTGTCGCGTGTGAGCGAAAGGCCCGGGATATCGATGCTGTCGGGGTCGTTCTGGATCCAGCGGATGTCCGTATAGGGCAGCGGCTGGCGACGAACCTCAACACGGTACTCGGCCTTGAGACGGCGCTCGAGCACCTCAAACTGCAGCACGCCGACCACGCCCACAATGACGCTCTCCATGCCGGCACCCAGCTCGCGGAAGATCTGGATGGTACCCTCCTGGGCAAGCTCCTCCATACCCTTGACGAACTGCTTGCGCTTGAGCGTATCGACCTGCGTAATGCGGGCGAACATCTCGGGGGCAAACGTCGGGATCTGCGGATACTGCACGTGGCGCTTGCCGGAGCACACGGTGTCGCCAATGCTAAAGATACCCGGGTCGAACAGGCCCACGATATCGCCCGCGTACGCCTCGTCCACAATGGCGCGGTCATCGGCCATCATCGATGTGCCCGTGGCAAGCTTAAGCTTGCGGTTGCCCTGCACGTGGAAGGCATCCATGCCGCGCTCGAACTTGCCCGAGCAAATGCGCACAAAGGCGATGCGGTCGCGGTGGTTCTTGTCCATGTTGGCCTGGATCTTAAACACAAAGCCGCTAAAGTCGTCGCGGCAGGGATCGACCGGCTCGCTGGTGAGCGTATCGGTATAGGCGCGCGGCGTCGGGGCCAGGCGCAAGAACTCCTTGAGGAAGGGCTCCACGCCAAAGTTGGTGAGCGCCGAGCCAAAGAACGCCGGGCTCAGCTTGCCGCAGGCCACGGCATCCAAATCGAGCTCGTCGCCGGCACCATCGAGCAGCTCGATATCGTCCATCAGGTTCTTATGGTTCTCCTCGCCGATGAGCTCATCCATGGAAGGATCGCCCAGCTCGGCCTCGACCTCGGCGACCTTCTTGGTGGCGTTGGCGTGGCCGTCGCCCTCAAAGGCAATAACGCGACGGGTCTGACGATCGAACACGCCGCGGAAGTTGCGGCCGCTACCGATCGGCCAGTTCATGGGATACGTATTGATGCCCAGGACATTCTCGATCTCTTCCATGAGCTCAAACGGATCGCGAGCCTCGTGGTCGAGCTTGTTCACAAAGGTGAAGATGGGAATGTGACGCAGCGTACAGACCTTAAAGAGCTTTTTGGTCTGGGCCTCGACGCCCTTGGCGCCGTCGATGACCATGACTGCGGCATCGGCGGCCATGAGGGTACGGTAGGTATCCTCCGAGAAGTCCTGGTGGCCGGGGGTATCGAGGATGTTGACGCAGGCGCCGTTGTAGGTGAACTGCAGCACCGAGGAGGTAACGGAGATACCGCGCTCCTTCTCGATGTCCATCCAGTCCGAGACGGCATGCTTGGCCGAGCTCTTGCCCTTGACCGAGCCGGCAGTCTGGATGCTGCCGGTATAGAGCAGCAGCTTCTCGGTAAGCGTGGTCTTACCGGCGTCCGGGTGGCTGATGATCGCGAATGTGCGGCGCGACGAGATTTCATCCGACAGGCTTGCCATGCGGATCCTTTCTTGCGTTCTATATGCATTACGTCGATGTAACTGCCCTATTGTAGCCGTGAAACCTCGCCATAGGGCACCTATCAGGACAAATTCATCAGTTGGGGTCTGGGTAGCCGGCTTAATCCGTATTTGCCTCTTGCATAACTGTGCATAGTGTATATATACTGTGCTTACCGGTTATATACACGTGTAGCCCAACAGCTAAGGAGCCGCTGTGGACATTATCCTATCCAATTCGAGCGACAAGCCCATCTACGAGCAGATAGCCTCGCAGGTCAAAGCTCAGATCCTTTCGGGCACACTCGCTGCGGGAGCCAAACTCCCCAGCATCCGTGCGCTCGCGAGCGATCTTGGCGTGAGTGTCATCACCACCAAGCGCGCCTACGCCGACCTAGAGCAACTCGGGTTTATCTGCACCGTGCAGGGCAAGGGCTGCTTTGTCGCCGAGGGCAACCAGGAACTCTTGCGCGAAAACCAGCTCTGCCATATCGAAGAGCTGCTTGCGAAAGCGGCGAGCCAAGCCGAAACCCTGGGCGTCACGCGCGACAAGCTGCACGAGATGCTCGACCTGGTAGCCCCCGAAACTATGCAGTAGCCATCTGCAAGAAAGGCTATGCCATGCAAAACCTTTTAGAACTCAAAGGTATCTCACGCCGTGTGAGCGACCGCTTTTCGCTGCGCGACGTCACGCTTGCCGTGGAACCCGGCCAGATTGTTGGCTTTGTGGGCGCAAACGGCGCCGGCAAAACCACGACGATTCGAGCCGCGCTCGGGCTTATAAAGCTCGATGCCGGCGAGGTGCACCTGTTTGGGCAGCGCTGTGGCGCCGACGTACCCGGTGAAGCGCAGCGCTGCTTGCGCACCCGTGTCGGTCTCGTGCTGGACACGTGTCCTTTCCCTTCCACACTCAAGGTGACCGAAGTTGAGGCACTCGTAAGACCGGCGTACCCCGCCTGGAGCCATGGCACCTTCGCCGACCTCATCAGCCAATTTGGCCTCGATCCCAAGACAAAGGTCAAGGACCTCTCCCGCGGCATGGGCATGAAACTGCAGCTTGCCTGTGCACTCAGCCACAATGCCAAGCTGCTCGTTTTGGACGAAGCCACCGCGGGCCTCGATCCCATGGCACGCGAGGAACTGCTTGATGAGCTGCTTGCCTTTGTCGCCGACGGCCAGCACAGCGTGTTACTCTCGAGCCACATTACGTCCGACCTCGATCGCACCGCCGATCGCGTCATCTGCATCGATAATGGCTCGATTATTTTTGACCTGCCGCGCGAGGACATTACCGACCGCGCCGGCATCGCCCACTGCACCCAAGCACAGGCCGCCGAGCTTATGGCTTGCATCGAAGGCGCCCGTGCCGTCCACCACGCCTATAGCGTGGACGTGCTCGTGCCCAACCGTTGCGAAACGCTCGAGGCCTTCCCCGAGATTCCCTGCGATCGGGCAACCATTGATGACTATCTGCGCCTCATACTGAAAGGGGCTTTGAAATGAAACGCGCCTTTATGTCCGAGCTCGCCATCGCTCGCTCGCTTATCCCTAGCATTGCAGGCGTCGGCCTGTTCATCTTCGTCGTGCTGACGCTCGCCAACGCGTCGGATGGCGATTCCGGCATGAGCGCCGGCGCCTGCGCCGTCAGTGCCATGTCGCCTATCATGGTCATGAACTCACTGGCCGGTTTCGACAATCAAAACGGTTGGGAGCGTTATCGGGCAACGCTGCCCTTCTCGCGCAAAGACATCATCTGCGCACGCTACCTGTGCATCGTTGTCTTCTCGGCCATCATGGCCTGCGCCGCCGTGCTTTTGAACATCATCACCCTTCCGTTCTTCAACAGCGCGGGCGTGACCTCGACAGGACAAACCGTCTTTGAGATCGCAATAGCCTCGGCAGCCTCGATGCTCATCTCCCTCATGATGGTGTTCTTGGCGCAGCCGCTGTTCTTTCGCTTTGGACACATGGAGGCGCTGTGCCTATCCGTTGGCCTGTTTGCCCTGCTCTGGTGCCTTGCCATTGCCGCGTTGAGCTCCTCCAACCCCATCAGCAACTGGCTCATGTCGATTGCCGGGGCGAATCCCGATCCTGCCGTTCTTAGCTGTCTGTGTGCAGGCATCGCCGTACTTGCCCTCGCGCTATGTGCAATCAGCTGCACCGTCAGCACCAAGGTTTATCGAGTACGCGATCTGTAGCCACGCGTGTCTCAATCCACGAAGGACGCGATCGCCGCCCCTCCCCGTAAATCCGTGACAAATGGCATATCCCCAGCGTGAGCCACCGTACTACTTGCGCAGCGGCTTGGGCAGCGGAATGCCGGCGGCGATGGCGGCAGCGATGATCATACAGACGATGCCTTTGAGCGGGAAGCACATGAGCAGCAGGCCCACGACCATGATGGGCTGGCGCATGACGGCGCCCATCGTCGATGCCGTGCAGACAGCGACGCAAAAGACCGGATCGGCGCCGGTGAGGATGGCAAGGCCATAGCCCAGGCTCACACCCGAGAAGATAACCGGGAAGAAGTGGCCGCCACGCCAACCAAGGTTGATGAGGGCGGGCGTCAGCATGGCCTTAACAAGACCGGTCACAATAAGCACGCCGGCGGGAATGGTCAGATAGGTTTTCATGAGCACGTCGGCCTGCGTCTCGCCGGCAAACATGGTGAAGGGCAGAGCCGTACCGCAGGCGGCAAGTACCAGACCGGCCAGCATGGCCTTAGCGATGGGGTGCTCCCCTATTGCGTGGGCAAGCACTTCGCTCGCGTGCTCAGAGACAAAGTACAGCCAGCCGCAGATTGTTCCGATCAGCGACAGAGGAATGAGCCAGGTAAGCTCCAGGTTGCCCACCTCGGCGGACTCAAACCTCGGCATACCCATGCCGCCGCCCACAAGCTGGCCAAGCAGCAGGTAGGTGCCCAGACCGCCGGCAATCGCAATGCCGTAGACCACGGTCTTTTGCGCCTTGGGCAGCTTGATGGTGACCTCGTCGGACACGGACTCATCGTCGGCGTCTTCGCCCTGGCCGTCGGCGCTACCAGCGAGCGGTGCCACAAAACCAAAGACGGGCGCGGTAAAGAGCGCCGTCAGGGCAGCCTGAGTGCCCAGCAGCGTGAGCTCCCTAAACTCGGCGCCAAAGCGACGCATACGATCGCCGACCCAGCTGCACAGACCTGCGATAACGCCGGTCAGACCGGCCTCCGGTCCAATACTTCCACCAAACAGCAGCGGCAGCAATGCCGCGAGCGAAAGCTTGCCCAGGTTGTCGTACGGGTAGCGCCCGTCTTGCTTAACCTTTGCCATCACCTGGTTGAGGTCATCGGTCTTGATGCCCGCCATCTTTTCGTACAGGCCAATCACCAAGCCGCCCAACAGGCAAACGAAAAACGGGTACGGCAAAAAGCCAAACGGGCCGCTGGCGAGTTCGGGCGAAGAGACACCCAGCTTATGCGGGACCTCGGTCCACAAATAATCAATGCCGTGCTCCATCGCAAAGAAGAATAGCCAGACTGCGGCACCCGCGAGTGCACCGGTCACGGCAACGCTGACCAAAAACAGCGCTCGGTTCGTGGGTTTGGCAAGGTTATCCATCGGGTCCTCCCGCGGTCAAAGTCGACATAGATACGTTTTATTGTAGAGCGAGCGTTGTCCGAACGAGCCAACCATCTGCGCCGCAAACGGCACCATTGGGAGTCATAGTGGGGCAGGCTCAAGACTTATCCGTTGATAATCGAGGCAATCTCGCGCAAATCGTCGGCAAAGTAGATGCCGAGTTGGCGCCTCGAGCTCGAAAGCCCCTTATCAATCATGTGCCCGAGCAGGGCTTTGAGGTCGTTGTAGTACCCATCCAGGTTGTACAGAATGCACGGCGCGCTCAGATACCCCAACGACACGGCGGACATGACCTCGGCAATCTCCTCGAGCGTGCCCGTACCGCCCGGAAATGCGATGAACGCATCGCCGAGCTCAATCATCTTGGCCTTGCGCTCCGCCATATCGCTCGTCACGATAAGGTCGTCGATACCGTCGTGTTGAAACTCGGCCTCGATAAAAAAGCTCGGCTCAACACCCGTCACGTGTCCACCCGCCTCGAGTACGCTATCGGCGAGCGCACCCATCAGGCCCGATTTGGACCCGCCGTATACCAGCGCGTGCCCATTGGCGCCAATCCAGTTGCCCAGCTCCTGCACCGCGGGCAGAAACGCCGGGTCATTGCCAGTGTTGGCACCCAGGTACACGGTGATGTTCATATTTGCCCCCCTGTTGTGGCGCGCGACGTTCGTCTTAGCGCTGGCGTCGACGATACTCGCGCACGCGACGTGAAAGATCGGCAAGCTCGTCGCGATCGAGCTCTTCCAAATGCTCCAGATCATCCATAAAGCGTGCCATGGTGTCCTTTTGACGCATCTTGATAAGCGTATTGCAGTAGTTCACCGCCACGCCTGTGAGCATAGCGATGTAGAAGATGCTGATAACACTCAGGATGACGGTAATGGCGCGGGCGACCGGCGTCTCCGCCGGGATATCACCAAAGCCGATGGTCGAGACGGTCTCAAAGCTAAACCAGAGCCCGTCGCCAAACGTGAGGGTCGTAGGCTCGGACAGCCAGACAGCCGTTGAGCACAGCAGATAGAAGACGAGGAACAGCTCCGTAATGCGCACGAAGCCCGCCTGGCGCAACACGTCAGCAAGCGTCCTCAACTTGTTCATCGCGACCCCTTTTCCCAGACGTCCAATCACATTCGCTCGGTATTGTCCCACGCCTCCCCCGCAAACGAAACTAGTCATTGGGAACTAGTCATTGGGAACGTTCTTAAATGACTAGTCAAACAAGAACGTCCCCAATGACTACCCAATGACTAGTCGTTTAAGAACGCCCCCGATGACTGCCGGGCGGGACCGTTTAGCGGTGCAGCTGCCGGCTGGGCAGGCTGAGCTGGTATCCTTATGCGGTAATGTCTCGATTCGTTAGGATTGCATGTGAGAGCTGCCACTGTCCTTCGTTCAGTTATATGTCGCGCCCTGGCCATTGTGCTCGCCGCGCTTGCCGTGCTGAGTTCTATCGCGCCTGTCCAGGCTGTTGCCGCTGACTCTAGTCAGCCAGTCAAGACGGTCCGCGTTGGTTGGCTCGTCAACAATGAAGGCTTCCAGGACGGCACCCCCGGCGAGCGTCTCTCGGGATGGGGTTACGAGTACCTCCAGACCCTGTCGTACTACACGCCCGGCTGGCGGTACGAATACGTCTCCGGCACCTTCACCGAGCTTATGGACATGCTCGAGGCAGGCGAAATCGACCTCATGCCCAACATCTCCTACTCTGAGGAACGCGCCCAAAAGCTGCTCTTTTCCTCGAACCCCGAGGGCACCGAGCGCTACTTCATCTACGCCAAGCCCGATCGAGACGATCTGGCCAAGGGTGACCCCCAAGCGCTCCAAGGCCTTACCATCGGCTGCAACCCCGACGTTATGCAAACCTTCGTTGGCCAGCAGTGGCTCGCCAACGAAGGCATTACCTGCACCTATAAAGAAATCGACACTGGCGGTGCCCTCTTTGACGCGCTCGCAAACAACGAGGTCGATGCCATCATCATGAACGACACGACCTCGTCGCCCAGCGCCTCCCCCATGTTCTACATTGGTTCGAGCGACTACTATTTTGCCGTCCCCAAAAGCCGCCCCGACCTAATGGACGACATCAATGCCGCCATGTCGGCAATCGCCCGCGTCAACCCACGCTATATCGACGAAGTCAAATCTAACTACTCGGTCCAAAACAGCGGTTCATCATCGCTCAACAGCCCCGAACGTTCCTGGCTCAAAGCAAATGACAACACCATCACGCTCGGCTACATTACGGGCAAACTCCCCTACTGCAACGAAGACGAAAACGGCGAAATGGAAGGCTCGCTCGCATCGCTTGCGACGACGTTGCACGATAAATTTGGCATTACGGTCAAAACCGTCGCCTTTGATAGCTACAAGATGATGTCAAAGGCCCTGTCAAAGGGAAGCATAGACGTTGCGCTGCCGGTATACCGAGATTACTGGTTTGCCGAGCAAACAGGCGTTGCGCAGTCGGTATCGTTGGGGACCATATCCCTCACCGTCATCCACACCGGCAGCGACCTGAACAAAGACCTTCAGAACATCGCCTGTACCAAATCATCGTTTGTCAACAAAAATGCACTTGAAAATCTGTTCCCCACAGCGACCGTGACCGAATACCAATCCGACGATGAAGCGTTCGACGCCCTCAGGAAGGGAACGGCACACTGCATCGTCGCTCCCAGTTCACGTGTAAAAACCATCGGCGACCGTTATGATCTCGAAGGCTACGAGACGGCCGAACTCCCTGACACCTGTGAGCTCTCGTGCTGGATTTCGCGCGGAAAACCCGAGCTGTTGGGAATCATCAACAAGGGCATCATCAATGCCGGAGAATCGCTCTCCGCAAGCAATTACTCCTCCACGTCGTACACGGCCCAGGAATCCAACACGCTTCAATTCCTTTATCGCAACCGTGCCGCCGTTGCCGCTACCCTCATCGGTATGTTGTCGGTCGGTATCGTCCTGCTCATCTGGGCACTCGTGCGCGCTCGAACCGAGCGCAAAAAAGCCGATGCCGCCAACGCCGCTAAGACGGCATTCCTCACGCGCATGAGCCACGACATCCGTACACCGCTCAACGGTATCCTGGGCCTTATCGAGATCGAGGAATTGAAGGAAGGCGATATCCAGGTCGCCCGCGAAAGCCGTGCCAAGGCGCGCGTTGCCGCCAATCACCTGCTCTCGCTGATCAACGACATCCTCGAGATGGGCAAAATCGAAGACCGCAAGCTAACACTGGAGCATGCGCCTTTTAACCTCAAAGAGCTCTGTGACGATACACTGGTGCTGTGCAAGCTCCGCGCGTCCAGTAACGGCATCACCATGCAGGACAATAGTCTGCCGTACGCCACGGGGCCATACATGATCGGCAGTCCCACCCATATCCGACAGATCATGATCAACCTGTTAGACAACAGCATTAAGTACAACAAGCGCGGCGGCTCCGTCACCTTTAGCTCAAAGACCAAGCCACTCGATAACGGGCGCGCGCTCTTTTGCTTTAGCGTTTCGGATACCGGCATTGGTATGACTCCCAAGTTTTTAAAGCATATCTATGAGCCGTTTGCCCAAGAAGGTGACGATGCGCGCAGCAAGTTCCAAGGAACCGGCATGGGCATGCCAATCGTCAAGTCGCTTATTGAACTGATGGGCGGCACCATCGAAGTCACCAGTGAGCTCCATGTGGGCACTTCGTTCTACGTGGAGATTCCGCTCGATATCGACAAGAACCCCCAGGCGCGGACGGATACGGTCGAGAGGGCGCTCGACTGCTCGCTCGCCAACATGAACGTACTGCTCGCCGAAGACAACGAATTGAATGCCGAGATTGCCCAGGCGCTGCTAGAAAGCGAAGGCATTGTCGTAACTCGCGCCGCCGATGGCAACGAAGCGGTCGACCTATACGTTGGCCGTCCCGCCGGCAGCTTCGATGCGATTCTGATGGACATCATGATGCCGGGCATGGACGGCTACGAGGCAACCCGCGCGATTCGCCTGAGCGAGAAGGTCGATGCAGCCGACATCCCCATCATCGCGCTCACCGCCAACGCCTTCGCCGAGGACGCCAAGGCGGCACACGACGCCGGCATGAACGCCCATCTGTCCAAACCGGTCGACTTTAACAAGCTCAAAAACATGCTCGCCCGCATCAAGAAATACGGAGCTGTTTCGCTATAGTTTGTGCTCAACCACCATACGCAGCAGAAAGGAAGCCAATGATGTTTAGGCCCTTACGTCGAAAGAAACGCGCCATCACTGACGAGGAAGCGCGCAAGTTGCTCGCCACCTGCAAGCGCGGCGTCTTTGCCGTCAACGGCGATGATGGCTACCCCTATGCCATTCCCGTCAACTACTTCTTCGACGCCGAGCACGACAAGATTTATTTCCATGGCGCCAAGGCTGGCCACAAGGTCGATTCACTCAAGCGCGATGACAAGGTCTGCTTTACCGTTTACGGCAACGAGTGGTACAAGGACGGTGACTGGGCTCCCTACGTTATGAGTACCGTGGTCTTTGGCCGCTGTCGCCTGGCGAATGACACCCCCGCGTTTATCGAGGATAAAGTCCGCCAGCTCGCGCTTAAGTACTACCCTTCTGCCGAAGAAGTCGAAGAGGAAATCGCCAAGGACATTAAGGGCGTCCAGCTCTACGAGATTACGATTGAGCATCTTTGCGGCAAGCAAATTCAGGAAAAGTAAGCCCCTCAGCAGGTCTCATCAATAACAATATGGCCCGGTTCCAACCCACCTTGGAACCGGGCCATATTGTTATAAAGCGTCGGCGGCGATGTGCGCCAGCGCCTCGACGAGCTCTTGCGAGCTCACAGGCTTGCTCAGGTGCGCGTCCATGCCTGCCTCACGCGAAAGTCTGCGGTCGTCGGCAAAGGCGTTGGCGCTCACAGCGATAATCGGCGTGGTCACGGCATCCTCGCGATCGAGTGCTCGAATCCGACGCGTGGCCTCAAGGCCATCGATACCAGGCATCATGATGTCCATCAACACCACGTCGTACTCGTGCGGCACGCTCGCGGCAAATGCCTCAACGGCAGACTCGCCATCCTTAGCATGCGTCACGACGGCACCGGCACGGCTGAGCGTAAACTGCGCGATCTCGGCATTCAGATCGTTATCCTCTACGAGCAAAACGCGCAGGCCCTGGAGCGCATCGCCGTCGCCCGCATCTACGCGAACTGCCTGAGGAATCTCGGAGCGGTCGCACTTCTCGAACGGCAGGCGGATGATAAACGTCGTCCCCTGCCCCAAGACACTCGTAAAGCTCATGGTTCCGCCCATAAGCTCGACCAACTGTTTGGCAATAGGCGCGCCCAGGCCAGTTCCCGATGAAGCGCCCTCCACTTGCTGCTCCTCGCGGCAAAACGGCTCGTAGAGGTGTTGTTGGAACTCCTCGCTCATGCCAATGCCGTTGTCGGCGATCGTGTATTCATAGACGGGGACGCCATCCACCGACTCCACCTCGCGACACACCAGACGAACATAGCCGCCCCGGCGGTTGTACTTGACGGCATTACCGGCAATATTGACCAATAAGCGCTTGAGATGCGTCACGCTCACCCGTGCATAGGGATGATTAAGCGTCTGCTGGTCGCAGATAATTGTCACCAGACGCTCCTCGGCCTGGCGCTCCAGAATATCGCACACTTCGCGGGTGAGGGTCACCAAGTTTGTGGGAACAAGTTCCAGATTGACCTGGCCGCTCTCCAGGCGACTCATATCGAGCGCCTCGTTGGCAAGGTCGAGCAGCAGTCCCGATGCCATCCAGATTTTTGAGCGGCACTCGGTCTGCTTTTGCAGATCGTCCGCATTGGCATCGCCGACCTCGACCATGCCGCGAATGCCGTTGATGGGCGTGCGCAGATCGTGGCTCATGCGACGTAGAAACTCCGTCTTTGCCGAGTTGGCAGACGAGGCCTCACGCGCTGCCTTAGCCAGCCTGTCACCATAGTCGCGCTCCTGCTGCAGCAAGTCCGTCAAACGTCGACGATCAGCGCGGCGGCGCGCCATCACAACAACGGCTATAACACCGCCGTAGAGCACCAGCACGCCGGCAGCAACAGCCGCGACGACCTCAAAGTAGCGCCGCGCCGAGGCATAGGTGTACACGTAGAACCCGCGCGCTTTTCCAAATGTGCCCAAATACCACTCGCCGTTGGCGTTGACCAGTCGGACTTTGCCGGGCAGGCATCGATCCTTAATACCGTCGACAATAAAGACATCCGTTGCAGGCAGATCGAATACGCCCAATATGGTGGGTTCAACGACATTGGTCGCAACGACCTTGCCATCGCTTTCGATCACGATATTGCCACTGTCGATGGTCTCATAACCACCGAGCAGGCTCTGCAGTTTGAGCGTATTGCTTGCAACTGCCTTCGCGCTCTGATGCCTTACCGCAACAACGATGCCCTCGTCATCCCGCCGGGTTACGCAGCCAATGTCTGCGACCGAATCATCCGCAAGCGTGATGCGGGCGGTATAGGACTTAAGCGGATGGGCTGCCACCTCCAGCACGGGTGCTTCCTTGAGATACGTAGCGAGCGACTCGTAGCCCACGCCATCCGTCGAGGACTCGGACACCAAATTGCCCGATGCGTCCGTCACGATCAGTGCGCTCACGTTGAACTGGTCGGCATATTGCTCCAGCATGGCGTTATCCACCGAACCGTCGCGCTCCATATCGCGCGCTGTCTCTCCGGCGATCTCCATAACGCGAATCAGGTTTTTGGTCGTATAGGCGCTATTGAATGCATCGTAGGAAAGGCTCTGCGTCGCCACGTAATCGACAACGTCGGCAAAGCGCTGCTCGGCCTGAGCTGTCGTGTAGCCGTAGCTCATCATACCGGCAACAACCGAGAGCGCTATCCCCAGCAGGGCGACAAGGAACCATGCCCCTGCCGAACGATTGCCCCGCTTCTCTACGGCGTGGTCGGGTGCACCGATCATGACAGGCCCTCTATATTCAAAAAGGGCGAAGGGTCATCAAAGTACTTTGACACCAGGCGTTTCATGGTGCCGTCGGCTAGCATTTCCTGGTAGGCATGGGTGAGCTTAACGTCGATGCCGCGCGTATCGTTGATATCGAAAGCGGTACCCAAACCAACCTCAAGCAGCGGCTCATCCAAAATTCGATACGTCACACCATAGTCTTTTTCGTAGGTGAGCAGCGAAGACTCATGCGCGGCGATGGCGTCGACCAGACCCTCGACGAGCGCCGGGTTCAGGTATGAGCGGTCCGAAAAGCAGTAGAGCTCTTTGATCTGCGGAACGTTTTCATTTGTACGATTGAGCAAAATGTCCTCGGGCTTGGTGGTGGACTGGACCGCCACGACCTTATCCTCAAGATCGGCAAGCGTGTAGATATCGCTCTGGGGATCGACCGCGACCACCTGGCGGCTCGCAAGGTACGGGCCGGCCCAACGATACTCGTCTTCGCGACCCGTCATGCTAAAGCTGCCCATGACACAATCGAGCTCGCCGCTCGCCAGCAGCTCTTTCTTCTTTTCCCAATCGATCAGCTGGTACTTTGGCTTGTAACCAATGCGGGCCAAAGCCTCGGTCAATATCTCGACATCCAGGCCAACGATATCACCGTACTCGTCGGTATATACAAACGGTGGATAGAGGTCGCTGCCAACGTTGAGCGTCTTAAGGTTGTCGTCCTTGACCTGCGAGGTGTCCCGGGCCTTTTGATGCAGGCGTCGAGGCTCTGCCATTCGACCCTGAACAGCCAGCTATCGCTACGACAAAGGCGCTCGCCACTGCAAGCGCGACAAACAACGAAATGGCAACCGAGCGACGGGGTCTTTTCATCGAGCTCCAGACGATCCTGTTTACAGACTGAAATGGTTAAAGATAATAGCAAACAAAACCACACGAGTGCCCAATGGTTACAGACGCTTTACCATGTGGGGCCTTCTAGCCGACTTGGCAGAAGGCCCCACATGCAGCGCACGCTTACCGTGCATTAAAAACGTAGCGGTCCAGGCGGTCGCACGCTTCCCTCACGCGCGAAAGCGGCAGCGCCAGATTCACGCGAATGTGGCAGGGCCCGTGGAACGGACGGCCGTCCTGATACCCCACGCCCACGCGCGCCCCCTCGTCGAGCAGCCACTGAATATCGCGGCCATGCTCGCGGCACCACTCGGTGCAGTCCAGAAACACCATGTACGTGCCCTGCGAACGTGAATAGGACACGCCCTCAAAATGCTCGTCCACGTAATCGCAGAAGTACTCGATATTGCCGGCAAGCACCTGGTTGAGCTCGTCCACCCACTCGTAGCCTTGCGGCTGGTAGGCACCGATAAGCGCATGCATGGAGAGGACATTCATCTCGTTGTAGTGAGTCTTGTTGGACACGGCGCACACGCGGTCGCGCAGTGTTTCGTTATAGATGATGTGGTAGCTGCCGACCAGACCCGCCAGGTTAAACGTCTTGCTGGGCGCGTAGAGGGCAACCGTGCGCATGCGAGCATCCTCGCTCACCGACTGCGTCGGGATGTGCTTGTGTCCCGGCAGGATGATATCGGACCAAATCTCGTCCGAGATCACCACGCAATCGTGCTGGCGATAAATGTCCATGGCGCGCTCGATCTCGTCGCGCTCCCATACGCGGCCGCAGGGATTGTGCGGCGAGCAGAACACCACGGCATGAATGTGGTTTTGGGCGAGTTTGCACTCCATGTCCTCAAAGTCCATACGCCACACGCCCTGGTCGTCGAGTTTAAGCGGACTGTGGACAATACGATAGCCCGCGGCTTCGATGGACTTGGTAAAGCCGATGTAGGTGGGGCTGTGGACCAGCACCGCATCGCCCGGCTGAACATACGCACGCAGCGTCGACACGACACCGCCCAGCACGCCGTTTTCGTAGCCGATATGCTCGGGCGCCAGGCCCTCAACGCCGTTGCGACGGCTCTGCCATTCGATGATGCGGTTAAAGTACTCAGGACGCGGATTGAAGTAGCCGAACATAGGGTGCTGGACGCGCTGGATGATGTACTCCTGGACCGTGGGCACCGTGGCGAAATTCATGTCGGCCACCCACATGGGAATGCGGTCGAAGCCCTCGTCGGGTGCGTTCGGAGCCATGCCGGGGATCTCGCCCCAAGAGTCAACGGCGATGGAGTCCATGCCGTGGCGGTCGACAAGCGAGCTAAAGTCGTATTTCATGCTGAGCTCCCGTGCAAAGTAGGCTGTTCCGATAGGCGTTATTGTCCACCAGCGTGGGCGGTTTTGGCGCGGGGTTTGGCGCTTAATTTGACGGGTGCAGACGAATGGCAGGTTAGCCCCGCGCGTCGTTGACGGCGACTACGGTTAGCTGGGTTTCGTCGACCGTAAAAGATATGTCGAACCCGGCGAAGGCCAGATGATAGACGCGGTTCGGCTCGTGCTTGCTGCCTGCGCGGCGCGGGTCTTGGCGCAGGACCTCAACCAGGCCGGGGAGCTTTGTGGGCGGGACCATATCCTGCAGCGTCTGCGGGAACTCGATGTCGAGCTCTTGCCACGGAGCATCCTCAATCCAGCCGCCGGTCGCATCCGGGTGACAGTCCGCAAACGGAATGTAGGGCTTAATGTCGTAGATGGGCGTGCCGTCGCGCAGATCGGCCCCCAGCACATGGATGATGGGGCCATCGTCGGTGAGCTCGACGCGATCGAGCTTGACGCAGGTAAGCCCAATGGGATTAGGGCGAAACGGACTGCGCGTGGCAAACACGCCCACGCGCTCGGCTCCGCCCAGACGCGGCGGGCGCACGGTTTTCGACCACTTGGCATTGGTGCCGGACCTGTCCTGCGCCTTGGCATCGGCAGCTATGTCCTTAGCCGTGCCGCCGGGCGTTCCGTTTTCGAAGCGCCACAGCAGCCACAGGTGAGAGAAGGAGTCCAGACCCTCAACCGCTGCGTTGGAGGCAAATTCCGGCTCAAACACGATGCGTCCCTGCAGATGAGGCGCCAAAAAGCTGTTGCGCGGAATGCCGAACTTCTGCGGCAGGTCGGTATGTATGTGTGCGATAGGTTCCATGCCGGTCATTGTACGGCATGGAGGCTTGGGGCGTTGCGCGCAATTCTTCGCCGCGGTCTCCCGTCGTGCAACCAACGGTTGCTTGGAAGGGCGCCTGCCGCCGCGTATGCTTAAGCCATCAACCAGCAGAAAGGAGCCGCTATGGCCTTTGCAGAAAAGCTCATTGCCATCCGTCGCGCCCATCACCTTACCCAGGAGCAGCTCGCCGCCAAGCTCTTCGTCACACGCCAAGCCGTCAGCCGTTGGGAACGCGGCGAGGTCACACCAGGCATCGACATGATGAAACTCATCGCCGCCGTAACCGGCGAGCCCCTGTCTCACCTGCTCGAAATGCCCGAGCACTATTGCCAGAGCTGCGGCATGATACTCACGCCCGACGACTGCGGTACCGATGCCACGGGCGCCGCGACCGATCATTACTGCAAGTGGTGCTACGACCACGGCCAGTACACCTACGAGACCACCATGGAGGCGATGATCGAGGACTGTGCCCCGCGGCTGGCACAAAACACCAGCATGTCGCTCGACGAAGCCGTCTCGCTCATGGGCGCCGTCCTGCCGCAATTGGAGCGCTGGCGCGCCGTGCAGGAAAACGAGGAGCACTACGGCGCCGAAGCGCGGGCGCGCTATGGCGATGAGGCTATCGATGCAGCAAACGAAACGTTACTGGACATGGACCCTCAGACATGGAACGACATGAAGGAACTTGAACGCGCTATTCTGGGCCAGCTCTCGATTGCCATGGGCGACGGCGATGCGGATGGAAGCGAGGCTCGCAAGCTTGTCGCGATGCATCGTCGCTGGATTGCTCTCAACTGGGGACGCGAACCCCAGAACGAAGCGTACCTGGGTCTCGCCCACGGTTATCTTGCCGACCAGCGCTTAGTTGACTACTACGACAAGCCCTGCGGCACCGGAGCCACGGCGTTTCTGGTCCAGGCGATCGAGTCGTCGTTGACGCGCGCATAGACCGCGGCGGCTTTGGGTATTTCAATCAAAACCGCAACCGATTGGAGGCCTATGGCTACTAATCATGAGCTCGCGCTGTACGTTATGACCGGCTGCCCGTATTGCATAAAGGTCAAGCGTTTCCTTGCCGATAACGGCGTGACCATTCCCGAGCGCAATATCTCGACCGATACCGAAGCCGAGCAGACACTCATCGCCGTCGGCGGAAAACGTCAGGTTCCCTGCCTGCTCATCGACGGCAAACCACTCTACGAATCGAGCGACATCATCGCATGGCTGCAGGAGAATCTGCTCTAGTACGCACGCTCTGTCCGTCCAGGGCCCCAGCCCATACGACCCAAACATATACACCAGCATCCAAAGTCGACATTTTTCG
>FR878594.1 GCA_000434535.1 Collinsella sp. CAG:166
ACCATACTATCCATGGTTGAACTCGGTGCATCCAAAAGTCCGGCGAGCGGTGCAAAAGCGCTCATGGACGGCAGGCAGACGGCAACATGTAACAAGCGTATTACAGATGCTTCTCCAGCAGCGCCTGCAGCCTCGCCTTGGGCAGAGCGCCAACCGAGCGGTCGATCTCCTCGCCGTTCTTAAACACGATCAGCGTGGGGATGCTCATGACGCCATACTTCATGGCCAGGTCCTGGTTGTCGTCGACGTTGCATTTGGCAACGGCAAGCTTGCCCGCTAGCTCATCGGCAACCTCGTCAACGATGGGCGAGAGGGATCGACAGGGCCCGCACCACGGTGCCCAAAAATCGACCAGCACGGGCAGGCTGTCGTTAACGATGGAATCGAAGTTCTCGGGGGTAATCTGATTAATGTCAGCCATGGTGACCTCCATAATGCGACGCGGCTCGGCCGCGTAAAACTCAGTACGACCGTGCTTATACCCAGCCGCCCGCAAAGCAACCACTCGCGGGCGGCTCTTTTATATAATGGTGGGCACGCAAACGATTGGAGAGCGCATGCCCACGTCACAAAGCCAGAAAAAAGAAGCCATCGCCCAGGCGACCGAGCAGGAGCTCGCATCGCTCGCGGGCCGTGGCGTGCGTATCGCGGGCAACGCGTGCTCGCCGATCGTGCTGGTCAAAGGCGATTTGGACGAGGCCGAGCGTTCGGGTGGCGAGCTTGCCGCCGGCCCGGATGGCGCGGCGTTGCGCAAGGCGCTTGGGGCCATCGGCTACGCGCCCGAGGATTTTTGCGTGCTGGCAAGCGTCGCCGGCGTGGGTGACGGAGCGGTCGCGGTGGGCGAGACTCTGCCGTGCGAGCTGTTCCGCGAGGCACTTGAGGCCTTGGACCCCGAGGCGGTGTTACTGCTCGACAACAACGCGGCTGACGCCATGCGCGAGACCTACGCCGATATGCTCGTGGCGATCGATGACTTCGACACCGCCATGCTCAAGCCCGGCTTGGTCGCCCATGTGCAGGGCCGCCGCGTGCTCGCGCTCGACGGCTTTGAGGCGGCACTCACCGACAAGGCCGCTAAGCAGCGCATGTGGGCCTACATCAAGCAGCTGACTCCGGCGGCCGCTCCGCTGTAGCGAGCCCGCGTCGACAAACGACCCCGTGCGGGCGAGCCGTGCCCGCGGAACGCAAATCCGTCGCGCCCGCGCCCTTACATCACAGCGCGCAGCTCAAACCGATCGCCGTTAATGCGGAACTGACAGTTGCCGTTCATGCGCTCCACGGCAAGTTTGATGCTCCTGGTGCCAAAGCCGTGGCCCGCATGCCGGGTCACGGGCATGCCGTCGACCATGCGCGGCGCGCGGTCAAACGTGTTGGAAACTAACAGCAGCAGCTGGCCGTCCTCTAATCGCAGGTCAAAGTCGACGAATCGCTTTCCCTGGGGTGCGGCGCTTGCGGCGGTGATAGCGTTTTCCAAGGCATTTGAGAGCACACTAAGCAGGTCGGCGTCACCTACGTGGATGGTTTCGGGTACGGCGGCGCGCAGGTTGGCGGTAATGCCGTTTCTATTGATATCCGAGTTAAATGACGAAAGCGCGATGTTTACGGTCTCGTTGGCGCAGAAGCGGCGTACGGCGGTGCGGTCGCCGGCTTCGCAGAGTTCGTCGATGCGTTTGAGCGCCTCGTCGGTGTGGCCCTCCTCAATTAAAGCGGCCAGGCCGCGTAGGAAGTGGCGCATGTCGTGGCGAAGAATCGACAGCTCGCGCCCAGATTGACGCCAAGCCTCGAGCTCTTTGATGGCGGCGCTGTCGCGGGTTTCGAGCATCCAGCGCTCTCGCTCGGCGGTTTCCTTTTCTTCGTATTCGCGCAGGTAAACGGCAAGAAACATAAGATAGAAGGCACAGAGCGCAAATGCCAAAAACTCAACCGTCACCACCGAGCCCGAGTGGAACAGCGTGGTGTAGACGTTGGTGGCATAGTCAAAGACGTAATAGACGAGCGGCAGGATTAAAAGGATGCCCAGCTCGGTGGTGCTTTTAATCGCCAAGCGCGGACCGATGTCGCCGGCCCAATGCAACAGGACGGCAAAGACGGCGAGTGTGGTCGCGATGCGCGCCAGATAGTACGCGATCTGAGAATCGGTTGCGGCAAATGCGGCGATGCCCATCCAATTGCTGAACTGGCAGCTCAGATAGGCACTCGTAATGCCGAGCACGGCAAGCAGCGGGCTCAGGCGGTAGCGCGCGCACAAATAGATGACGAGCGGCAGATGCACGACGAGCGGATATACCTGGCGGGCGAAAAGCTCGCCGCCGACGGCATTGGCGAGGCCAAATGCGCATCCAGTTACGGCACCGACCAGCACCAGTTCAAGCGCATGACGCCGGTTGATCTCGATACCGCACAGCGCCGCCGAGGCAAAGACGCCAAAGAGCAGCGTCGTGGCGTGGTGGATTGCCCAAAGGACCATTTCGACCGAGGAGACCATCAGTGTCTCCCACCCTCAAAGCGCACCGCAAAGTAGGCGTCTTGGAATCCCTGCTTGCAACTGCGCGAAAGCGGGATGCACGCGCCCGAGCGCATGACGATGTCCGTGCGGTCAAAGTGATCGATATTGCGCAGGTTGACCTGGTAGCTGCGGTGGCATTTAAAGAAGACTGCGTTTTGCTCCAAGCGGTCCTCGACGCTGCGGAACGACTCGAGTGCCTCGATATCGCGTCCGTCGCGCAGGTGGAAGACCACGTGCTTGTTGCGCGCCTCGGCATATTCGATGTCGGACAGGCGCAGGGCGTGGTAGCCAAAGGAAGTTTTGATCACGAGCTCGTCGGTTGCCGCCGGGCGCATGCTCGAAAGCTCGTCGAGTAACTGCGCCAGGCGTTCGTAAGTCACGGGCTTGAGCAGATAGTCGAAGGCGCGGACCTCGTAGGATTCCAGCGCGAACTCGGGCGACGAGGTGAGGAACACCAGGCGCACGGCGGTGTCGGCCTGGCGCAGTTCGCGTGCGGTGTCCATGCCGTTGACGAGCGGCATGATCATGTCGAGCAGAATGATGTCGGCGCGCGATGCGGCATGGCGGGCCAGCAGGTCCTCGCCGCGTGTGACGAGCGCAACATCGACCGCCGTGCCCGTCTCGGTCGACCAACGGTCGATCATCCGGTGCAGTCTATCTAGAAAAGCGACATCATCGTCGCAGGCAATAATCTTGAGCATTCGGCCCCCTTAAGTAGTTCGATTTTGCCACATCGGGTACGCGCCGCTTGCGGGGGTGCGGACCGTTTGCGCCCCACGGCGTGCAACTCGCGCCAAGCGGTATTGCGGTGGCGAAAGATGCCTCCTGCGCCATCGAGAGCTCAGCTATCCTCAGCTTGCCAGTTCGAATATGGACCTGCCACATGATTGAATCTTTATTTCAACTTTACACCTAGGTTTACAGCTGTCTTGTCAGCTGTAAACCTAGGTGTCATACTAAAGCCCCAAGATTCGCCAAAAGAGAGGGGCCTTGATGGCACAGAGCGCGAACATGGATGCGTCGGAGCTTGCACGCGATATCGCGGCCGGCCTGGCATCGGCAACGACGGCAACGGAGCGTGCGGCACTGGTGCCCGCAGAGCTCGTCGAGGCCATTCAGCAACTAAAAACCCAACGTGACGCGGTGATCCTGGCGCACTATTACGTGGCGCCCGAGGTCCAAGCCGTTGCCGATTACGTCGGCGACAGCTTCTACCTGGCCAAGCTCGCCAAGAGCCTGCCGCAGCAGACCATCGTGCTGTGCGGCGTGGAGTTTATGGGCGAGAGCGCCAAGCTGCTCAATCCCACTAAGACCGTGCTGCTGCCCGAGCCGGGCGCGGACTGTCCCATGGCGCACATGGTCAAGCGCGAGACGGTTGACGCGGCGCGCGCCGAGTACGGCGACGACCTGGCCGTGGTCTGCTACGTCAACTCCACGGTCGAGATCAAGAGCTGGAGCGACGTGTGCGTCACCAGTTCCAACGCCGTTAAGATCGTGTCCGAGCTGCCGCAGCAGCATATCCTGTTCATTCCCGACCAAAACCTGGGACGCTTCGTAGCCGAGCAGGTGCCGCAAAAGCACGTCATCCTCAACAACGGCTACTGCCCGCGCCATCACATCATCACCGTCGAGCAGATCGTCGACGCGACGGAGGCCCACCCCGACGCGCTCGTGCTGGCGCACCCCGAGTGCAAGGCCGACGTCCTGGCCGAGGCCGACTACATCGGCTCCACCGCCGGTATCATCAAGTATGCCGAGGAGTCGGACGCGAGCGAGTTCATTATCGTGACGGTCCGCGGCGTGCTCTACGAGCTCGAGCGCCGCTGCCAGGGCACTGGCAAGAAGTTCTACTTCCCCGCGGTGCAGCCCACCTGCGTCAACATGGACCTCATCACGCTCGAAAAGCTCGTGCACTGCCTGGAGACGGGCGAGGGCGAGGTACAGATCGGCGTCTCGGACGAGGCAGCAGACCGGGCCAAGCTCACGCTCGACCGTATGCTCGAGTACGCAGCACGCTAGAACAATGTTGCATGAGGGACGGTCCCTTATGTCACATTCAAGGGAGAGGATTCCTGTGGAAACCAAGCAATACCCCGATATGGAGTGCGACGTCGTCATTGCCGGCTGCGGCGTGGCGGGTCTGTACGCGGCCCTCAATCTGCCGACGAGCACGCGCGTGATCATGCTCTCCAAGGGCGCGGTCGATGAGTGCGATTCGATGCTCGCGCAGGGCGGCATTTGCGTGCTGCCCGAAGGCTCGGACTACGATGCCTTCTTTGAGGACACCATACACGCCGGCCACTACGAGAACCGCCGCGAGAGCGTCGACATCATGATTCGCTCGAGCCGCTCGGTCATCAACGACCTGCTAGCGATGGGCGTGGATTTTGAGCGCAAGGCCGACGGCAGCCTCAATTTTACCCGCGAGGGCGCGCACAGCCGTCCGCGCATTGCCTTCCATGCCGACATTACGGGCAAGGAGATCACGACCAAGCTGCTCCAGGCCGTTCGCAAGCTGGACAACGTGCAGATTTTGGAGCACGCGGCCATGACCGACATCCTGACCGCCGAGCGCGATGGCGCCACGGTGTGCACCGGCGTCGTCGCCGTAGCCGTGGACGAGGACAACTCGGTTCGCCCCGCCGACGAGCTGGCAAATGCCGTTGAGGGCGTGCATGCCGGTAAGCCGTTTAAGATCCATGCCCGCCACACGCTGTGGGCGACGGGTGGCATTGGCGGCGTGTACGACCACTCGACCAACTACCCGCAGCTCACGGGCGACGCCTGCTACATCGCTCAGGAGCATGGCATTAAGATGGAGCACCTGGACTACGTGCAGATCCATCCCACGGGTCTGTTCTCGCCGCAGCCGGGTCGCACGTTCCTGATCAGCGAGAGCTGCCGCGGCGAGGGCGCGATTTTGCTCAACGCCGCCGGCGAGCGTTTTACCGACGAGTTGCAGCCGCGCGACGTTGTCGCCGCCGCCATCCGCGAGCAGATGAAGCAGGACGGCACCGAGCACGAGTGGCTGAGCTTTGCCCCCGTCGAGCGTGACGTGGTGACCGGGCACTTTGCCAACATTCGCGCGCGCTGCCTGGAGGACGGCCGCGACATCTTGGACGAGCCCATTCCCGTTACGCCGACGCAGCACTACTTTATGGGCGGCGTGTGGGTCGACAAGGACGGCCACACCTCGATGCCCGAGCTCTACGCCGCGGGCGAGACGGCCTGCAACGGCGTTCACGGCAAGAACCGCCTTGCATCAAACAGTCTGCTCGAAGCACTGGTCTGGGGTCGTCGCGCCGCGTGGTACATGCGTACCGGCGAGTCGCTGGCCGTGGAGCAGGCGGGCGATCCCGCGCTCGATGGCCGTCATCGCGCCCTGAGCGCCGACGCCCTGGCAATCGATGATTTGGCCTGTGCCGCCGGCACGCAGGCCGTGGAGGAGTAGACCATGAATCCCATTACCATGAAGCTCGTCGTCGATGATCTGATTCTGCAGGCCCTGCGCGAGGACATCACGTTTGAGGACGTGAGCACGGCGAGCGTGTGCCCCACGGCGCGTCCCGCCACGGTGGAGCTTATCGCCAAGGCCGACGGCATTATCGCCGGCCTGGACGTATTCGCCCGCACCTTTGAGCTGCTGGATCCGCAGAACTCCGTGTTGTTCGATGTCTCGGATGGCGACGAGGTGCATGCCGGCGATCACGTGGGCCAGGTGCGCGGCGACGCGCGCGTGTTGCTTTCGGGCGAGCGCGTGGCGCTCAACTACCTGCAGCGCATGAGCGGCATCGCTACTTACACGCATCGGATGGCGGCTGCGCTCGAGGGCACCAAGACCGTGCTTGTCGACACGCGCAAGACCACACCGGGCATGCGTGTGTTTGAAAAGGCGGCAGTCGAGATTGGCGGTGGCAGCAACCACCGCTATAACCTGTCGACGGCTGTCATGCTCAAGGACAACCACATCGATGCCGCCGGTGGCGTGACGCGCGCGATCGAGATGGCGCGCGCCCACGCATCGTTTACCACGACGGTCGAGATCGAGTGCGAGAACCTGGACATGGTGCGCGAGGCCGTGGAGGCCGGCGCCGACATCATCATGTTCGACAACATGACCCATGACGACATGGCCGCCGCTATTGAACTTATCGCCGGCCGCGCCAAGACCGAGTGCTCGGGCAACGTGGATGCCAGCAATATCCGCGCGCTTGCCGACCTGGGCGTTGACTTTATTAGCTCGGGCGCCCTGACGCACTCCGCGCCGATCCTCGACCTCTCGCTTAAGCACCTGCGTCTGCTGGACGGTAAATAATGAACGCCCGCGAGCGTCGCCGTGCCATCATGGGTGTGCTCGAGGGGGCCAAGGGGCCCGTATCGGGCAGCGCGCTTGCCCGCGAGGTGGGTGTGAGCCGCCAGATCGTGGTGCAGGACATCGCCCTGCTGCGCGCCGATGGGCACGATATCGTGGCGACCAACCGCGGCTACGTGCTGCAGGAGGCCCCCAGCAGCCCCGCCGTGCCTACGCGCTTGGTCAAGGTTCGCCACAGCGTGGAGCAGGCAGGCGATGAGCTCACGAGTATCGTCGACGCCGGCGGCGCCGTGCTCAACGTGATTGTCAATCACCGCGTGTACGGTAAGATTACGGCCGACCTGGACATCCGCAATCGTCGCGATGTCGAGCGCTATCTGCGCGATATCGAGAGCGGCAAGAGCTTTCCGCTGCTGACGGTGACCAGCGGCTACCACTTCCATCGCATTGCGGCGGAGGACGAACAGACCCTCGACGAGATCGAGGCGATGCTCAAGGAAAAAGGCTACCTAGCAGACCTGATGCCCTACGAAGACGATTTGTCCTAGTCGACGCCGCATCTATAAGTTGCGGTGAAATAGTTTCTAAAATCGGCATCCAAGACATAAAACAGGAACTATTCCACCGCAACTGCCAAGGGTCCCGCTCCAAATTAGCTGCCCACATATGCAAAAGGAGGCCTCCGCGGCGATGCGGAAGCCTCCTTTTTTGTGCACGGTGTACTTTTGAGTGTGCAAGTGGGGGAGTTGTTACTCCTCGACGATCTCGGTGATCGCGCCAGCGGGGCAAGCGTCCTGGCAAGCGCCACAGGCGACGCAGGAGTCCTCGTCAGCGACGGTAGCGACGTCCTGGAGCTCCAGAACGCCAGCGGGGCAGGAGTCGACGCAAACGCCACAAGCGATGCACTCGTCGGCATCAATTACGGGATGAGCCATGGTAGTTTCCTCTCTGTTGACCGACGCTACAGGCGATGCGCGCCGGTTTGATTCGGGCAAAAACATACCACGGGAGCGACCGTTTGCAATACCCTCTGGCCGGCATCTTCATACCGTTCGCCGAGTATGCCAAGGTTTACTAAAAAACGCGCAGGTGGGGCCGTTGAGCTGCATAAATGTTAGCTAAAGGTGACTTGAAATATAGGGCGATTGAGCGTGCTTGCGGAAACCGCATCCCATTATTTTGTCGAAAAACGGGTTGCAGTTTCCGGTTAGGCCCGCTAGCGGAAAATGCGAGCCGGTATCAGCTCTCAAAACGGGATACGGTTTCCGGTTGAGCCTTCAGACGGAAACTGCGACCCGGAATCCACGCTCAAACCGGGATGAGCTTTCCGCAAGACGGCCCCCAGGCACCCCCGGACGCAAACCTCAGCCATCTCTACATAGATCTCGATAGATTTGCCGAGAACTCAAACAGTGCGTCTACCTGCGCATTTAAGAACCTAAACTCTCAGCAATAAGAAATCTTATATGAATTGACTTAGATTTTGTATATTCCGGCCCATAAGGGGATACACTACATCCTGAAAGACAAGCCGAAGCGCCGCGCGACAGATCGTCGAGGCGGCGCGAACGCAAAAGAGAGAGGGAATTTCTAATGAGTAAGATTCTTGGTATCGACCTTGGTACTACTAACTCCGCTATGGCCGTCCTCGAGGGCGGTTCTCCGACCATTATCGTGAACGCCGAGGGCGACCGCACCACCCCGTCCGTCGTGGGCTTCCGTGCCGACGGCGACCGCGTCGTGGGTAAGGCCGCTAAGAACCAGGCTGTCACCAACCCCAAGAACACCGTGTTCTCCATCAAGCGCTTCATGGGCCGCAAGTACTCCGAGTGCACCTCCGAGATCAAGACCGTGCCGTATGAGGTCAAGGAGGGTCAGGGTGGCCGTGCCGTCGTCGACATCGAGGGCAAGGATTACACCGCCGAGCAGGTGAGCGCCATGACGCTCGCGAAGATGAAGGCCGACGCCGAGAAGTATCTGGGCGAGACCGTCACCGACGCCGTCATCACCGTCCCGGCCTACTTCAACGACGCCCAGCGTCAGGCCACCAAGGACGCCGGTAAGATCGCCGGCCTCAACGTCAAGCGTATCGTCAACGAGCCGACCGCTGCCGCTCTTGCCTATGGCCTGGACAAGCAGGGCACCGACCAGCGCATCCTGGTCTTCGACCTGGGCGGCGGCACCTTCGACGTCTCCATCCTCGACCTCGCCGACGGCGTGTTTGAGGTTCTGTCCACCTCGGGCGACAACCATCTGGGCGGCGACGACTGGGATCAGCGCGTCATCGACTGGATGGCCGATAAGTTCCAGCAGGAGAACGGTGTCGACCTGCGTCAGGACCCCATGGCCCTGCAGCGTCTGAAGGAGGCCGCCGAGAACGCCAAGAAGGAGCTCTCCGCCGCTCAGCAGACCACCATCAACCTGCCGTTCATCACCATGAACCAGTCCGGCCCGCTGCACCTCAACTACACGCTGACCCGCGCCGAGTTCGAGAAGATCACTCGCGACCTGCTCGAGCGCTGCAAGCAGCCTGTCACCAACGCCCTGCGCGACGCCAAGCTTAAGCTCTCCGATCTGACCGAGGTCATCCTCGTCGGCGGCTCCACCCGTATGCCCGCTGTCCAGGAGCTCGTCAAGACCATGACCGGCAAGCAGCCCAACATGTCCGTGAACCCCGACGAGGTCGTTGCCGACGGTGCTGCCGTCCAGGGCGGCGTGCTCACCGGCGACGTCGAGGGCATCCTGCTGCTCGACGTTACCCCGCTGTCGCTGGGCGTCGAGACCATGGGCGGCATCATGACCAAGATGATCGACCGCAACACCACGATCCCGACCTCCAAGACCGAGGTCTACTCCACCGCTGCCGACAACCAGACCAGCGTCGAGATCAACGTGCTCCAGGGCGAGCGCGAGCTTGCCCGCGACAACAAGTCGCTCGGTAAGTTCCAGCTGACCGGTATCCCGGCTGCCCGCCGCGGCGTGCCGCAGATCGAGGTCACCTTCGACATCGACGCCAACGGCATCGTCAAGGTCTCCGCTAAGGACAAGGGCACTGGCAAGGAGCAGCAGATCACCATTTCCGGCTCCACCGCTCTGTCCGACGACGAAGTCGATCGTATGGTCAAGGACGCCGAGGCTCATGCCGAGGAGGACAAGAAGCAGAAGGAAGAGGTCGAGGTCCGCAACCAGACCGACAGCCTGTGCTACTCCACCGAGCAGACCCTCAACGAGCTGGGTGACAAGGTTTCCGCCGATGTGAAGTCCAAGGCCGAGGCCGCTATCGCCGACGCCAAGAAGGCACTCGAGGGCTCTGACGTTGAGGCCATCAAGGCCGCCGGCGAGTCCCTGCAGTCTGTGGCCTACGAGCTGGCCCAGGTTGTCTACGCCGACGCTCAGCAGCAGACCGACGGTGCCGCCGGTGCCCAGTCTGCCGACGATGACGTTGTCGACGCCGACTACGAGGTTGTGGACGACGAGGACAAGTAATCATGTCCGCCCGTAAAGCTCGCACGGAGGCGGCCGCCGCTGGCGCCGCCCCCGTTGACTCTGAGGAGAAGGACGTGAAGATTCCCGTAGAGGCCGCAGACGATACCGAGGTCAATGAGGCCCCGGCCGCCGAGGCTGCCGAGAACCAGGTAGAGGATTCCAACAAGGAGGCGACGATGACCGAGGACGAGATGGTGGAAGCCGCTATCCGCGCCGGTGAGGAAGCCGCCGACAACGACTTTAAGCTCAAGTTCGAGCAGGCCCAGAAGGAGCTTGCCGACGTGCGCAACGAGCTCGATGCTGCGGCAGAGGCTCAGAAGGCCGCCGAGGACAAGGCAAAGGACGCCACCGAGCGCACCGCCCGCCTGCAGGCCGACTGGGAGAACTTCCGTCGCCGCACCGCCAACGAGCGCATTGCCGAGCGCGAGCGCGCGACCGAGAAGCTTGTTACCGCGCTGTTGCCGGTGATCGACGATATCGAGCGCGCGATCGACCATGCCCGCAGCCAAGAGCTTTCCGACGACTTTAAGCAGTTCGTCGACGGCGTCGATGCGGTACATGCCAAGCTGCTCGATGTGTTTGCGCACGAGGGCGTTGAGCCCATCGACCCCAAGGGCGAGGCGTTCGATCCGCTCGAGCACCAGGCTGTGGGTCGCGTCGAGGACGCATCGCAGTACGACGAGACCGTCAACGACGTGTACCAGAAGGGCTACCGCATGGCGGACCGCATCCTGCGTTCCGCGATGGTGACGGTGACCTACGGTGGCGAGAAGCGCCCCGCACCGGAGCCCGACGCGGCGCCCGAGGATGCTGCGGCCGATACGGCCGAGAGCACCGAGGAGTAATTGAGAAGGGCCCCGGGGCAACACCCGGGGCCCTTTCTGGCCTAGTGCCATATGAAAGCATGAGCCGCCGCCCGCTGGGCGGCGGATGAAACAGGAGAGGAGCTACGATGGCTGCAGGCAAAACCTTCTATGACATCCTGGGCGTATCCAAGAGCGCCTCCGATAAAGAGATCAAGAGCGCGTTTCGCAAGCTCGCGCAAAAATATCACCCCGATGCCGGCGGCGACGAGGCCAAGTTTAAGGAGATCAGCGAGGCCTACGAAACGCTTTCGGACGAGAAGAAGCGCAAAGAGTACGACCAGATGCTCATGTTTGGCGGCATGCCGGGCGCAGGCGGCGCGTATGGCGGCGGCTACGGTGCCGGCGCGGGCGCCAGCGGCTGGGGCGACATCTTCGACAGCATCTTTAGCGGCAACGGCGCCTGGGGCAGCGATTGGGGCTCGGGCTTTGCCGGGGCTGCGGGCGCTGCCGGTGCCGGCGCGGGTCGCAGCCGCGCTCGCAAGGGCGGCGACCTGTCGCTGACCGTCGATGTGACGGCTGAGGACGCGTTCCGCGGCGTGACGCACAAGGTCACTTACCGCATTCCCTCGACGGGCGAGCAGCAGACCATTACGGTCTCGGTCCCCGCGGGCGCGGTCGACGGCGGCAAGCTACGCTACAAGCGTCGCGGCGAGTACGGCGTTGCGGGTGGCGAGCGCGGCGACCTGGTCGTGACCACGCATGTGGAGGAGCACCCGCTGTTTAAGCGCAAAGGTGCCGACGTGACCATGGAGGTACCGGTCTCGGTCTTCGAGGCGGCGCTCGGCTGCACGGTGGACGTGCCGACGCCCGGTGGTGCGACGGTTCGTCTGAAGGTGCCCGCGGGTACCCAGACGGGCAAGAAGTTCCGCTTTAAGGAGATGGGCGCGCCCGACGTTAAGCATCGCGGGCGCACCGGTGCGCTGCTTGTCGAGATCAAGGTGCAGGTTCCCACGAACCTGTCTGATGACGAGCGCGATGCCATGACCAAGCTGCGCGAGGCCGACACGCGCGACTACCGCGAGAAGGTCAACCGTTACAAGGCGACGTACTAGGGCGGTCGCGGCGCACGCCCACGCCCGCGGGCTTATGATGGACGATAACGAGACGGAAAGGGGTCAGGTAGCATGGCCGAGGACAATAGGAACAAACCGCTGTACATGATTAGCGTGGCGGCCGAGCTGACCGGTATGCATCCGCAGACTCTGCGCGTCTACGAGTCCAAGGGCCTGGTGAACCCCCAGCGCTCGGGCGGCAACACGCGTCTGTATTCGCGTGCCGATATCGAGCGCTTGGAGCTCATCAACCAGCTGACCGACGAGGGCATCAACCTTGCCGGCGTGGTGCGTATTCTCGATATGAAGGAGCGTGCTGAGGAGCGCGAGCGCGAGAACGAAAAGCTCCGTGCCCGCGTGCGCCAGCTCGAGGACGAGCTGCACGAGTACAAGATGCAGAAGAAGATCACCGCCCTGGCCCCGCGCGACGGCTCGGTTAACCCCGAACAGGTCATGCGCAAACTTTTGGGCGCAGGCGGGGATCTCTAGGTTACGCCGTTCTGCCGAACGGCGTAACGGCTCGACGCTGCGCGACGTCCAGAGCGACAATTTGTCATTCAAAAGGCAAGGCATGACCAGAAGGTCTATGCCTTGCCTTTTTCATGCCAACTTGTTCGCTCTGGACGTCGCTCGCTGTCCGTCCTCTACCTGCGGCGTTGCCTTGCTCCGGATGCGGTGGTCATTGGGGACGTTCTTAAATGACTAGTTAAAGGGGACATTCTTGCGGCACTTGGCACTTGGGGACGTTCCTTTTGTGCCGGCACTTTGGGACACTCCTTGTTAGGAGAGTGATGCAAGGGGCTCGTCCTTTACTTTACCGAGATAAAGTGAACGTGCAGATTCGTAACCCACTCGCAACCGTTCTATGGCACGATATTGAACGAATGTATGCTATGCGCCCAAATCTTTTGGGCAGAGTGGGAGACAGTATGGTCAAGCTGTACGAGGACGGCATCTACCTGCGTAACGGCAGCGAGGTTGTGCCTGAGGCCGAGGCTGCCGAGCGCGGTATTACGCAGACGCCCGAGGATGCCAAGCGCGGCACCATCGCGTATTCGATCCTTCAGGCACACAATACGTCCGGCGACCCCGAGACGCTCAAGATTCGCTTCGATGCCATGGCGAGCCACGACATCACCTTCGTCGGCATCATCCAGACGGCGCGCGCCTCGGGCATGGAGCAGTTCCCGCTGCCCTACGTGCTCACCAACTGCCACAACTCGCTGTGCGCCGTGGGCGGCACCATCAACGAGGACGACCACGTCTTTGGCCTCTCGGCTGCCAAAAAGTACGGCGGCATCTTCGTTCCGCCCCATATCGCGGTCATCCATTCCTTTATGCGTGAGAACTTCGCCGGCTGCGGCAAGATGATCTTGGGTTCCGACTCGCACACCCGCTACGGCGCCCTGGGCACCATGGCCGTGGGCGAGGGTGGTGGCGAGCTGGCAAAGCAGCTGCTGCGCGACACCTACGATGTCGCCTATCCCGGCGTCGTGGCCATCTACCTCACGGGCGCCCCGCGCCCCGGCGTTGGCCCGCACGATGTGGCGCTCGCCATCATCCGTGCCGTCTTTGCCAAGGGTTACGTCAAGAACAAAGTCATGGAGTTCGTGGGCCCCGGCATCGCGAGCATGACGACCGACTACCGCAACGGCGTTGACGTCATGACCACCGAGACCACCTGCCTGTCGAGCATCTGGGCTACCGACGAGGATACGCACGCGTTTTTGACCATGCACGGCCGCGGCGACGACTACCGCGAACTCAAGCCCGCCGATGTCGCCTACTACGACGGCTGCGTCGAGGTCGACCTGTCGAGCATCAAGCCCATGATCGCGCTGCCGTTCCATCCTTCCAACGGCTTTGAGATCGACGAGCTCAACGAGAACCTCGAGGACATCCTGCACGAGGTGGAACTCGAGGCCGCCAAGATCGGCGAGGGCAAGACGCACTTTAGCCTGCTCGACAAGATCGTCGACGGCAAACTGCGCGTGCAGCAGGGCGTTATCGCCGGCTGCTCGGGCGGCAACTACGACTCCGTGGTCCAGGCTGCCCGCGTGCTCAAGGGCGCCAACACCGGCTGCGGCGAGTTCTCGCTGTCGGTCTATCCTACAAGCCAGCCCGTGGCGCTCGAACTTACGCGCCGTGGCTATATCTACGACCTCATGGAGGCCGGCGCGATCGTGCGCACGGCGTTCTGCGGTCCGTGCTTTGGCGCCGGCGACACGCCCGCCAACAACGGCCTGTCCATCCGCCACACCACGCGCAACTTCCCCAACCGCGAGGGTTCCAAGCCGGGTAATGGCCAGCTGAGCGCCGTGGCCCTGATGGACGCCCGCTCCATTGCGGCGACGGCTGCCAACGGCGGCATCCTGACGCCGGCGACCGACCTGCCCGAGGAGACTTGGGACGAGGCCTGCGAGTACACCTTTGACGACGCACCGTACAAAAAGCGTGTGTACTGGGGCTTTGGCAAGGCGGAGCCTGCCGACGAGCTTGTCGAGGGTCCCAACATCAAGCCGTGGCCCGCGATGGAGCCTCTCGGCGACGACATCCTGCTCAAGGTGTGCTCCAAGATCATGGATCCGGTCACCACGACCGACGAGCTCATTCCCTCGGGCGAGACGAGCTCCTTCCGCTCCAACCCGCTGGGTCTGGCCGAGTTTACGCTCAGCCGCCGCGACCCTGCCTACGTGGGTCGCTCCAAGGAGGTCGACGCCGTGGAGAAGCGCCGCGTTGCCGGTGAGTCCGCGGGCGATCTGTCCGCGCTCGATGCCGAGCTTGCCGGTGTGTTTGAGGCGTTGGCCGGCGCGGGTGTCGCGGCCGATGCCAGGGCAACCGAGTACGGCTCCATGCTCTACGCCAAGAAGCCGGGCGATGGCTCTGCCCGCGAGCAGGCCGCGAGCTGCCAGCGCGTAATTGGCGGTCTGGCAAACATCGTCCACGAGTACGCCACTAAGCGCTATCGCTCCAACGTGATGAACTGGGGCATGGTGCCCTTCCAGATGGAGGCCGAGCCCAGCTTTGAGGTGGGCGACTACGTCTTTGTGCCGGGTATCCGCGCCGCGCTCGACAGCGACCTGAAGGACATCGCCGCTTACGTGGTTCGCGCCGACGGTACGGTCGAGCAGATTGAGCTCTATATTGCCGATATGACGGCAGAGGAGCGTGCCATCGTCAAGGCCGGCTGCCTGATCAACTACAACAAGTTCAAGGCCGCTGCCGAGTAACCCTGCTGTACGCCCCGGCCACACCTTTCCCTCGTGCTCACGCGCTTCGCGAGGGTCGCCCGAGGGAAAGGTGTGGCCGGGGCTACCGCGACGTTTTCGTTGGGTCTTGAGGGACGCTAATAAATAGACTTGCTTGATGCCGCCTCTGTTAATGGGGCGGCTTCTTTTTGTCGAAAACCACCACGAAGGGGCAGGCGCCTTTGTGGTGGTCCGCGGTTTGTCTCGTTCTGTAACAGGTAGACCCTTATTTGCCGAGTAGTTATTACAGATTTAGATAAACGGGAACTGCTGAACATTTCGTCTCGATCTGTAACATCTGAGGTCCAAAACGGCAGCTAGATGTTACAGATCGAGATGGTGAACGCCGGGGCCGAAGATCACCACAAAGGCTCCTGTCCCCTTTGTGGTGGTGGGGGCGAGCTCGATGTTGCCGTGCTCGTTGAACGACATTCTAATGAGCGTCTCTACAGAATTTCATCCGGGCTGGCGGGTTTGGTTGTTTTGGGGATGCCGAGTTTGGATGACGCGAAATCGTCAACATTGTCCTTAATTCCGTCTTTGGTGTAGACAGTGACCATATAGGTGCTGTGTCCGAATTCGCCCTTGTCGCGTGTTGCCCAGGCATCCCAGTAGGCGGCCCCGTTTCGCCCTTTGATTTTTCCGACACGGCGGAGTTCTGTTCGCTTTAATTTCTGGTTGCTATAGATGGTTCGACCGGTCTCCTCGGTGAGCCCGCACTGTCCAAGCATCTTGTCGAGGACTTGGTTCATGTGGCGCTCATCGGTGTTTGGTGCGTAGTCGTAGGCGAGGGTGATGGAGTCGAGTGGCTGGTCGTCGATTAGATAGTTTAGCGCCTGAGGTTCAAGGCAGAAATAGGGGGAGCATCCGTCGACCTTGCCGAGCAACGGTAACTTGGACTGCCAACTTCCGGTGGGAGTTGCATATTCGTAGAACACGCCACGGCAGACAAAGGAGAGCGAGGTGGCACGCGAGCCGGCGTCGATCATCCCGCAAAGATCGAAGGGCGAGGCGATACCAAAAGAAAAGGGCGTGATGACGATAAGGAAGAGCATCACGATGGGTATGGCGAGAATGGCGATGACGTTACGACCGGTGGAATGAGACGGCTTCACATGCGCTCCTCGAGACAAAGATCTGTTGAGGATAGGCAGAAATGGATATGTTCAGAGAACAATTCAAGTTTAATCTCATGGCGCGAGATGGTCGACCGTTAGCGTCGAAAACCACCACAAAGGTGCCTGTCCCCTTTGTGGTGGTGAGGAGCGCGCGGCTTCTTTTGGTAATAGTGTTAGCTGGCGGTATCATTAGTGCAGGTGGCGAAGGTTTGCATTGTGGGGTGTTTTGCCGTGAGCCGTTCTGCCCGTATTGGATTGATTGTCTTGGCGCTTGCGATCGCTGTGGTTGGCGCGGGCGCTGTCGGTATGGCATTTCTACCTGCTGCGGTGACGGAGCCGGTGGTCAAGCCTGTGACTCAATCTGTCGAACTTCTGACCGGCGACGACAAGCCCGAGGCCATTACCGTTGATTTTGATGAGCAGCCGGCTGTGCTGGGTATTAGCAATTATCCGCGTATTCAGCTTGGGGCCATGCGCTATACCACGGATACAAGCCTGATCGATAGGGCGTCCGAGCTACTCAAGGGCAAAACATTTAAGCGTTGGTACGGATATGCGTCCTATCGGGCAAAAGCGAACGACATGGTTGGCGGATGCCACTCTTCCATCGAGCTGGACACTGCAAACGGCGCCAAGTTATGTGATGTCTCGTACGATCCGGGCTACGAGGGCAATGAGGGTCCGGGCATCTACATCATGGACGGCGATGTCGCCTATGTCATGGAGGGCGACCAGACCGAGCTCAACGATTTTATGGGTCAGTGTATCCAAGATGCCTATAAACAGACCTGCTTGCCTGACCCGCAGACTGCACGCGATAGTGGGTCTGCCCGTACATGGCTGTTCGAGGATGAGATGCCCTGGACCGTCGAATCGGGAAGTACGGGTTCGGCGAAGGAGTAGAGACCTCGACCACCACAAAGGTGCCTGCCCTCTTTGTGGTGGTTTTCGGTCTGTCTCGATCTGTAACATCTAGAGCCATAAACAGCCGCTAGATGTTACAGATTGAGATAGTAAGGGGACGAGGCCGTAGCGGGTGAGCGCACCTGCTCCCTATCTTTCAATCACTCAGAAAATCTTATATATAGAGACTTAGATTTATGTATAAGATCGCGCAAAGCTGGCAACAATACTTCTCGAACAACGTGAAGCCGCCCCGTAGGGCGGCCGCCCCAAGAGAGGTGATTCCATGAGAATCGATAAGCTAGCAATGACGTCGCGCGAGGCGCTGCAGACCGCCATGAGCACGGCTGCCGATGCGCAGGCCGGCGCGGTGGAGCCGATCCACCTGCTGTCTGCCCTGCTCGGTGCCGGCGAGCGCAATATCTCCGTGATTATCGAGCGCATCGGTGCCGACCCAGCTCAGCTCGCACGTTCCACACAGGATGCCATCGACCACGCGCCCAAGGTTTCGGGCGAGGGTCAGCAGATGGGTCTTTCCAATGAGCTTGTCCGCGTCATCGAGAAGGCCGAGAAAAAGGCCACCAAGATGGGCGACAGCTTTGTGGTGACCGAGCATCTGCTGATGGCACTTGCCGAGGACAAGGGCGAGGCGGGCCGCGTTCTGCGCGACGCAGGCGTCACCAAGGAGCGCATCGAGCAGGTCTACGAGGAGCTGCGTGGCGATGACCGCGTGACGTCTGCCGAGGACAAGACCCAGTTTGAGGCGCTGGAGCAGTACGGACGCAACATCTGCGATCTTGCCCGCGCCGGCAAGCTCGACCCTGTCATCGGCCGTACCGACGAGATTCGTCGTACCATCCAGGTCCTGTCCCGTCGCACCAAGAACAACCCCGTGCTCATCGGCGAGCCGGGTGTCGGCAAGACGGCCATCGTCGAGGGCATCGCCCAGCGTATCGTGGCCGGCGACGTGCCGAGTACCCTGCGCGACCGCGACCTTATCGAGCTCGACATGAGCGCGCTGGTCGCCGGCGCTAAGTACCGCGGCGAGTTCGAGGACCGCTTGAAGGCTGTGCTCAAGGAGGTACAGAAGTCCGAAGGCAAGGTCATCCTGTTCATCGATGAGCTCCACACCATCGTGGGCGCTGGTGCCACCGAGGGCTCCATGGACGCCGGCAACATCCTCAAGCCGGCGCTCGCCCGTGGCGACTTGCACGCGATCGGCGCGACCACGCTCGACGAGTATCGCAAGTACATCGAGAAGGACGCGGCGCTCGCCCGTCGTTTCCAGACCGTTATGGTGAGCGAGCCTACCGTCGAGGACACCATCTCGATCCTGCGTGGCCTCAAGGAGAAGTACGAGATCTTCCACGGTGTGCACATCACCGATAGCGCGCTCGTGGCCGCTGCTGACCTCTCCGATCGCTATATCGCCGACCGCTTTCTGCCCGACAAGGCCATCGACCTGGTCGATGAGGCCGCAAGCCGCCTGCGCATGGAACTCGACAGCATGCCGGTCGAGATCGACGCCACCACGCGTCAGCTCACCCAGCTGCAGATCGAGGAGCAGGCGCTCATGAAGGAGACCGACGACGCCTCCAAGGAGCGTCTGGAGGCCCTGCGCCAAGAGATCGCCGAGGTCCAAGAAAAGCTCAACGTGCAAAAGGCCGGCTGGCTCAACCAGAAGAACGCCATCGACCACGTGCAGGAGCTTAAGGGTCAGCTCGACGAGGCCAGAAGCGAAGAGGAGCGCGCGACGCGCAACGGCGACCTGGGCCGTGCGTCCGAGCTGCGCTACTCCGTGATTCCGGGTCTGCAGCAGCAGATTCAGGATTCCGAGGCTGCGCTCGAGGCACAAAAGCAGAAGGACGGCGAGGGTCTCAACGAGCAGGTGACCTCCGATGAGATCGCCGAGGTCGTGAGTGCCTGGACCGGCGTGCCCGTGTCCAAGATGATGCAGGGCGAGCTCGACAAGCTGAAGGGTTTGGAGGGCGAGCTGCACAAGCGCGTCATCGGCCAGGACGAGGCCGTCTCCGCCGTTGCCGCGGCCGTGCGCCGCAGCCGTGCTGGTCTCTCCGATCCGGACAAGCCCATCGGCAGCTTCTTCTTCCTGGGTCCCACCGGCGTGGGCAAGACCGAGCTCGCCAAGGCGCTGGCCGAGTGCCTGTTCGACGACGAGCGCGCGCTCGTGCGTATCGACATGTCCGAGTACATGGAGAAGTTCAGCGTCCAGCGTCTGATCGGTGCGCCCCCGGGATACGTGGGTTACGACGAGGGCGGCCAGCTCACTGAGGCCGTGCGCCGTCGTCCGTACTCCGTGATCTTGCTCGACGAGATGGAGAAGGCCCATCCAGATGTCTTCAACGTGCTGCTGCAGGTGCTCGACGACGGCCGTCTGACCGATGGCCAGGGCCGCCAGGTGTCCTTCAAGAACACGATTATCATCATGACGTCCAACGTGGGCTCCAAGGCCATCGCCGATCTGTCCGGTAAGGACGAGGAGGAGATGCGACATCAGGTCGACGCCGCCATGGCTCAGACCTTCCGCCCCGAGTTCCTCAACCGTATCGACGATATCGTGGTGTTCCATCCGCTCGGCATGGCGCAGATCGAGAAGATCGTCGACATCCAGCTTGCCGACGTTCGCGCACGCCTGGCCAAGGAGCGCATGACGCTTGCCATCACCCCGGCGGCCAAGCAGATGCTCGCCGTGGGTGGCCTGGACCCCGTGTTCGGTGCCCGTCCGCTCAAGCGCCTGGTCCAGCGCGAGGTCGTGGACGCCATCGCCGCCGCCATCATCGACGGCACGGTGCGCGAGGGCGATCAGGTGACGGTCGATGCCGGCAAGGACGGCGGCTTTACCGTCGTGTGCGACAACACGCCGGCGGCCACCTACGAGGTTCCCGACGCCGAGTAGATTTTGGGACATGCCTTAAAATCTACCAGCCGTCTCTAAACGCCAAGGGCGGCGGATTCAATTGGGTCCGCCGCCCTTTTTCGTGCGACAATCGATGATATTGAACGGATGCGATGCGAGGAGCTATGCAGATGAAAGACGAGATCAAGACAAGCGCGCCGGCGCTCAAGCCCACGTCCAAACCGGCGCCCAAGCCGCGCGACCCCTATATCCGTGCCGAGAACGAGGACGATGACGGTTACGATCCCTACAGCGACCGACGCCCCGAGCGCGAGCCAATGTTCGAAGCCGACCCGTGGCGCTGAGTGCCACCCAAAAGGCCACCAATTAAGTTGTGGTGAAATAGGGACTGTTTTGCAGTTTGACCAGCAAAAACAGTCCCTATTTCACCGCAACTGCGTTAGGGATCTTTCTACAGGGGGAGGGTAGTCAAAAAAGCACCGTCCCAAATTGACTGCTCGGGGAGTCGCATTCGAGCTCGGTTGTCCTCTTAGCCACTCGATATCCTTCGGAGCAATAACAGTGAAAAAACTTGCTTAAGTGTTAATCAAGCTACACACAATCTTGCTCTCTAATTAATCAAGAATCAGTATAATTTTGATTAGCTAGAGAGCAAGATTGGAGAATCATGGCATTCAACGACTTGATCGCCCAGAAAATAAAGGACTTTGAACAGCAGGGGGTTCCGCAGGTCTTTGAGCGAGACCTTGATCTGGGAAACCCACAGGAGCCAAAGCGCGACAACATCGTAAATGTGGTTGTGGGGGCCCGCCGTTGTGGAAAGACGTATCGCCTGTATCAGGAGATGCAGCGGCTTCAGGGCCGGGGCGTCGAGCTTGACCGGATGCTTTACTTTAATTTTGAGGACGAGCGCTTGCGCCCGTATGAGTCATCGCTGCTGGCGGACGTGCTCGACACGTTCTATGCGCTGTATCCTGCTGCTCGAACCGAGGGCGCTTACATTTTCTTTGACGAGATCCAAGAAATTCCCGAATGGGGTGCGTTTCTGCGGCGTGTAGTCGATACGGAGAAAGCGACCGTCTATGTGACGGGATCTTCTTCTAAGATGCTGTCCTCAGAGCTTAAGAGCGAGTTCAGGGGTCGTTCTCTTATACGGGAGCTTTTTCCGTTGAGTTTTTCGGAATACGTTCGATATAAGACGGGGAGCGTTTTCGAGCCAGATGCGACCTTTTCCCCAAGCGATGCAGCGCTGCTTCGACATCATCTGATCGGATATCTTGAACGAGGGGGATTCATCGCGACGCTTGAGCAGACACCCGCAGACGCGATTCAGCTGCTACAGGAATATGCTTCGCGAACGGTCGCTATGGACGTCGTTGAGCGTTACGACGTCAAGAACCCTCGCCTGGCATCGCTGTTCCTAACGCGGTGTATGGCATCTTCGGGACGAGAGCTGTCGGTGAACAAAGTGTACAACGAGTTCAAGAGCAGGCAGATACCCGTCAGTCGTAATTCGCTCAGCGACTTACTTGAGTATTATGAGGATGCCTACCTGCTGTTCTCCGTGCCGGAGTTCACGCGTTCACTGGCAAATAACATGCGGTCTGCGTCTAAGGTCTACGCAGTCGATCCTGCGATGTTTGGAGCATTCTCTCCCGCATCGGCATTGGACCAGGGCCAGAGGCTCGAGACCGCAGTGTTCAACGCGCTAAGAAGAAGGACTCCCGCGGTGAGGGTCGGATCGGTCTGCCGCCTGCTGATCAAAGAGAAGAGCAAAAGCCATGAGGTGGACTTTGTGGCTGGGGACGCGCTTCTCATGCGGGCTTATAGCCTGATTCAGGTAAGTGCGGATATGGCAAGTGAGAAAACGCGCGAGCGCGAAATTGCCGCGCTTGATGCCTCGATGGCCCAGTTCGATCTTGGCGAGTCGGCAATCGTTACCATGGATGAACAGACCGATATTCCATGCGAGCACGGTGTGGTCCACGTTGTGCCCGCATGGAAGTGGCTCCTTGCCTAATCATCTATGGACCTGTGGGGTCAGGACCTCCTGGCTTCTTCATCACGGTTGGGGAGCACCTTGCTGCGCCAGGCTAGTCCTGGGCTTTGATACTCGGCAGCAGGATCTGCGCGAGGTAGTCGGTTTCGAGCTTAGTGGCACCATCGGCCTTGCCGTCTTTACCCACCAGGTCGTTCTTGATCTGGCTATACGTATAGCGGTTGCCGGTCGTAAGCTCGACAAGCTCAATGGCCGCGTCCATGGGGTAGGTCGACACTGGATCCTGGGTGCGCCCGTTGATAGTCTGGGGCACCACGTACGGATAGACGGGGCCGCTGGCATAGACGGTATAACCGTTGCCCAGATTGGCCGCACCCAAAACCGTATCGCCCTCATCGGGCGTAAAGCTCTCGCCCTCGCGCACCGCGACGAGCGTCACGATCGGCGTATCGCTGTCGCCGTCCAGATAAATGCACAGCGTGTTGCCGTTTTGCCAGGTTGCGACCTTGCCATACCACTCAACCGGAATATCGAGCTGATACAGGTCCGTTGCCTTGTGACGGGCGTCGGCATCACGGGCCGCCTGTGCCTTTTGCGCGCTCACGGCATTGACGGCGGCGTCGCGCCGCGCGGTTGCCGCCTGCTGGAGCACCTTGGCGGTGGCGGCGGAGCTCGCGCCTCCCTCCTCGGCATATTTGGCGGCGGCATCGATCTGGTCGTCGGTTACCGTGTCGGCCGAAGGCACCTTGAGCTTAAAGGTAGCCTGGGCACTTAAATCCTGTCCATCGCTCTTAACGGTGACCTGCGTCTTGGTGGTCGGGACGGTATAGATGGTGCCGTCGGCCGCGATGGGGGAGGCAGCGATGGAGAGCGTGTAATCGCCGGGCAGCAGTTTGATGCCGCGGCCGTGCTCGTCAACATAGAGCGTTTCGCTCACGGAGGAGCCGTCAGAATCCTGACCGCTCACCTGTACGGGAATCTTGGAGCCGGTGGAACAGTCGAGGCCCGCGGCATGCACGCCAATCTGCACTGACATCATCGTGTGAGCATTGGCGGCGGCAGCGGCAGCCTGCTCTTGCTGATATCCGTTCCAGGCAGCATAGCCTGCACCGCCGACGACGAGCGCGACGGCCACGACACCGGCGACCATCAGATTGCGGCGCTTGGGCGACATCTTGCGATGGCGAACCTCGGCCTCGCGTGCCGAGGGAACGGACGGCAGGGGAATATCGCCCATGGCGATGGTCTCGTCCACGGCTGGTGCGGAACCCAGGCCAGGAAGCTCGCGGGTCAGCGAATCCTCGGCCGGCAAGCTGTCGAGCAGGACGGTTTCCTCGCCTGTGTCGGATTCGGGCTGGTTGCCGGCCTCGCTTTCGGTGTCTTCGTGATCTGCCTCATCCTCGGCAGGCTCAACGTCGTCTGCATCCTGATCATCGGATTGCGCCTCGGTTTCCGGCTCATCCTGCACATCAACGCCCGAATCGTCAAACGCAATCTCATCGAGTGAAATCCGGTCTAAGCTCTCCAAGGCCTCAGCGCAAGCTTCTGCATCTTGGGCCGCATCCTCTTGACCCATCGTCTCATCTTTCATATATCCCCCAAGCTCAATATCGGGACAACAATGTACCCAAAAACAGAGTCATATAGAGCTGTCAGGCAATCGGAAATCTGATTTTATCTGTGCGAGAGGTTTTGAATATGTGCGTGGATGCGCGCAACAACAAAAAGCCCCCGGAAAGCGGACAAATCGCTTTCCGGGGGCATGCAATACGTTGCATTGCGCGGAGTCGGCCAGGCGGCTTCACATTCAAGCGATGTTTGCGTCGGGCGCGTTACTCGGCGTGCGCGTAATCAACCTTGGCGCGGCGAGCGGTAGCCTTCTCCCAATCGCTGGTGCCCTCAAAGACATCCTGCTTGTAGGGATTGCGGCCGAGCTTCTTGGCGCGGTAGGCGATGTAGATGATCGCGGCGATGTTGGCGACCAGTGCGGCGATCGAGACCGTGGTAGCGGCGCCGGGGTCGAGCGTGGAGTGGGTCACAAAGATGGACTCCTCCTGGAAGTACGGGAACACTTGGGCAAACATGCACCAAATGGCCAGCGTAAAGGCGCGGTTCTGGATCCAGCCGCCCTTGTTCCAGATAAAGGCGGCGACGGTGGGCGCCAGCAGCAGCGCAAAGCCGCAGAACCAGGAGTGGGTGGGCAGGCAGTTGTAGGTGTAGCAGAAGTTCCAGATATCGTAGGCGATGATGTAGACCCAGGTCATGTCGGGCCACAGCATGTCGGTCTGATCCTCGGAGGCGTAGACGCTCCACCAACCGGTCATGCAGAAGATGTTGATGATACCGGCGATGCCGTTGAACACGTTGTTCCAGCCGGCCAGCTGCGTAGCGCCTTCGGAGGTGACCCAGGTGGACTCGCCCAGGACAAAGAAGTGATAGGCGCTCTCGAAGTCGGACACGACGGCGATCATGATGTTGATGGCGACGATCACAAACGGCCATGCGCGGAACCAATGCGCCTTGCCGATCTTGCCCCACTGGTACTTAATGGCAATGAAGCCCCAGCAACCGGCCAGCGCTGCGTATACCTTGGCGTAGTGGAACCAGCTGTTCTGGTACACATGGGTGGGGTTGGCGAGCGCCCACTCGGCACCCTGCGAGACGCCGATGGCGATGGCGATGCAGTAGATGGTCATGGCCAGCGGAGCCACGCCAAAGATGATTGCCGCGCCCAGCTTGGTGCGGCGGCCGACCTCGTTGAGCACGATCAGGCCAATAAAGACCATGGCCCAGCCGGCCCAGTGGATAAGGGTATCGCTACCCCAAACATCGAACAGCATGCTGCTCTCCTTTCACACGCCCGCGGCCCCTCTTCTGATCGCAGGCAGTTTGGCCAAATGTCGTCAGTTCTGGGGCTTGCGCTCCGGGTACTTGGCGGTATAGCCCTCGATGTGGAGTGTCGAGGCGATGATTTCCTTGACCGTCTCGTCGGGCACATCGGGGTGCGTGCGGATATACATCAAAAGACCCATGATGAGGGTGTAGAACGTTTCGTAGACATGGTCGATGCGCAGCTCGTGGTGGGCGACAAAATCCACCACGGTGGTGTCGCAGATATACTGCGCCACACGCTGGACCACGTTGTGCAAAAAGCCGCCGTAGAGCGCGCCGCTGCTTGAAGTGAGCGTGCTCGGCAGCTCGTGGCCGCTGGCGACCAGGCGCTTAAAGAGCGGGGCGACGGTGTCGAGCGCGCCCTCGATATCGCCGACGGTGCGGTTGGCATTCCACTGCTCGAGCTCGGAGATAAAACCGTCGATTGCCTCGTCCATGACGGCGGTGACGGCGGCGTCCATGTCGGCGAAGTAGTGGTAGAACAATGAACGCGTGCAGCCGGCTCGCTTGGTCACGGCCGATACCGATAGGTGGGACACGCCCAGCTCGGAGCTTACGGTGCGCACGGCATCGAGGATCTCGCGACGGCGTTCGTCGCCCGTCAGGCGCTTTGCCGCGCTATCGGATGCGGGGACGGCATCGACCACAGAGGTACCTGCTGTGTTGTTGCCCATGTTTTGCCGCCTTTCATCCTCTTTTGCCTGACCGTTCGCCTAACAGTCTTGAATATTGTTGACGGTTCGTCAATACTATTTTTGACACAATGTCAACAATGGCGGGTGAACGGCATGGGGGCATGCCCGGCCTGCAAAAAAAGAGGGGTGCTGCGGTCCCGCCGGGCTGTGGCAAGAGAAGGGACAACCATGATTCTCAACGGACCGGGGATTAGCTACACCGAGCCCGACATCGGTTCGGAGTTCGTGCCGCCGCTGCCGGAGCATCCGCGCGAGGCAATCGTCAAGTTGTGCGAGCACTGCACCAACCGTCTACTGCATCGCGATGAGCTGCTGGGCTACGAGTACTGGTCGTTTGCCGAGGCCGCAACCGACGAGCAGGCCGAAGTGCTCTGCAAGATGAAGATGCGCCGCCCCTATACGCTGCCCGAGATGGTCAAGCTCACCGGCATGCCCAAAGCCGATATCGAGAAGATGCTCGACGACATGAGCTACACGGGTCTGCTCGAGTACAACTGGGAAAACCCAGAGCGCGCCAAGCAGTGGGTGCTGCCCATGCTGGTGCCGGGTTCCGCCGAGTTCCTCAACATGCGCGTGAGCCAGCTCGAGGAGCACCCGGTCTATGCCAAGTTCTTTGAGCAGGCGTCCAAGGGACCGCTGTCCAAGGCCACTCCGATGGTGCCGCCCGGTGGTGCCGGCATCGGCATGCATGTCATTCCGGTCGAGAAGGCTATCGATGCCGCGAGCACGTCGGTGCCTATTGAGCATATCGAGCACTGGCTCGACAAATACGAGGGTAAGTATGCCGCCAGCACCTGCAGCTGCCGCGCGAGCCGCCGCGTGATGGGTGAGGGCTGCGCCGACGACCCGGCCGACTGGTGCATCGCCGTGGGCGATATGGCCGACTACGTGGTCGAGACCGATCGTGGCCATTATGTAACGCGCGACGAGGTCTACGACATCCTGCGCCAGGCCGAGGACAACGGCTTTGTGCACCAGATCACCAATATCGACGGCGAGAACAAGATCTTCGCTATCTGCAACTGCAACGTCAACGTGTGTTATGCCCTGCGCACCTCTCAGCTGTTCAACACGCCCAACCTGTCGCGCTCGGCCTACGTCGCCAAGGTCGAGAAGGACAAGTGCGTGGCCTGCGGTCGCTGCGTTGAGGTGTGTCCGGCCGGCGCCGCCAAGCTGGGCCAGAAGCTCTGCAGCAAAAAGGCCGGCGGACAGGTGCCCGAGTATCCGCGCCAGGAGCTGCCCGATGCCACCAAGTGGGACCACACCAAGTGGTCGCCCAACTACCGCAACGACAACCGCATCGAGACGCATGAGTCCGGCACCGCTCCCTGCAAGACGGCCTGCCCCGCGCACGTTGCCGTTCAGGGCTATTTGAAGCTCGCGGCTCAGGGTCGCTATGACGAGGCGCTGGCACTCATTAAGCGCGAGAACCCGCTGCCCGCTATCTGCGGCCGTGTGTGCAACCGCCGCTGTGAGGATGCCTGCACCCGCGGCCGTGTGGACGCTGCCGTGGCTATCGACGAGGTCAAGAAGTTTATCGCCCAGCGCGATCTGGATGCCGCGACCCGCTATGTCCCACCTGTGGTGACCCCGACGCGCGCCGGCGGCTTCGATCAGAAGATTGCCATCATCGGTGCCGGTCCGGCCGGCCTGTCCTGCGCTTTTTATCTGGCCGAGAAGGGCTACAAGCCCGTCGTGTTCGAGAAAAACGAGCGCCCGGGCGGCATGCTCACCTACGGCATTCCCAGCTTTAAGCTGCAGAAGGACGTCATTGAGGCCGAGGTCGAGGTCATTCGCCTGATGGGTGCCGAGTTCCGCTATGGCGTGGAAGTCGGTCGAGACGTGACGCTCGACGAGCTGCGCGCGCAGGGCTTCAAGGCCTTCTACGTTGCCATTGGCTGCCAGGGCGGCCGCCTTGCCGGCATTCCGGGTGAGGATGCCGAGGACGTGACCGTGGCCGTCGACTTCCTTCGCGAGGTTAACAGCGGCAAGATCGATACCCTGTCCGGCCGCACCATTGTGGTGGGCGGCGGCAACGTGGCTATCGATGTCGCGCGCAACGCCTGCCGTCTGGGTTCCGAGCACGTTGAGATGTTCTGCCTGGAGAGTGAGGCCCAGATGCCCGCCAGCGAGGAGGAGCGTCGCGAGGCCGTTGAGGACGGCGCTCACATCAGCTGCGGCTGGGGCCCCAAGGAGATTCACCTGGACGAGGCCGGTCGTGTGTGTGGTATCACCTTCAAGCGCTGCACGCGTGTCTTTGACGACGAGGGCCGTTTTGCGCCCGAGTACGACGAGAACGATCTGCGCCGTGTCGATGCCGACCGTGTCGTCATGTCGATTGGCCAGTCCATTGTGTGGGGCGATCTGCTGGCTGGCTCCAAGGTGGAGCTCGGCCGCGGCCAGGGTGCCCTTGCCGATCCCCAGACTTACCAGACCGCCGAACCCGACATCTTTGTGGGTGGCGACGTCTACACTGGCCCCAGCTTTGCCATCGACGCTATCGCCGCCGGTCACGAGGCCGCGGTGTCCATCCATCGCTTTGTGCAGCCGGGCTCCACGCTCACCATCGGCCGCAACCAGCGCCGCTACACCGCGCTCGACCGCGACGACGTTGTGCTCGAGAGCTACGACAACGCGAGCCGCGAGGTCGCCCATGTCAACCGCGAGCGCGAGAAGGCCGCGCCGTTTAGCGAGTACGTCGAGACCTTTACCGAGGAGCAGGTGCGCGCCGAGACCGCCCGCTGCCTGGGCTGCGGCGCCTCGATCGTCGACCCCAACAAGTGCATTGGCTGCGGCCTGTGCACCACCAAGTGCGCGTTTGGCGCCATCCATCTGGATCGCGACCGCCCCGAGTGCTCCACGATGGTCAAATACGAGCAAAAGCTCCCAAGCCTCGGCAAGTACGCTCTAAAGCGTGCAATCAAAATCAAGTTCGGTCGTAAATAGGTAACCATGGCGGGTAAGGGGACGGCGCAGACTAGATTTCGCCGTTCCCTTGCTTTGAGTTTGCATCGAATCAACCTCTGCAGAAAGGGTTTCGACTTGCATGAATTAGGGATTGTGTATCACATCATTCGCGATGTTGAGAATGTGGCGCGCGCTCATGGCGTGCGTCGCGTTTCGAGCGTCACGCTGCTGCTGGGCGAGGTCTCGGGCGTCGTTCCCGACTTGCTGCTCGACGCTTGGCGCTGGGTAGCAGATAAAAAGCCTATCGCGCAGGGCGCGGAGCTTATCGTGGAGCCCGTCGAGGCCGTGACGCATTGCGAGGCGTGTGGCTGCGACTACGCGACGGTCGAGCACGGCAAGACCTGTCCCCATTGCGGTAGCGGCGAGACCTATTTGCTGCAGGGCCAAGAGGTAATGATCAAACAGATCGAGACCCCCGACGAGGACCCGGCAGACGCTGCTCCTGACGGCCTCTCCGACGCCCCCGATGCCGTCGACGCCGCCAACCCTCTCCACATCGCCTAACATCTAATGTCTACATGGGCTAGAGTTCTAAACATATTTGCTTCGGTTAGTCAAGTCATGTCTGTTTAAACAAAATGGTGGCACGCAGACGCATTGGGATCCACCTAAAAGAGGTCTTAACGAACAGTGCACCTTTATATGTTTTTGAAAGCAATCAGCAAATCACGTTTTAGCAGGCAATAAGCTGTAAACCGGCAACGTAATCAATTTGTAACAAACTTAGACGTTTAAACAAATAATCCAACCTTTTGCGAATTTGGCTATAATTCCACAAACCAAACAGGTATACTTCCTTAATGTCGTGTAGGA
>FR878595.1 GCA_000434535.1 Collinsella sp. CAG:166
AGCTGCTGTGCGTCGATGGACAGACAATCTGCGCCACCCGTATTCGCCAGGAGCTGCGCCGGGGTCATGTTGAGCTTGCCGCCGAGCTGCTCGGTCGCCCGTACATGCTGCGAGGTATTGTTGCCGGCGGTCGTCATCAGGGTTCCGACATGGGTTTTCCCACGGCAAACATCCAGGTGCCCGAGGGCATTCAGGTGCCTGCCGATGGCGTTTACGAGGGCCTGGTGCTGGTCGACGATACCGTATGGCCTGCTGCCGTCAACGTGGGGCTGCCGCCGACGTATGCCGACGATGCCGCCTCGGCGCATCTCGAGGCCAACTTGATCGGGTATGCGGGCGACCTGTACGGCGCCTCGGTGTCGCTGGCGTTTACGCGCTGGCTGCGCCCGTCGCGCGTGTTCGATTCGCTGGACGAGCTTATCGCGACCGTCGAGGGTAATATTGACGATATCCGTCATCATTTGGGTGAGCAGGGGGTGAGCATCCGTGATTAGCGATGAGGAAAAAGACCAGGTTCGCGCTGCGTCCGATCTGGTTGCCATTGTGCAGGAAACGGTTGAGCTCAAGCCCCGCGGCCATGAGTTTTGGGGTTGTTGCCCCTTCCATGGCGAAAAGACCCCGTCGTTTCACATTATCCCCGCCACGCAGGTGTGGCACTGCTTTGGCTGTGGCGAGGGCGGCGACGTCTTCACCTACATCATGAAGCGCGAGAACCTGAGCTTTCCCGAGTCGATTCGCTACCTGGCCGACCGTGCCGGCATTGAGCTGCACGATACCGGCGCCCATCGCGAGCGCGGCACTAAGCGCGCCCGCATCTATGACCTGTGTGCCGAGACCGCCCAGTTCTACCACACCATGCTTATGCGCGGTAAGGACAGCCGTCCGCGCGAGTACTTTGCCAGCCGCGGTATGGGCGGCGATGTCTGCCGCC
>FR878596.1 GCA_000434535.1 Collinsella sp. CAG:166
CGTCAAGTTCCTCAGCGCGGTCGCGACGGCTCTCGAGCGAGGCCGTAACCTCCTCGAGCTGCTCGTCGATCTGCTCCAGGCGCGAGGCGTACATGTTGTCCTCGACCTCGGCGTTGCTCAGCGAGTCCTTCACCTTGGCGAGCTCGAGCGCGGCGTTATCGGCCACACGCTGCACATCGCGCTGCTCGCGCGTGAGCTGCGAAATCTGATTGTCGAGCGCCACGCGACGCTCGTGGAGCTGGGCGGCGGCAGGACCGGCGGCATCAACGTCGTCCTGGGCCTGCATGTGCGCACCGGTCACTTCCTCAAGCTGGGCACGCGCATCCTCGAGCTCCTCGACCACGCGACGACGCTGATGCTCAGAGCTCGAGATCTGGCCGCGCATGTCGGACAGGCGCGACACCATGTTGTGGCCCTTTTCCTCGAGCAGGCGCATGTCGGAGTTGATGCGGCCGACCACGTCTTGCATATGACGGCGCTGCTCGCCCAGATCACCCACAAACAGGCCCTTTTCCTCGAGCATGACCTGGAGCTTCTCGAGCTCGCGCTCCTTTTCGCCCAAGCGGTATTGCGCAAGCTCAAGCTCGGCAGCGCCCTCCTTGGAGCGGCTCTCCAGGTCGTTCCACTGCGACTGCAGCGAACGAAGCTCGTCGACGGCCAGCATCTGCGTAAGCTCGTTCGCACGCGAGGACAGCTCTTTGTACTTGCGCGCGCGATCGACCTGACGCTCCAGCGGCCGCAGCTGGCGGGCGATCTCCTTATTGATGTCGCGGGCACGGGTCAGGTGCTCGTCCATCGATTTAATCTTTTTGAGCGCACGCTCCTTTCGGCGCTTATGCTTGGAGATGCCGGCAGCCTCCTCGATCAGGGCGCGGCGCTCCTCGGGGCGGCTCTGCAAAATGGCGTCGAGCTTGCCCTGGCTGATGATGGAATGCGTATCCTTGCCCAGGCCCGAATCGTGCAGGATGTCCTGAATGTCCATCAGGCGGCACGGGCTCGAGTTGATGAGGTACTCGCTTTCGCTCGAGCGATACATACGACGGGTGATGGCGACCTCGTCAAAGTCGACGGGCAGCATATGGTCCGAGTTATCGAGCACCAGCGTGACCTCGGCGACACCCACCGGCTTGCGCGCCGACGAGCCCGAGAAGATGACGTCCTCCATGGCCTGGCCGCGCAGCTGCTTGGCACTCTGCTCGCCCAGGACCCACAGAATCGAGTCGGAGATGTTCGATTTTCCCGAGCCGTTGGGACCGACGATGACGGTCAGGCCCGGCTCAAATGACATATGGGCGCGGTCGGCAAACGACTTGAACCCTTTGAGCGTGAGGGACTTGAGATACACGGTTCCTCGCTTAAACAGGCTTCTTGTTAAGAATCACGCCGTTGGTGGTGTAGCCCATGCGGTCGAGCGCCTCGAGTGCAGCGGCCCCCTCGGCCTCCTTCTTGGAGGACCCGGTGCCGCGGCCCTGGCGAATACCGTCGATGAGCACCACAGCGGTAAAGGTGGGCGCATGTGCGGGGCCCTCGGAGCCGACCAGCTTATACGCGGGAGGCTCGTGGCCGTCTGCCTGCACGCACTCCTGCAAGAACGACTTGGGGTTCGCGGGGTGCTCGGCTCGCTCGGTGGCCAGGTGCGGCTTAAGCGTACGGTGGATGAACTCCGCCGCCGCATCCCAACCGGCATCCAGATACAACGCGCCCACGAGCGACTCGTAAACGTTCTCAAGCGCCGAGTGCAGGCCGCGCGCGCCGGTACCGGTCTCGGAGGCGCCAAAGATAATGATGTCGTCGATACCCAGCTCGTGCGACACCTCGGACAGCGTGGCGCCTGAGACAAGGGACACCTTCAGGCGCGTGAGCTTGCCCTCGTCAAACTCGGGATAGGACTCAAAGAGCGAACGGGCCACCACGGCGCCTAAAATGGAATCGCCCAAAAATTCAAGGCGCTCATAGCTGGCTGAGACCGGCAGGCCCTCGACGGCCGAGGGATGCGTGAGCGCCGCGCGCAGCAGCACCTTGTTATTGAACTCATGGCCCAGAATCTCCTGGGCGCGCGTGAGTCGTTCAGACAAAGCCAAGACTTAGGCCTCCTTGGCGTTTTCGATCGCGTCGACGGCGTCGGCGACAGAGTTGAGCGACAGCAGGGTCTCGTCATCGATTTCGAGGTCGAACTCGTCCTCGATGGCCGTCACCAGCTGCAGACGCTCGAGCGAATCGGCATCGAGATCGTCAAAAGTGGTCTCGTCGCTAATGTCGGCGACATCGACGCCCAGCACGTCAGCGGCAATTTCGGCGATCTTATCGAAGATTTCGGAGCGGTCCATAGCGCTTCCTCTCGTATGTCATGGAACACAACACAACACGGCAATCGAAGCCGCGTTGCAATACGGCTCCGATTCTACCCCACACGGTACAGGTTGAGCCACGTAACGGAGCTCTTATAAAACGATACCGTCCATGGAATTGGCAACGTCCTGGACAAGCCCGGCGCGTACGGCCTGGGCCGCGGCAAGCGTACCGTTCTTGACGGCCTCGACTGACGTAGCACCGTGGCCGATCAACACGACACCGCGCAGGCCCAGCAGAATCGCGCCGCCCTTGGCGTCGCCCGAAAGCTTGGCCTTGATCTCGCGCATCTGCTTTTTGATGAGCAGCGCGGCGATCTTGGTGCCGAGCGAAGACATAAAGGCACCCTTGAGCTCCTGCAGCAAAAACTTGGCAGCGCCCTCGGTGGCCTTGAGCGCGATGTTGCCCGACATGCCATCGGCGACCACGACGTCAAAATTACCCGACGTAAGATCGGTCCCCTCACAATTACCCACAAAGCCGGGAACCGCGGCCTTCATGGCCGGGAAGCACGACTTGGTAAAGTTGGATCCCTTCTCGTCCTCGGTGCCGTTGGCAAGCAGGCCCACGCGGGGATGCTCGATGCCCAAAACCACGCGAGCATAGGCAGAGCCCATCTGGGCGAAGCGCACCATGTCGTCCACCGTGACATCGGGATTGGCGCCCATGTCGCACAGCACCGTCAAGCCGCCGGCGCGATTGGGCAGTGCGTTGGTCAGGCACGGACGGACCGGCTGCTTCCTACCCTCTGCCAAATACCTAAACGGCGTGACGTAGGCCGTGGCGGCAGCGGTCATGGCACCGGTCGAGCCGGCCGAGAAAAACGCGTCCGCATTGCCCTTCTTAATGGCACGGCATGCAAGCACGATCGAGGACTTGCGCTTAGTCATCACGGCGCGGATGGGATCGTCCTCCATGCTGATGACATCGGGGGCCTCAAGGGCCTCCACGCGGGCATGCGCTGCGGCAAAGGGGTTGACGATTTCGGCGGGACCGACGGCCAAGACCTCGATCTCGGGATCTGCCGAAAGCGCAGCCTCGATACCGTCGAGGACAACCTGGGGCTTCTCGTCTCCGCCCACAACGTCTACACAAACGCGAACGTTACTCATTTCATATACTCCTTATACAAAAATGGCCGACTCATTGAGCCGGCCATTGTGGTTCCAGTTGGAACGGCATCGCATCCAGAGTATACAGTTACTCGGTAACGATAACCTCGCGGTCCTTGTAGAAACCGCAGCTGGGGCACACGTGATGCGGGAGCTTAACAGCGCCGCAACGGGGGCACGTGGACTGAGCCGCAGCCGAGATCTTCATGTTGGCGGAACGACGGGTATGGGTGCGGATACGACCCTGCTTTTGTTTAGGTACGGGCATAGTGACCTTCCTTATGAACTATCCAGTGTGGCGATTACGCGCAAGTAGCGATACTACCACAGTTTTACTCGTCAAGCTTGAGATTCTTCAATGCTGCAAATGGATTTTCCGTGGCAGCGGCCCATTCGGCCTCTGCTTGGGCGGCACAATCGCATTGCTCGACGTTGAGATTGATGCCGCAGGTGGGGCAAAGGCCGCGGCAATCGGGCTTGCACAGGACAACGAACGGCGTGTCCATGACGACCGCGTCGTTGATGGGCTCGCCCAGATCGACAATGCGATCCTCGCCCAGCAACTCGTAGCCGTCTTCGTAGGCCTCGGGGTCCTCGGGCTCGTTAAAGAGGTAGAACTCCTCGATCTCGCCTGCGATATCAAACGATGCGGGCTCCAGACAGCGATCGCACTCGCCGGTGGCGTGAGCGCGGACCATGCCCGAAAGCAGAACACCGGTACCGGCGTTGGTAAAGACCACGTCGTAGGAAATGCCGTCCTGCAGCTGGTACTCCTTCTCGCCCACCGTGTAGGTGGCGACATCGACCTTGCCGGTCAGCGGATATGAGTCTCCGGGAAACTCGAGCTGCTCGGAAAGATCGACGATCACGCTCGGGAACTCAGCCATTACCATTGACCATTCTGCTGGGCGGCACCCTCATTGAGCTGCTGACGGCAACGGGTGACGGTGCCGGTCAGGCTCTTAAGGTTCTCCTCGAGGTGCGTAAAGACCTGCTCGGCGTAATCCTCGGCGGCATAACGCGTCTCGCGCTCGTACTGCTGGGCACGGTCGCGGATGTCGTCGGCCTGCTGCTGGGCTAAGCGGACGATCTCCTGCTCACCGGCAATGGTGAGCGCCTGCTGCTGAGCATCGGCAATGATGGAATCGGCCTGAGCGGCGGCGGAGGCCATAAGCTCCTCGCGCTCTTTGAGGATACGGCGGGACTTCTGCCACTCCTCGGGATAGCTCATGCGGATCTCATCGAGGATGTTAAAGAAGACGTCGGCGTCGATAACCTTCATCTGGGCGTTCTTGCCGAACGGCGTCTTAGCCTCTTCGATGAGCCCCTCGAGCTCGTCGACAAGACTCACGATCCTGTCGCCAGGAAAATTCTCGCCCGGCATCCGGTCTCCTTTCATAGGTAACATATCATCGTGTTAGTTTACCACATGCCACCAGGCAATAAAAAACGTCACGAAAAGCGATGTTTGAGCGCTTCGACCACGTTGGGCGGCACAAACGTCGACACG
>FR878597.1:0-672 GCA_000434535.1 Collinsella sp. CAG:166
CCGACCAGAAACGAGGACCCGCCATGATGGCAGACCATAAATCGGTGACCCGCATGCTCAAGACGGCACGCGGTCAGATCGACGGCATCTTGCGGATGGTCGAGGAGGACCGCTATTGCGTCGATATTTCCACGCAGCTCATGGCCACACAGGCGCTCCTCGCGCGAATTAACGCCGACGTGCTCAAGGCGCATATCGAGGGCTGCGTGACTTCGGCAATCGAATCGGGCGATGAAGACCTCAAGGCCGCCAAGCTCGCCGAGATCGAACGCGTCGTCGACAAACTCTCCAAGTAATTGGGGCATTGGGGACAGGTACGTTTGCACCGTCTTGGTATTCCGGGGACAGGTATGTTTGCACCACATTGGTGCAGATTAACCTGTCCCCCTTGCTCTAAATCGGGTATAAAGGCGTGCGGCATATCGAATGAAAGGCAATTTGCATGAATGACTTTATGAAGGGCCGCAATGGCGCTGACGAACTCACCATCGTGATGGGCTTCGCAGGCATTATCATCGCCATGATCGGTTCGATGGCTCGTATCCAGTGGCTCAGCTGGATCGCCATCGCCGTAATCGTGATTGGCGTGCTGCGCGGCCTGTCCAAAAATATCGATGCACGTCGCAAGGAGAACGAGGCCTTTGTCGCCACGACCGCCAATGTTCCCGGCTT
>FR878597.1:743-1681 GCA_000434535.1 Collinsella sp. CAG:166
AGCACCTCACGCGCAGCCGGCACCAGTAAGGAAGACTTTGAGCGTGCCAAGCGCACGGCCAAGAAGATGTGGAAGGGTCGCAAGACCACGGCATACCTCAAGTGCCCCAACTGCGGCCAGATGCTCTCCGTCCCCAAGGGCAAGGGCAAGATCCGCGTCACCTGCCCCAAGTGCCACGCCAAGATGGAGACGCGCTCATAGCCGCCATACCATGGGACAAAATAAAGCCGAGGCCTCGCACTGAGACCTCGGCTTTTTCTGATTATGACAAAAGGATTGTCCCTTTGTCGCATCGCCATATCGCGCGCTTACGCCACGCCATCGCGGGCAAGCTCCTCGGCCAACGCCTCGGCAGGCATGGCCATAATCGCGTCGAGCTCGGCGTCCACCTCGGGAATACGCTTCACCTTGAGTTTGCGCACCAGATCACCACGGCACATCACGTACGTCGGCTCACGCAGTGCGCACAGGTCATCGAGCGGGTTCTCGCGCGTCACCAAGATATCGGCGGCCTTGCCGCACTCGATCGTGCCGGTCTCGCCGCCCAGCCCCAGCAGCTCGGCGTTGACTTGCGTAGCCGTATGCAGCGCGAAGGCGTTGCTCACGCCGACATACTTGGCAAAATAGGCCACCTCACGCCACATGTCGTACTGCGTCACGAACGGGCAGCTCGAGTCCGTACCCAGGCCCACCTTAACGCCAGCTTCCAGTGCGGCACGGGCGCTCTCGATAATGCCCGAGCACACGATATCGCCGTTCTTCTTTTGCGTATCGGTCGAATGGGTCTTTTCCGGGTCGAGCAATACAAACGGCAGCGCCGGGCTGATAGTGCAGGTAACACTGGGCGCACGCCCCTCGAGCTGTGTGCCCGCGGCGCCACGGTACAGCTCCAGAATCTCGGGCGTCAACGGAGCGCCGTGCTCAATCGTGTCAACGCC
>FR878598.1:0-2301 GCA_000434535.1 Collinsella sp. CAG:166
TTTGTCAGACGCCAATGGTAGTAGTCCTTCGCGCGATCAAGGGCAACTTGAGGCTCCCACGTAACGCTCGAAGCGTAATGCGGATTTTGAACACCGGAGAGATCCGTTAGGCTTTTCGCGCGCTCCCACATACACGAACAGCTGCCGACCGAACCTTTATCCGATCCACCGCAATCCGCTAGCCAGGCACGCTCCTTTGCCTTCGCCGTCTCCTCCGATGCTTTTTGTAGCTCCTCGGCCGCGCGCTCCAGATCTTCCGACGCATCTTTAATGGCATCGGTCGAGATCTCGGAACCCTCGAGCGCAACAAAATCAGACTCGGATGTCCTGGGCACGGCAAGCGCCGTACCGGTATAGGTCACACTATCGGTATCCTGCGCCGACACCGCCTGCGTGGCACGCGCGGCGATCAGATACGGCAGAGCCGTCTCGATTTTCTGTAAGCCTTCCGATGCGCTTTTGGCAAACTTGTTGCGCGTTTTAATGATCTCAATCCCGGTGTCGACCATATTGCCGGCAACTGGTTCGGCACCCGGGATGAGGATGGCGACCAGGCCCGTCCCGATTGTGGCAAACCCCGCCAGCCCCAGACTCAAGATGCTCGCATCAACCACCGTGGCAGCCGTGTGATAGGACGACACTACGTTGGCACCCGCCAGCGCGCCGCTATCGGCCGCCACCTGGGTATCCCCGGCACGCGACATGCTCCATATCGCCGCGGTCGACGAAAACAACAACGTGAGCACCACTAGGATGACCACGGCAGAAGAAAGCGTGGTGTAGGCACCGTCTTCGATAAACAGGTCGATACCGGCGCGGCCCATAAAGCCGCCTCGCTTGCGATGGCAGCTCGGATGGCGCGTCAAAACGCATCTAGACCAGAAACGCTTAATCCCATGTAGCAATCCACGAATCATAATCTCCCTCCAGCCATTCGGGACGTGATTGATACGAGACATCGACCTTGAGCTCAACGTAGCCGCCCTCGGCGGTACCACCCATTGCCTGCGCAAACGCACCGATCACAGGCAACGGCCTGACCTCGCCGGAAACGGACACGGACGAGACGCCACCCGCACCGGCCCGACCAAGCTCGATATTCCACGACAACGGCCCGCCGGCATGAAAGATCGAAACGTTGGGCACCGCGGCAAGCCGGCGGCGGGTGAACTCCTTAAGATCGTCGTCCTCCGCCGTCGTCGTGGTCATGAGCCGCGCGGTCTCGGCGGCGGCAGACTCCATGACCGCGCGCGTATAGAGCAGGCACACCGGTTGCAGTGCGAGAAGGATGAGCGTCAGAAACGTCGGCAGCAAAAAAGCGGCCTCGACCGTAGACTGCGCCCGGTCCTCGCGCGCGATATCAATACAACGCAATGTCCTTAGCGCCCGCAGCGGCGTCGATAACCGACGTCGAGGCAACGCCATGGGATGCCGCCCGCTCAACCAGCGCCGCCAAGCGCCCATCGGTGCCAGCACGCCAAAGCCCCGCGATCGCCAGCACGATCGATAACAGCGCCACCGTGACGATGGCGTATTCCACAGTCGCTTGGGCAACCTCTTCACGCAGAACGCCATGCATTTCACGATCCCTCCTTTGAGCTTATTGTTTGCGGGACCAGGCGCACGGCGCGCAGACGACACGAAGCATCGCCGGTATCCGCGGCAACCGTCACCATATCGACCCAGCCGCGTCCGTCACGCACGATGGCGCCCCATACGTTGCCCTTAATATCGAGATAGCCGCTCAGGGCGAGCTGGGCCGTTGGCACCTCGCGGTAGGCGCGTAACATATCCGCCGCTGCCTCGGTCATCGGTCGGTCCTCGGACCATGCAAGCCGGACCGCAATCGCGTTGTCCTCAGGCGAATCCGTCGCAGTGCCAGACCGCTTGTCGAGCGTCCGCAGAAAGGTTTGCGCCGTGACAGCGACATCCGAATCGTCCGCATCTCGCATCTCATCTTTTTGAGTCGCCACCGCCGAATCTGAGCCCGAATCGAAGGCGGCCCCAGGACGCTGCTGCCGCGCGGCGTTAAGCCCCCAAAGCACCGCCGCTATCGCCACGGTCAGGCAAGCAAACACCAGCAGCACCCCGATGGGGCGCTCGCCCTCTACAGACTGTTGATGCCCTCGCTGATAGCGTTCCATAGATCTTGGACCTTGCCTTTAAATGCAACGATGGCAATAATCGCGATCACCACAAGCACGCCCACCAAAATGGCGTACTCGGTGGTACCCTGCGCGCTCTCCTCCCGCAACAGCTCCTTGGCATGCTGGCGAGCGCGGATCGCCCGGCAAAAAGCCC
>FR878598.1:2316-3012 GCA_000434535.1 Collinsella sp. CAG:166
TCGCCCGGCAAAAAGCCCAGTTCCAAGCCTTGTCAGCAACTTCGACCATCGTGTTCATGTATTCCTCCCTACATCATCCCGCCTGCTCCCAGCAGCGGGCCCAATATGGACAGAAGCAACGCCGGCAAGATGAGCGTGCCGGTGGGGATCAGCAGCTTGACGGGCGCACGCTCGATCTCACGCTCGACCGCGGCGCGATGAGCCGCACGGATCTCGCGACTTTGAGCGGCCAGCGTCTCGGCAAGTGGGGCACCCAGGGCGAGCGCCTGCCCCACCGTGATGGCAAAGGTCTCGAGCGCTCGTACGTCCAGATCGCGCGCGGCGGCCAACAACTCGTCCTCACGCGTGCCCACGCCCACCTGCCACGCCATGCAGGCCCGCTCAAGGCGAAGAGCCAGCACTGACCGGCGGTTGGCGCAGAAAATCTCAAGCGTCGCATCAAACGAAAGACCGGCCGAAAGACCCAAGCGCACAACATCGATCATCTCGGACACTTCGCCGAGCGAAACTCGCGCCGGGCCGCCCGCTCCAACCGCGCCCTTCACTCGCGCGGTCAGGGCATCGACCACTGAGCGACCCGCGGCAGCGACCAGCACCGCCTCGCGCTTGCAGGCCCCTGCGATCTTGCGTGCATCCGCCCGATCCAAACCCGTCGCGATAAATACACTCAGGGCGCACAGGCAAGCCGCAACTGCA
>FR878598.1:3026-5907 GCA_000434535.1 Collinsella sp. CAG:166
AAGCCGCAACTGCAACTGGGGCGCTCATAGCTCCACCCTCATAATGCGCCGGATAACCACCAGGGCAACGGCGTTGAGGGCGAGACCCAGCACCACAGCGCCCGCACCGGCAGGCGTCGCAAGACCGCGACGAAAATCTGCCGAAAGCAGCGCCAACACCGCGCACATGCCCGCCGGCATCGCCGCGACCATATGCGCCGACATGCGAGCCTGCGACGTCTTAACATCCAGGCGGCGCTTGAGCTCAATGCGCTCCCCTACCATGCTCGACGCCTCGGACAGCAAGTCGGCAAGCGGAGCGCCGGTGCGCTGTGACACCTTAAGCGCCAAGGTCACAAGCGAAAGACCGGGGGCGTCGATGCGCACGAGCAAGTCATCGAGCGCGTCGGTCGCCGAGATACCGCAATCGATCGCCGCCGCCACCCGCAAAAACTCGGTATGCACCGGTTCTTGCGCATGAGCGCCCACAAAGCGCATGCCCTGGGCCAGCGAATGTCCCGAGGCAAGCGACATGGAAAGTGCGGTAAACGCCTCGGGCATGGCCTCTTCTGCATCGTGTTGCTCGCGCCGGCTCTCAAAGCCATCCCGAGCGGCGCCAGCGGCAATCGGAGCAACAAGTCCCAAGGCAAACCCGAGGGGCGATAACGACACCATCGTTAGTAAAACGCTGCAGACACCGCTCGATAGCAGTAGAAACGCCAAACGCCCCGAAGCATCTTCAATCACGAGGCCAAGGCGATGCGCCGGAGCCAGCGATGCCCACGAACGGGCGATCTTTTTCAGCAGATCGTTTTCCACCAGCTCACGCGGCAGCTTCTCTGCCACCGTCTCGAGCGCCTGACGCGCCAGCTCCGCCGGCGGCACCTGCGGCACACGAGGTTCCGCCCCGCACGCCGTCGCAACAGAAAACCCTGCCAAACCCCCTACGACGAGGGGCACAGCGACCTCCATTCGTCCACCTCCTCTTGTGTGAGCGTCCCCGACCGCAGGCCTTCTGCGATAAACGGCGGCTCGCGGTCAAGCGCCCAGGTGCGCTCGGCGGCATCGAAAGTCACATAGCGCTCGAGCTCTACGCCGCCCGACGCGGCGCGACGCACCCCCGAATACGAGGAGACGAAGCGCCTGCCATCGGCGTGGCGCTCGGACATCACGATGCCGTCGAGCGCCATGGCAATCTGCTCCTCGATGAGCTCGCTCGGCAGATCGATGCCATAACGTGCAAGCAACGTCAGACGCACCACGGTCTCCTGCTCGGAACCCGCATGAAGCGTGGTGAGCGACCCGTCGTGGCCCGTATTCATGGCCTGCAACATGTCGCAGCACTCGGCACCGCGCACCTCGCCCACCACGATGCGGTCGGGGCGCATGCGCAGGGCATTGGTCACCAGGTCGCGGATCGTCACCGCGCCCTCGCCCTCAATTGAAGCCTCGCGCGCCTCTAGGCGCACCACGTGCGGATGATGCGCAAACTTGAGCTCGGCAGAGTCCTCGATCGTCACGATGCGCTCGCCGGTGGAAATCTCGCATGACAGCGCGTTGAGCAGGGTGGTCTTACCAGATCCCGTGCCTCCCGCAACCGCCAGGTCCTGTCGCAGCGACACCGCGCACGACAGCAGCTGCGCATACCAAAGCGGCAGTGACCCCAGCCCCACAAGCTCGTCCAGCGAGCAGATGCGGTCCGAGAACTTTCGGATGGTGAGAATCGGTCCGTCAATCGCCACAGGCGGAATCACCGCGTTGACGCGATAGCCCGTTTTAAGGCGAGCGTTGACGATGGGGCTGCGCTCGTCGATACGGCGGCCAAGTGGCGAGATGATGCGGTCGATAAGCACACGGATCTGCTCATCATCCTCAAACGCATGCTCGATAGGGTACAAGACGCCGCCGCGTTCAAAGAAGGCCGAGCGGCAGCCGTTGATCATGATCTCGGTAACGGTGTCGTCCTCGATGAGCGGCTGCAACGGCCCCAGGCCCACCACGTCATCCAAAATCTCGTCGATGATGGTCTCGCGTTCGGACGTCGCGAGATCGGTCGGTTCCTCAACATTGAGCGCCGCCTCCACCGCGGGACGCAATTCCGAGCGGGCAAGCGCCGGGTCGATATAGGCGCTGATACGCGCCACTTCGTCGTAACCCATGCGGTCCATCACAGCGCGCTTGGTGCGTCGTTTCACCGCGCGACGACGCCCCGCATCTACAGGCGCTGCAGCCGCTGCAGCGCCGGCAGCCTTAATCCTCGTTTGCAGGCTCATCGCTGATCACCCTCGCGCGACCAGGGAAGGCGGATACGCGGGCGTTCGGTGCGCGTTGCACGGTCGGCGACCATATCGCTCCAAGGGCCGACGGCGCACCCCAGTTCCACGAGCATCTCGCGCGTGGCCTCGCGCACGCTGGTCGCGAAAGCGCTCGTCTGACCCACTGCCTCGTCAGCGCGCCCAAACGCCATGAGCGCGGCGAGATCCTGCCCGCCATCGGCGATACGAATCTTTGAGCTCAACGCACAGGCAATCTCAAAGCGCATGGCGACGTCCTCGTCTGCCCCGCGCGCACCGAACCGGTTGAACACGGCGCTCATGCGCGTGCGCGGCACACCTACTCGACTTGCCAGTTCAATGACGCGCGATGCCGATGTCGCGGACGACACCGCCGCATCGCCAACGACCAGGCAACGGTCGCTCGCCGCCACCGCAGCCGCCACGGCATCGCCCCAAAAGACCGAGGTATCGATAAAGACCACGTCGGATTCGCGACGCAGGACATCGAGCAGCAGCTCCACCGGACGTGCCATGAGCTCAGCTTGCTCGGGCGCCGCGACGGGACCCCAGAGCGTAACGCCCGGGGCGACGCGCATCGATGCGGCCACGATATCCGGCTCGGTGAG
>FR878599.1 GCA_000434535.1 Collinsella sp. CAG:166
GCGCTTCGGTGAGGCCGGCCCCCTTTGGAGCGTTGCATATGTATAGCGGCACAGGGTTTATTGCGACGCAGCCGCCGCGGCGTTTCCGCAGATGAAACCTGCCAAAATAAACATCTCTAAATGGTAGGTTTTAGTGCTTGCCGTTGGCGGAAGCGGCGCCGTTTACGTGATCGCGGGCGTAGATTACGCCGTGGACGATGGCCAGACCGGCGGCATCTGCGGCGCGGGCGCAGGTGTCCTGGAAATCCTCGGCTTCGCGGGCGCGCAGCTGCTTGAGCACGTAGTCTGCCACGGCCATCTTGCCGGGAGGGTTGCCGATGCCGGTGCGGATACGGCTAAAGTCGCGGCTGCCCATCTTGTCGATGATGGAGCGCAGGCCGTTGTGACCGGCATGGCCTCCGCCCACCTTAACACGCACGTCGCCGGCGGGAATATCGAGCTCGTCGTGGATGACGAGCAGCTCCTCGGCCTTGATCTTGTACTCGCGGCAGAGCTTGGAGATGGGCCCGCCCGAGGTGTTCATGTACGACTGCGGCTTGACCAGTACAATCTGGCGCTTGCCGTTCTCTTCCTCGGCATCGTTGATGTTGATGAGCGCGACCTCGGCGCCTGCTTGGTTTTTCCAGTACGTGACGCCGGCCTGACGGGCCAGCTCGTCGATCGCCTTAAAACCGGCGTTGTGGCGGGTCTCGGCATACTCATCGCCAGGGTTGCCAAGTCCGGCAACCATGCGAATCTTAAGCGGCTGTGCAGCTGCCATGTTCATCCTTTCGTTGATTTGTCGCCTGCTATGGTGAGCGACCCTGTTGCCGCTGTCAAATGG
>FR878600.1:0-2763 GCA_000434535.1 Collinsella sp. CAG:166
TCTTGACAACTTATAGGAGCGTCGGTTTTATTATCTCGGAATTGTGTATGGTTGGGGGTTCGCGATTCAGCCCCGTAAACCGGCATAGTTTTGGAATGGCCGGCTGATACGACGGGCATCGTGGCCCCCAGAGAGCCAAATTGATCCATTTTCTTCCGTCTCCAGATGTCCCCAGGAAATCAGTTGACGGCGCTTGCCACGAAACTGGCCCATCTACTACGTTTAGCTTGATACCCCCGACCATGACCGCGTTTTATGAAAAACCGCAGGCTTTCTACCTGCGGTTTTCTTTTTGCGTTGTTCGCTGTGGTTGAGGGTAGTGGCTTAAACGTAGTAGATGGGCGTGTTTCGTGGCGGATGGGTCACGCGGATACCCCCACGAGGTCCAAAATGATCCGTTTTCCTTCGTCTCCGGGGGGTAGCTGGGGCTAGAGCTCTAGCGTGAGGGTGACGGGGCAGTGGTCGCTGCCAAAGATGTCGCCGCGGATGCCGGTGTCGCGCACGTTGCCGGCGATTGCATCGCTCACCAGGAAATAATCGATGCGCCAGCCGGCGTTGTTCTTGCGGGCATTAAAGCGATAGCTCCACCAGCTGTAGACGCCCTCGACGTCGGGGTTTGCTGCGCGCCAGGTATCGGTAAAACCGGCGTCGAGCAGCTCGGTAAACTTACCGCGCTCCTCGTCCGAAAAGCCTGCGTTGCCGCGGTTGGACTTGGGGTTCTTAAGGTCGATCTCCTCGTGTGCCACGTTAAAGTCGCCGCAGGTTACGACGGGCTTGCCGGTCTCGCGCTCAAGTGCGCTCAAAAAGCCGCGGTAGGCATCGTCCCAGGCCATGCGCACATCGATGCGCGCGAGCTCGTTTTGGGCGTTGGGCGTATAGACGTCCACGAACCAAAACTTGTCGAACTCGAGCGCGCAGACGCGGCCCTCGGTTGCGGCTTGGGCGACGAGCTCGGCCGTCTCGCCCTCGCCGGCGTAAGGTAGCAGCGCATCGGCGTGCAGCGTACGCAGCGGTTCCTGGCGGCTAAAGACCACGGTGCCCGAGTAGCCCTTGCGCTCGGCGTAGCTCCAGGTTTGGTGATAGCCGGGCAGGTCGATATCGACCTGGCCTTCCTGCAGCTTGGTTTCCTGTAGCGCCAGGATATCGACGTCGAGTTCTTGCGCGATCTGGATAAAGCTCGGGTCCTTTTTGAGCACGGCGCGCAGGCCGTTGACGTTCCACGAGGCGAAAGTGTAAGTCTGAGGCATGGTGTCCTTTCGACGGGGTTGGCAGGCTTAAGATTAGCGCAACAGGGGCGGGGTGGGCTCCGCGCATGTTGACCCAAAGGCCGCATGCTGGGGCATCGCCCGACACTGCCCGGCCAACGAGGACGGAGGACTCATATGACGCAGGCAATATCGGACCCCAGGCAGGCCTCCGCCGCGCTGGCGGATCTGTTTGACACCCACAAGCGCGTGGTCTTCTTTGGCGGCGCTGGTGTTTCCACGGCGAGCGGCATCCCCGATTTCCGCAGTGTGGACGGCCTGTATCACCAGCGGTTTGCCTACCCGCCCGAGACCATGTTGTCGCATAGCTTTTACGAGGCGCATCCTACGGAGTTCTTCGACTTTTACCGCACCAAGATGATCGCGCTTAACGCTAAGCCCAACCGCTGCCACACCAAGCTGGCCGAGCTGGAGCGCGCCGGCAAGCTCGACGCCGTGGTGACGCAAAACATCGACGGCCTGCACCAGGCGGCCGGCTCGCAGCGCGTGTTTGAATTGCACGGATCGGTCCATCGCAACATTTGCCAGTCGTGCGGCGCGGTCTATAGCGCCGAGTGGATTTGCTCGCGCGAGCACGAGGATGCCGCGGGCGTGCCTGCGTGCCCCGCGTGCGGTGGTCGCATCAAGCCCGATGTGGTGCTCTACGAGGAGCCGCTCGACGAGCATGTGTTGACCGGTGCCGTTGCCGCCATCGCCGCGGCCGATGCCCTCATTGTGGGCGGGACCTCGCTCGTGGTGTATCCGGCGGCAGGCCTTACGCGTTACTTTACCGGCGATACACTGGCCATATGCAACCTTGCTCCCACCGATCAGGATGCAAATGCCGACCTGCTGATTTCTTGCGACATCGCGGCCGCGTTTGCGTTCTAGCCCGCGCGCGCGGATACAATAGAAAGACTGAGTGCAAAGCGACCCCGCCGCCAGCTCCCCAAGCTCGGCGGCGTGGGCATTTTAGGAGGATGTTCATGGCGAACGACAGCAAGACATGGCGGTGCGGAAAGTACGAGCTCAGCTTTGACCGTCCGCGCATCATGGGCGTCCTCAACGTGACGCCCGATTCGTTTAGCGATGGCGGGGAGCACTTCGACCCCGATGCCGCCATCGAGTACGGCCTGGCGATGCTCGATGCCGGCGCCGACATCATCGACGTGGGCGGTGAGTCCACGCGCCCTGGTTTTACCCCGGTCAACCCCGACGAGGAAGCTCGCCGCGTGCTGCCCGTGGTGCGCGCGCTGGCCAAGGAGGGCGCCATCGTCTCGATCGACACGCGTCATGTGGCGGTTGCCAAGGCGGCCGTGCGCTGCGGCGCCTCGATCGTCAACGACGTGACGGGCTTCACCGATCCCAAGATGGTCGAGTTTGTTAAGACGAGTACCTGCGGCGTCATCGTGATGCATGCCGGCGAGGTCGCCGCGCCCACCCGCACGCACGCAACGGTGCAGCTCGATACCTCGGCAGCGGCGTTTGTTGCCGAGAAGGCGCGCGAGGCGGCTGCCGA
>FR878600.1:2953-5335 GCA_000434535.1 Collinsella sp. CAG:166
CCGGCCGCCGAGCAGGCTGCTGCAGCCGAGACCGTCGCGCTCGCGCCCGAGGCCGCGCCCGAGGCCACCGAGGCCGCATCGGAGCCCAATGACCGCCTGGCCGCCATGATGCGCCGCAGCGCCCGCCGCGAGGAAGCCTACGTGCCCACCTCGCAGCTCCGCCGCTTCACCCTGCCCGATTCGGCGCCCATCATGCGCCGCGTCATGGGCTTTCTGTCCGACCAGGCCCGCACGCTCATCCATGCCGGCGTGTCGCGCGACCGCATCTGCATCGATCCTGGCCCGGGCTTTGGTAAGTCGGCTAACGAAGACATCGTCATCCAGCGCGAGACTGCCAAGATGGCGTCACTGGGCTATCCGCTCATGTGCGCCGTGTCGCGCAAGCGCTTTGTGGGCGCCGTCTCGGGCGTGACCGAGGCCGCCGAGCGCGATGCCGCTACGTTTGGCGTGTGCCTGGGCGCCATCCAGGCCGGTGCCAACATCGTGCGCGTGCACGACGCCGCGGGTTTTGCGCAGTTCCTGAACGGCTACTGGGCGGTTGCCAAGCCACAGCCGCGCCGCGCGTTTGTGGCCGTGGGCTCCAACCTGGGGCATCGCTGCGACAACATCCGCGCCGCACGCGAGATGATCGCCGAGATTCCACTCACCTGCGTGTCCAACTCCTCCAAGATCTACGAGAGCGAGCCTGCCTACGAGACGCGCCAGGACGCGTTTGCCAACGCCGTCATCGAGATCAAGACCGAGCTGGCGCCGTTGGTGCTGCTCGACGAGCTCATGAAGATCGAGGCCGAGCTGGGGCGCGACCGCTCCAAAAAGGCCAAGGCCAACGGTCCGCGCACCATCGACCTGGACCTGCTGTGGATGGACGGCGAGACCCACGGCGGCAAAAAGCTGCGCCTGCCGCATCCACTGATCGGCGAGCGCGATTTTGTGCTGGTGCCGCTTGAGGACTTGATGCACGACCCGGCGCGGTTCTTCCGCTACAACGGCGTCGAGGTCAAGGAGCCCGAGGACCGCGTGGGCCATATCGTGGGCGAATTGGGGCGTATGTAGATGATCGAGATGAATGCTGTTGCCGCCGGTACCGAGCTTGACGCCGCGCGTGACGCGGGCCGCGAGGGCGTGTCCGCGGGCTGGTGCGCGTGGAGTGCGGGCGATGCATCGCTGACGTTTTCGCTGGTTGTGCGCCCCGATGTGAACATGCATGCCTTCCATGGCCTGCCGTTTGTGGCCGCGATGGGCATGATGGACGCGCTCGTGGGCACGGCTTCGACGCCGGGGTTGGGCCTTGCCGGTAAGGTGGGTATCCAGTGGCCGAGCGATATCGTGTGCGGTGCGCCTGCGTTTGAGACGCCGTTCGCGCGCGTCGCCGTCAACGGTGGCGCCGGTGCCGCAGGCATGTTCGGTGCCGTGACGGTGGATATTGAGCGTTCGGCGCTGAGCGAGCTTGGTGTGGACGTGGCTGACGAAGCGCTGGTCGAGGAGTTGGCCGCCGCCGTGCTGACCCGTGTGGACACCTGGGCGGTTGTTGCCAACACGCCGCAGGGCGCTGCCGGTCCGCTGGCCCCCGTGTTGGGCGAGTACTTCGACATGGTGCCGCTGCTGGGCCGCCAAGTTGCGGCGGTGTCGCCCAACGGCTTGCCGCTTGCGGTCGGTGTGTTTGCGGGCCTGGACATCTGGGGTCGCGCGACCATTAAGACCGATGCCGGCGAGCAGGAGTTTCCGCCCGAGGCCGTGCGCATTCGCGGACTGTAACGCGAGGCGCCCGCGCTCAAAGATAACGATGACAACGAAGCCCTCTTCGGCCTGTGCCGGGGAGGGCTTTGCGTGGCTGCGGGGTAGCACCTCGGACCTATTCCTCAAAACTGAAAATTTTTCGATTTTGAGGAATAGGCTTGGCGAGCATTTGCGGGGACTGTGGCATCGGGCGTGCTTGACTTAAGCTCCTGCTCTATCCCAGCTCTTGCATGCGGCGGTAGATTTCGCAGATACCCTTGATGGTGAGCTGTCCGTCGACCACGTCGAAGGCATCGGTCGAATCGGCGACGATGCTGGCGAGGCCGCCCGTGGCGATAACGGTGGCATCCTCGCGGCCCAGCTCGCGCTTCATGCGCGCGACCAGGCCCTCAGCCATGGCGGCGGCGCCCGTTACGGCGCCCACCTTGATGCACTCCTCGGTATCGCGGCCGATGGCATGCTCGGGCGCCTCGAGCGGCACACTGGCGAGCTTGGCGGCACGGGCGGCAAGCGCGTCCATGGAGATGCGGATGCCCGGCGCGATCGCTCCGCCAATGTAATAACCGTCCTCATCGATGACGTCGATATTGGTCGCGGTGCCAAAGTCCACCACGATTGCCGGCGCGCCGTAGAAAGTTTCGGCTG
>FR878600.1:5397-6051 GCA_000434535.1 Collinsella sp. CAG:166
GCTTGGGGACGCGCCGCGCGCAGCTTGGTCACCGCGGCCGTCTGCGGCCCAATGACGATGGCGTCTGCGGCAATGCGGTCGGCCACGGCGTGCCATTCGCGCGAGAGCTGCGGCACCACGCCCGCAAAGGCGATCGCGTCGACCGCGTCGAGCGAAAGGCCGTACATCTTAAAGAAACCCATCAGGCGCACATGGATCTCGTCGGCGGTATAAGAGCGGTCGGTGGGCATGCGCCACGACTGCACCAGCTCGTCTCCGTCAAACAGGCCCATGGCCGTCTGCGTGTTTCCCATATCGATAGCGAGCAGCATGTCTACTCCCAGTGTTGGCATAAAAGGACGCGCACCATTGTATACGCGCCGCCGACGGCGCTCGGCTGCGATTCGTTTACGGTGATAGGGGCTGAGGGGTTTAAATATGAAGGAATTATGCTCCACGAGATTTTCCTTGCCGTTTACCGAACTCCCGCGTAATATTCTTTCTTGCGCACATGAGGCGCCCAGACATTGCGGGGTGGAGCAGTCTGGTAGCTCGCCGGGCTCATAACCCGGAGGTCGTAGGTTCAAATCCTGCCCCCGCGACCAAGAACTTGCAGCTCGTCGGCCTAGCCGGCGAGCTTTTTTGTTACGGGCTTTAGCCTGTGCGGGGCGCGCA